>NZ_CP040244.1:5233097-5534747 GCF_005517195.1 Streptomyces vilmorinianum | reverse complement strand
TGATCGCTCTGCTGGTCATCGGATTCCGGAGCCGGTTTCCGCGCGGGACGACAAGAGTTCACCCGGAGTGCACATCCGGCTCGACCGGCGGGAAATAGCGGTGGATACGCTGCCCGCCCGGCCGGCGTTCGTCGGCGTGACCGCCGTCAGCTCCGATCGCTTGACCGACTGATTTTCTGTTTGGTTTTTGAGTGTTGGGATTCCGTGTGCCGAAACTGTCCGTCATCGTGCCGTTCCACAATGTCGGGCTCTACGCCCCCGACACCATGCGCAGCCTCGCGAACAACGCGGATCCGGACTTCGAGTTCCTGCTGATCGACGACTGTTCCACGGACGAGACACCCCACGTTCTCGACCGCTGGCAGGACCGCGTTCCGAACGCCACCGTGATCCGCCACGAGACGAATCTGGGCGTGGCCCAGGCGCGCAACACCGGCCTGGACGCGGCGACCGGGGAGTACGTCACCTTCCTCGACGGCGACGACTGGTACGCCCCCGGCCACCTGCGCGCCATGGTCGACGGCATCGAGACGCTGGGCTGCGACTTCGCCCGCACCGACCATGTGCAGTCGACCGGACCGTCGCGCAGCATCCGGTACGCGCCCGCCCGGCAGCGCGACACGGTGATGAATCCACGCGACGGAATCGCACCCGCCAGCATGGTGACGATGGTCGATTATCCGTTCGTCCCGTTCGGTATCTACAGCGGCCGGCTCTTCGAGAACGGCGCCTCGCGATTCGAGACGAAACTGCGTACCGCCGAGGACCGGCTGTGGATCTGGCGTCTTCATCTGAAAGCCACGACCTATGCGGCTCTCAGTCTCCACGGGGTCTTCTACCGGCGCGGCGTGACCACCTCGCTCACGCAGATCACCGACAACCGCCAGCTGGATTTCATTCCGTCGTACGATCTGCTGCTCGAAGAGGTGTCCCAGGACGCCGAGGCGGACCGCTTTCTGCCGAAGGCGGTGCGCACCTACTGCGCCATGATCGCCTTTCACATGGGCAAGGCCGACCAGTACGAGCCGGCCGTGACCAAGCGACTCAAGCAGAACGTCACCGACGCCCTGCGGCGGATGCCGCAGCAGGTGCTCGACGAGACGCTGGCGACGATGGACACCAAGCGCAGCACGCTGCTCCGCGGCCTGCGTGCCACCGGAAAGGCGGCCTGACCCATGACTGCGAACCCGCGTACCCAGATCTTCCAGGTCTCCACGCTGTACGGCGCGGCCACCCTGGCGGCGGCCCTCGACGCCGGTCAGTTCGGCGCCCGTGAGAACGCCCGGCGGATCCTGCTCGTGTCGAACAACGCCGAGATCCCGGAGACCGCGCTGCGGCTCGACACGATGACCGGCTACGACCGGATCGCCGCCCGGTTCGACGAGACGATCGACTGGAACGAGGCCATCCACCCCCACCACCCCAGCTCCTGGGCGCCCCGCCCGGAGGAGGCCCCGCTGTGGCAGCGGGTGTTCCGGACGGCGTGGGAACTGGGCGCCGCCCCCGTCGAGTTGATCGTCGAATCCATTCAGGTCAACCCCGCCAAAGCGCTCGCCGCGGTCTTCGCCGAGAGCACCGTCCAGCTCTACGCCGACGGTCTCATGAGCTACGGGCCGACGCGTGACGAGCTGCCGCAGTCGATCGCCTGCCGCATCCGGCGCCTGCTCCACCTCGACCTGGTGCCCGGACTGCGTCCCCTGCTGCTCGCCGAGTACGGCGTCGAGCCCGAGCTCGTACCCGACGAGTCCTTCCGCGCGGTGCTCGCGGAGATCGCCGAGGCGGCCGAGGACGACCGGCAGGTCACCGAGGCGGTCGCGGCCGCGCCCACCGCCCTCCTCCTCGGCCAGTACCTCGCCGTGCTCGGCATCCTCACCGCCGAAGAGGAGGAGGAGCTGCACGTCCGCATGTTGCGCGGAGCCGCGACGGCCGGACACACCTCGGTGATCTTCAAACCGCATCCGACCGCGCCCGCCCGCTACTCGCTCGCCCTGCACGAGGCGGCCGAGGAGGCAGGCGTGCGGCTGACGGTCCTGGACGGTCCGCTGCTGGCCGAGACCTTCTACGAGCGCTGCCGGCCGCGGCTCGTCGTCGGCTGCTTCTCGACGGCGATGCTCACCGCGGCCGTCTACTACGACGTCCCCATCGCCCGGGTGGGCACCGGCACGGTCCTGGAGCGGCTCAGGCCGTACGAGAACAGCAACCGCGTGCCGCTGACCGTCGTGGACCACATCGTGCCCGACCTGGAGACGGGGGAGGGCCCCGTCGTGCCCGGCGCCGCGCCGGACACCCTGGCGCCGCTGGTCCGGGCCGTGGGCTACTGCATGCAGCCGAAACTCCACCCCCTGCTGCGCGAGGAGACCGCGCGGCTCCTCGACGCGCACCGGGGAGGCGAGCACCCGGCGCGGTCCCTCCAGCGGTACTTCCAGCGGGAGCGGCTGACCGAGCTCGGACTGCCCGGCGGCGACGCCCCTGGGCCCGCGGCCCGGCTGCGCCGGAGCCTGGCCAGGAGCGGCAGGAGCTGAAGCCCGGGGGTCTGCCCCCCGCGTCAGCCGCCCGCCGAGCGGACGATCGTGAAGACCGCTCCCTCCGGGTCCGCGACGAGCGCGAGCCGGCCCTCCGTGCGCCGGCCCGCCGTTCCCTCCCAGGGCGGCCGCAGCACCCGGCCGCCCAGCTCGGTGACCAGGCGGGCGGCCGCGTCCGTGTCGGCGACCTCGAAGTACGTCATCCAGTGCGGGCCCCGGTCGCGCGGGAGCTCCGTGCCCACGCCGTGCAGGGACGCCACCGGGCGACCGTCGACATGGAGGGTGAGGAAGTCGACGTCGGGGGAGACGACCGGCTCGGCCTCGTACCCGAACACGGTCCGGTAGAACTTGCCGACCGCCGAGGCCTCGTACGTCAGGAGCTCGTTCCAGACCGGTGTCCCTGGCGGGCCCGCGGCCGCGATGCCGTGGTGCAGCTCGGCCTGCCAGATCCCGAAGACGGCGCCGGTCGGGTCCGAGCAGATCGCCATCCGTCCGGCCTCGGCGGCGTCGATCGGGCCGACGGCGACCGTTCCGCCGCAGCAGCGGATGGTCTCCGCGGTCTCGTCGGCGTCGTTCGTGGCCAGGTAGGTGGTCCAGGCGACCGGCAGATGCCGGTCGGGCGGCAGCTGGCCGATGCCGGCCACTTCCTTGCCGTCGAGCAGTGCGCGGACGTACGGGCCGAGCTGCTGCGGGCCGGGGACGAACTCCCAGCCGAAGAGCGCGCCGTAGAACTCCTGCGTCGCGTCAATCCCATGCACCATCAAGCTCACCCAACAGGGTGTACCGGGTGTGCGCCGAGTCGCCTCGGTCATCGTCACTCTCTCCTCGGACCATCGTCGTGGCCGTACGGGGGGACAAGGCGTGCGCACGAGTGCGTACGGCGGTGGGAGCGGGGCTCTCGGGTTCCGCAGCGGATTCCTGCCCGCCGTCCACCTGCCGTACGCGCGCCTCGGTCGCGCGCCCCGTGCAGATGCTTGCACCACCGGGCGCGCGGTGCGCCACGGCCGCGCCGTTTTTTGGCGCGATCCCGCAGGAGGATGCCTGGTTGTCGATCCGGTTTCCCGGCCGCCGTCCGGTGTCGTCCGCTCCGCCGTCGCTACGGCGTGGTTCGTCGCCGCGCGTGCTGCGCGAGGATGGCACTCATGAAGCCCATCATCACCGCAAGCGAACTCGTGAGCGAGTCGGCCGGGGCGAGGCCCCCGGTACTGCTGGACGTCCGCTGGCAGCTCGGCGGCCCGCCCGGGCTGCCCGCGTACGAGGCCGGACACATCCCCGGCGCGGTCTATGTCGACCTGGACGCGGAACTGGCCGGTCCGCCCGGCAGCGGCGGGCGGCACCCGCTGCCGGACGTGGCGGCCTTCGGAGCGGCGATGCGCCGTGCGGGCGTCTCGGCGGACACCCCGGTCGTCGTCTACGACGGCGGCCTCGGCTGGGGCGCGGCCCGGGCCTGGTGGCTGCTGCGCTGGAGCGGGCACGCGGACGTACGCGTCCTGGACGGGGGCCTCGCGGCGTGGACGGCGGAGGGCCACGCGCTGTCCCAGGAGACCCCGCTGCCGCGGCCCGGCGACTTCGCGCCGAAGCCGGGCGCCCTCGGGCTGCTCGACGCGGACGAGGCGGCGGCGCTGGCCCGCTCCGGCCTGCTGCTCGACGCGCGGGCGGGGGAGCGCTACCGGGGCGAGGTGGAGCCGATCGACCCGGTCGCCGGCCACATCCCCGGCGCGGTCTCGGCCCCGACGACGGAGAACGTCGACGAGGAGGGCCGTTTCCTGCCCGCGGAGACGCTGGCGGCGCGCTTCTCCGCGCTGGGCGCCCGTGCGGACGGCGCGGTCGGCGTCTACTGCGGTTCCGGCGTCTCCGCCGCGCACCAGGTCCTCGCCCTGGAGATCGCGGGCTTCCCCGCGGCCCTCTACGCCGGTTCCTGGTCGGAGTGGTCCCACGACCCGTCCCGCCCGGTGGCGACGGGCCCGGACCCGGCGTAGCGCCGCGAAAAGGGGCCCGCGCCTTCCCGGCGCGGGCCCCTTTCCCGTACGGACGTCAGTCCTGCTTCTTCCTTCGCGTGCCGAAGACGATCTCGTCCCAGCTCGGGACCGCCGCTCGGCGGCCCGGGCGGACGCCGTCCGCCTCGGCCTGGCGGTCCGTGGTGCCCGTCAGACGGTCGCGGTGGCCCGAGACAGCCCGCGGCATGAGGACGTCGGCATAGGCCGAGCCCGCGCCGGCCGAGGCCGCGGGAGCCGGGGGCTCCTCCGCCTCGGTCTCCTCGGAGGGTTCGGCCGAGGAGGGCTCCGGGCTCAGGTCCGGAACGACCATGTCCCCGCGGAAGCTCGGCACCGCCTCCAGGAGGCTGGTGAGCGAGTCCCGCTCGTCCTCCGGCTCGGAGGACGGAGCGGGCCGATCCGGCTGCCGGTCCATCTGCCGGTCCAGGGCACGGTCCAGCGGCCTGTCCCGCGGCAGCCGGGCGATCCGGGGCACGAACGGGAAGCTGGGCTCCGGCGCGGCGGCGATCGTGTCGTCCGTCTCGCCGATCAGCGAGCGCGCCTCGTCGTCCACGGCCTGGACGAGCCGCCTGGGCGGGTCGTACGTCCAGCTCGCGGTGTGGACCTCGCCCGCCACCCGGTAGACGAGCAGCACCTCCCACGTGCCGTCGTCACGGCGCCAGGAGTCCCACTGCACGGTGTCCTTCTCGGCGCCGCGCAGCAGCAACCGCTCCTGCACCGCCTCGCCGAGCTGAGGTCCGGTGTTCTCCCCGGGCCGGCGTACGGGAGTCTTGCGCGCCCGCTCCGCCATGAACGCCCGCTCCGCGAGCACGGGGCCCTCGAAGCGCCGCACGCGGTCGACGGGGATCCCGGCGAGCTGGGCGACCTCTTCCGCCGACGCACCGGCACGTATACGCGCCTGGATGTCGCGGGGACGGAGGTGGCTCTCCACCTCGATCTCGATCTGACCGAGTCGGGCGCGGTCGTTGCGCACGGCGGCGCGCAGCCGCTCGTCGATCGGAAGCGTGTACTCCGTGCTGTCAGCAGCCTTCAGCACCAGTCGTGTGCCGTCGTTGGAGACGGCCACGACACGCAGTTCGGGCATGGGGACCTCCCGGGTGGTGCCTGCCGACGTCACGTGCGTCGCTGCTTCCGCTAGTCGAGTGTGGCCTGCCCGGGTGCAGCCTGCCACAACCTTGCCGAGTTGCCCGGCGTGTCGGGCATGGACCCTGGAACGCCGTTATGGCACGGTTACCTATTTGCCACGCAGAGTGACCGGTCGTCACGCTGTGCATCAGGCGCCCGTGCGGTGCCGCGGCGCCGCCGGTTCGAGTGCCGCTGCCGGCCCCCTCCCGAAGACCCCGGGCACCCTTGCGGGAGCCCGGACCCAGGGCTCGCCACAGTACTCCATTCGGGCCACCTGGGTGGACCGGCGCGCCGCCCAACTTCTCCGACGGTACGGGAGTTGAGTCTCCGCGATCCCTGTCATCACGTGTCGCTCTTCACAGAAACTCCAGAATCGGAACCATTCACTTCGCCCATTTGTCCCTTGTGGGTGGATGGTTGAACAGATGAACAGGCAAGGGGCGGGTATGGATCAGGGGAAGAAGGGCGAGAAGGGTGAGAAGAAGAAGCTCGACCTGAGCGTCGCGCAGGTGTCGGGCAGCGCGATCGCCGCCGTCGTCGCCGCCAAACTCGCCTCCACCCTCGGCGTGTACGGCACGATCCTGGGCGCCGGTGTGATCAGTGTCATCGCGACCTGCGGCGGCTCTGTCTTCCAGCACCTCTTCAAGCGCACGGGCGAACAGATCCGGGAGGTCGCCGTCCACGCCGAGCCGTCGAACGCGGCCCGGCGGACGGCCCGGCGGACCGCCAGGCACACCGCCCCCGACCGCACACAGGTGCTCACGACCGTCGGCGGGCCCGTACCACCGCCGTACGAGGAGGAGTTCGGCGAGGCCACCACGCACGGCACCCGCGTCCGCGGCTGGAAGCGCTCCACGGTCGGCGCCGCACTCGTCTTCCTGGTCGCCATGGGAGGCATCACCGCCTACGAACTGATCTCGGATCAGGACTTCAGCGGCACCAGGGGAACCACGACCTTCGGTTCGGTCGTCCGTGGCGGTGGGGGAGACGCCACGAGGCCGAGCGAGCCGGCGGGCGGCGACGAGCAGGCGGAGCGGCGGAAGGGCGACACCGGACGGTCCCCGGACGCCGGACAGGACACTCCCGTACCCGAACCGACGCCCTCGCGGTCGACCGGTGGTGACCCGACGCCCACGCCGACACCTCCGACGACACCGACATCGACGCCCTCCACCCGGACGCCCACCCCGACCGCGTCGGGGACTCCGTCCGGTGACACCGACACCGACACCGGTGCCGCCGTCCAGGAGACCCCGCCGGCCGAGTGACCGTCAGTCGCCCAGCACCCGCCGCAGATAGTCGTTGGCGAAGAGGCGGTCCGGGTCGAGACGGTCGCGCAGCGCCGTGAACTCGGCGAAGCGCGGATAGACCTCGGAGAAGTACGAGGCGTCCCGGGTGTGCACCTTGCCCCAGTGCGGCCGGCCGCCGTGCGCGGTCATGATGCGCTCCACCGCGGTGAAGTACCCGCGGTGGGGCGTCCCCTTGTAGAGGTGCACGGCGATGTACGCGGTCTCCCGCCCCGAGGCGGTGGAGAGCGCGATGTCGTCGGCCGGGGCCGTGCGCACCTCCACCGGGAAGCTCACCTTCAGCGGCGAGGCCTCGAGCATCGCCTTCAGTTCGCGCAGCGCCGCGACGGCCGCCTCGCGCGGAAGCGCGTACTCCATCTCCAGGAAGCGCACCCGGCGCGGGGAGGTGAAGACCTTGTACGGGATGTCGGTGTACGTACGGGCCGACAGCGCGCGACTGGAGATCTTGGCGATCGACGGGATGACCGGCGGGACCGCGCGGCCCAGCGAACAGGCGAGCTGGAAGACCCCGTTGGAGAGCAACTCGTCGTCGATCCAGCCGCTGACCCGTCCGGGCGGCGCGGCGGGGCCTGCACTGCGGTTGTTGCGCTTGGTGTTGCAGTTGTCGGTGTGCGGGAACCAGTAGAACTCGAAGTGCTCGTTCTCCGCGTGCAGCGCGTCGAACTCCGAGGTGACCCGGTCGAAGCTCATCGGCTCCTCGCGCGCGGTGAGCAGGAAGACCGGCTCCACGGCGAAGGTGATCGCCGTGACGACCCCGAGCGCGCCGAGCCCGATCCGGGCGGCCGCGAAGACCTCGGGATTCTCCTTCTCGGAGCAGGTCATCAGCCGGCCGTCGGCCGTGACCAGCTCCAGCTCCCGGATCTGGGCGGCGATCGAGGCCGAGTCGCGCCCCGTGCCGTGCGTCCCGGTGGAGGTGGCGCCGGCGACCGTCTGCTCCATGATGTCGCCCATGTTCGTGAGCGACAGGCCCTCGCGGGCCAGCGCCACGTTGAGGCGCTTGAGCGGAGTGCCGGACTCCACGGTCACGGTCATCGCCTCGCGGTCGATCCGACGGATCCCCGTCAGCAGGTGCGGGCGGATCAGCACCCCGTCCGTGGCGGCGATCGAGGTGAAGGAGTGGCCGGTGCCGACCGTCTTCACCCGCAGCCCGTCCACCGCCGCCTTCCTGACGACGTCGGCCAGCTCCTCGGCCGAGGCCGGGCTGACCTCCCGTACCGGACGGGAGGTGACGTTGCCCGCCCAGTTACGCCACGGGCTGTCCGCCGTCCTGGTGCTCCCCGCGCTCTCCGACCGCCGTGACCGCCCCATCGTCGTACCGCTCACGCTGCCCCTCCCGTGTCGGCGCCGGCCTGCGCAGCCGGCGATACCCCAGGAGACCCACCAGGACCGCGAGCGCACCCGACACGACGGGCACCACGTACCCCGCCTCCGCACCCGACGCGTCGACCACCCAGCCGGCGGCCGAGGAGCCGAGCGCCACACCGATCGCGAGCCCGGTTCCTGTCCAGGTCATGCCCTCGGTCAGCTTGGTGCGCGGTACGTGCGCTTCGACGAGGGCCATGGTGGTCACCATCGTCGGCGCGATGGACAGGCCCGCGACAAAGAGCGCCACGGCCAGCAACGGCAGGTTCCCGGCCAGTAGGAGGGGGATCATACTCACGGCCATCGCGCAGACACCCACCAGCCATGTACGGGCCGGCTCGCCCTTGACGTGCAGCAGCCCGAACACGGCGCCGGCCAGGCAGGAGCCCAGCGCGTAGACGGCGAGCACGAGGCTCGCGGCGGCCTTGTGGCCCTGCTCGTCGGCGAAGGCGACCGTCACCACGTCCACCGAGCCGAAGATCGCCCCGGTGGCGACGAAGGCGAGGGCCAGAACCTGCAGGCCAGGGGAGCGGAGCGCCGAGCCACCGGACGTGCCGTCGCTCGGGTGCGGCTCGGGTTCGGTGGCGCTCAGCGAGGTCAGCCAGAAGACGCCGATGGCGAGGAAGACGGCGGCGAAGAGCGGTCCCGCCTCGGGGAACCAGATCGTCGACAGACCGATCGAGATGATCGGGCCGAAGATGAAGCACACCTCGTCGACGATCGACTCCCACGCGTACGCGGTGTGCAGTCGGCGGGCCTCGCCGCGGTAGATCTGCGCCCAGCGCGCCCGGGTCATCGCGCCGAGGCTCGGCACACAGCCGATGACGGCGGTGAAGACGAACAGGGTCCAGTCCGGGGCCTTCTGCTGGACGCAGACCAGCAGCCCGGCGGCCGCGACCAGCGACGCGAGAGTGACCGGGCGCAGCACACGGCGCTGGCCGTAGCGGTCGACCAGCCGGGAGACCTGGGGGCCGAGCACGGCGGCCGACATCGCCATGGTCGCGGAGAGCGCCCCCGCGAGTCCGTACCGCCCCGTGACCTGGGAGATCATCGTGACGATGCCGATGCCCATCATGGACAGCGGCATCCGGCCGATGAAACCGGCGACCGAGAAGGATCTGGTGCCGGGCGCCGCGAAGATCGCGCGGTAGGGACTGGGCAAGAGGATCTCCGGGCGTTGGCTCAACACGTGTAATTAATAGCTAAAGCCTACGGTGTTGAACTGGATCGGTCAGCCACTTTTTCGGACGGGCCGCGCCGTGGGCTGTCACAGGCGGGTGGGAGGATCAATGCCATGTCCGATCAGCACGATCCCGCCCCGTACGACGCTCTTCTGCTGCTCTCCTTCGGCGGCCCCGAGGGCCCGGACGACGTGGTCCCCTTCCTGGAGAACGTGACCCGCGGCCGAGGCATCCCCAAGGAACGGCTGAAGGAAGTGGGGCAGCACTACTTCCGCTTCGGCGGCGTCAGCCCGATCAACGACCAGAACCGCGCGCTGCTCGCCGCGCTGCGCGAGGACTTCGCGGGGGCCGGGCTCGACCTGCCGGTCTACTGGGGAAACCGGAACTGGGCGCCGTATCTCACCGACACCCTGCGGGAGATGGTCACCGACGGCAGGCGCCACATCGCCGTGCTCACCACCAGTGCCTACGCCTCGTACTCCGGCTGCCGACAGTACCGCGAGAACCTCGCCGACGCGCTCTCGGAGCTGGAGGCGGAGGGACTGCCGCTGCCCCGGGTCGACAAGCTCCGGCACTACTTCAACCATCCCGGCTTCGTGGGCCCCATGGTCGAGGGGGTGCTCGCCTCGCTCGCCGAGCTCGACGAGTCCGTCCGGGCCGGCGCCCATCTCGCCTTCACCACCCACTCGATCCCCGACTCCGCGGCCGACTCGTCCGGTCCCGTCGGTGACCACGGCGAGGGCGGGGCCTATGTGAAGCAGCACCTGGACGTGGCCCGGGTGATCGTCGACGCGGTCCGCGAGGAGACCGGCGTCGCGTACCCCTGGCAGCTCGTCTACCAGTCCCGCAGCGGCGCCCCGCACATCCCGTGGCTGGAACCGGACATCTGTGACCACCTGGAGGGGCTGTACGGCGCCGGGGTCCCGGCCGTCGTCATGGTCCCGATCGGGTTCGTCTCTGACCACATGGAGGTCCTCTACGACCTCGACACCGAGGCCACCGCCAAGGCCGCCGAACTGGGGCTCCCGGTACGCCGCTCGGCGACCGTGGGTGCGGACCCCCGGTTCGCGGCGGCCGTGCGGGACCTCGTCCTGGAACGGGCCGCGAGCGAGCGGGGGCTCAGGACCGAGCGCTGCGCCCTCGGCGCCCTCGGGCCCTCCCACGACCTCTGCCCGATCGGCTGCTGCCCGGCACGGGCGGAACGGCCCGCGGCGGCCGGCGCCGACAGCCCGTACGCCTGAGGAGCGCTTGTGACCGAGCCCATGACCGACCCCCTGCTGACCGAACTGCTCGACCTCGCCCTGGAGGCCGGGCGCAGGGCCGGCGCGCTGCTGCGTGACGGCCGGCCGGACGACCTGACGGTGGCCAAGACCAAGTCCAGCCCCATCGACGTGGTCACCGAGATGGACATCGCCGCCGAGAAGCTGATCACCGGTTTCCTCTCCGAGCACCGGCCGCACGACGGCTTCCTCGGCGAGGAGGGCGCGGCCAGCCCCGGCACCAGCGGAATCCGCTGGGTGATCGACCCCCTCGACGGCACGGTGAACTACCTCTACGGCCTGCCGACCTGGGCCGTCTCCATCGCCGCCGAGCGGGACGGAGAGACCGTCGTCGGAGTGGTCGAGGCGCCGATGCGGCGCGAGACGTACCGGGCGGTGCTCGGCGGCGGTGCGTACGCGGGCGAGCGCCGCCTCGCCGTGCGGCCCGCGCCCCCGCTGGACCAGGCCCTGATCTCCACCGGCTTCGCCTATGTCCAGACCCGCCGCGCCCACCAGGCGGACATCGCCCAGCGCATGATCCCGCGGCTGCGTGACATCCGCCGCGGCGGATCGGCGGCCATCGACCTCTGCGACGTCGCCGCGGGCCGGCTCGACGGCTACTACGAGCGCGGGCTCAACCCCTGGGACCTCGCGGCCGGTGACCTGATCGCCCGCGAGGCGGGCGCCCTGACCGGTGGACGGCCCGGAGAGGCCCCGTCGGGCGAGCTGGCCGTCGCGGCCCCGCCCGGTGTCTTCGAGCCGCTCCAGGCGCTTCTGGAGGAGTTCGGCGCCTGGCACGACTAGCGGGTCCGGGCCGGCGGTCCGGGCCGGCGGTCCGGGCCGGCGGTCCGGGCCGGCGGTTCGGGGCAGCGGTTCGGGCCTGGGACCCGGCCGCCGGGTCCGCGCACGTGAGAGGGCCCCGGTGTCGTCGACACCGGGGCCCTCTCACGTCCTGGGGTCAGGCGCCGGCGGCGCTGACCTCCACGCCATGCTCGGCGGCCAGGCGGTGCAGGTCGTCGAGCTCGGCCTGCTCGACCTCCGCGAGGAAGTCGTCGCCCGTCTCGCGTGCCCGTGTGAGGTCGGTCTGCGCAGTCCTAATGCGCTGCAGCAGTCCTGCGGTGAAAGCGTCCATCGTGCGCCCCCTCGTCATGGGTCGGTGGCACGGGGGTGTGCCGAGGGTGGGTGGATCACACGCTGCGGCCTCTGGGGGACAGAGGGGCTCGTGGCGTGCCACAACAGGGCGTGATCGCGGGGTGTGCAGACGTCCTCCCCAGGAGATTCCTCACAGAAACCTCAACTGGCCCGTGATTCCGGTGAATTCTTCGCACGCCCCCCTCCGCCCCCACGCATGCGCCCACGCGCCCCCTGGCCCTCCCGGCGCCCCCGGACTCCTCTCGTACGCCGCCTTACAGCCGGTTTACGCGCGTCCGGGGCAGGATGGATACGCACAGTCAGTGCTCATGAACCGCCCGGTCCGCGTTGGGGCAGGGGCTCGCAGGAAGGATGAACGACGTGCGCGTACTCGTCGTCGAGGACGAGCAGCTGCTCGCCGATGCGGTGGCCACCGGACTGCGCCGGGAGGCCATGGCCGTCGACGTCGTGTACGACGGCGCCGCCGCCCTGGAGCGCATCGGGGTCAACGACTACGACGTCGTGGTCCTCGACCGCGACCTCCCCCTGGTCCACGGCGACGACGTCTGCCGCAAGATCGTCGAGCTGGGGATGCCCACCCGCGTCCTGATGCTCACCGCCTCCGGCGACGTCAGCGACCGCGTGGAGGGCCTGGAACTCGGTGCGGACGACTACCTCCCGAAGCCCTTCGCCTTCACCGAGCTCACCGCGCGCGTGCGCGCTCTCGGCCGGCGGACCACCGTGCCGCTGCCGCCCGTCCTGGAGCGCGCGGGGATCAAGCTCGACCCGAACCGCCGCGAGGTCTTCCGCGAGGGCGAGGAGGTCCAGCTCGCGCCGAAGGAATTCGCGGTCCTGGAGGTCCTGATGCGCAGCGAGGGCGCGGTCGTCTCGGCCGAGCAGCTCCTGGAGAAGGCCTGGGACGAGAACACCGACCCGTTCACGAACGTCGTACGGGTCACGGTGATGACCCTGCGCCGCAAGCTGGGCGAGCCGCCTGTCATCGTCACCGTTCCCGGCTCCGGCTACCGGATCTGACCCGGTGGCCGCGACTCCCGCGCCTCCTCAGGCGCCCCCGAAGCCGACCTGGGACCCCCGGGACCCGGTCCGACCGCTGCTGCGTCCCACGATCCGTATACGGCTCACGCTGCTGTACGGCGGGATGTTCCTGATCGCCGGCATCCTCCTGCTGTCGATCATCTACCTGTTCACCGCGCAGGTGCTCAACGTCAGCGTCTCCGAGCTGCCCTTCAAGGTGGTCACCGGCCAGGTCCAGCCGACCACCTCCTGGTGCCGGCTGCCCGAGTCCGGTACCGGCGAGCAGCTCAACGAGGCCGTCTCCGCCTGTCTCCAGCACCAGCGGGACCTGGCGCTCGACGACCTCCTGCGCCGCTCGCTCTTCGCCCTGCTCGGCCTGAGCATCATCGCCTTCGCCTTCGGCTACGCCATGGCCGGCCGGGTGCTCTCCCCGCTGGGGCGGATCACCAGGACCGCCCGCCAGGTGGCCGGATCCGACCTCGCGCGCCGCATCGAGCTGGACGGCCCGGACGACGAGCTCAAGGAGCTCGCGGACACCTTCGACGAGATGCTGGAGCGCCTGGAGCGTGCCTTCACGGCCCAGCAGCGGTTCGTCGCCAACGCCTCGCACGAGCTGCGCACGCCGCTGGCGATCAACCGCACGCTCCTGGAGGTCCACCTCTCCGACCCCGGGGCACCGGTGGAGCTCCAGCAGCTCGGCAAGACCCTGCTCGCCACCAACGAGCGCAGCGAGCAGCTGGTGGAGGGCCTGCTGCTGCTGGCCCGCAGCGACAACCAGATCGTCGAGCGCAAGCCCGTGGACCTCGCCGAGGTCGCCTCGCGCGCCATCGACCAGGTGCACGGGGAGGCCGAGGCCAAGGGCGTGGAGATCCGCGGCGAGCGAGGCCCGGCCGTCGTCCAGGGCAACGGCGTCCTGCTGGAGCGCATCGCCCTGAACCTGGTCCAGAACGCCGTGCGGTACAACGTGGCGGAAGGAGGCTGGGTGGAGGTCACCACCGAGACCCAGCACGGCCAAGCGCTCCTGGTGGTCTCGAACACGGGGCCCGTGGTCCCCGCGTACGAGATCGACAACCTTTTCGAGCCATTCCGGCGGCTGCGTCAGGAGCGGACCGGCAGCGACAAGGGGGTCGGCCTCGGCCTGTCGATCGCGCGATCCGTCGCGCGTGCCCACGGGGGCCGTATCATCGCGGAGCCCCGCGAAGGCGGTGGTCTCGTGATGCGTGTCACTCTCCCGATCTGACACACTTCGGGTACCAGCCGGTTCCGTTCGCTTTGCGCGGAATTTTCTGGTCCTGTTCCTGAGACGCTCATGTGTGATCGATCACAGGGACGCGCATCCGCCTCTCCACTCTCCGTGATCGAGAATTCCATAGGAAAACCCGGAAAAGTCCGGGTTTCCGGGGCCCTGGATGACGGGAAGTACACGGGGTGGCGCCCGTGAAGGACGGCAGGTGGACCGTGTACGGTCCCGTTCGCCACCCAAACCCGATCACTCGTGAGAGGGCGAATTGGGTGTCGATTGAGTAACAGACCTTGATGTGAGGCAAAATCTCCGCCTCGGGTCGGGCACAAGTCCGGCCTCTCACGCGTTACGTGCGCTGGAGACACCGCAACCACCCAGAGGGGGAGAGCGACATGGCAACGGATTACGACACCCCACGCAAGACCGATGACGACGTCGATTCGGACAGCCTTGAGGAACTGAAGGCCCGCCGGAACGACAAGTCGACCTCGACGGTCGACGTCGACGAGTTCGAGGCCGCGGAAGGCCTGGAGCTGCCCGGCGCGGACCTCTCGAACGAGGAGCTCGCCGTACGGGTCCTGCCCAAGCAGGCCGACGAGTTCACCTGCATGAGCTGCTTCCTCGTGCACCACCGCAGCCAGCTGGCTCGGGAGAAGAACGGTCAGCCGATCTGCCGCGACTGCGACTGAGATCGGTCGGCCGTGGCAGGCGACACACCGTCTCGGAAGCGGCGCTTCCGGCTTCCCGGGAGGCCGGAGGCGTATCAGGGCGGCTCAGGCCCGGCGGAGGGTGCCCACGAGGCCCCCCATGCCGAGCAGACCGCCCTCCTGCCCTCCCCCGGCGCACGTGACGACGGGCGAGGCCCCTCGGCCTCGCTCGAAGCAGTCGTGACACCGGACCCGGTGGAACGGGAGGCCCCGCGCGACGGGCGCCGTCTCGACGCCGTCAAGCGCGTCGCCAACCCGGCGCGCGTCCAGCTGGACCGTATGAAGCTCGACCGCGCGCGGATCGACGCCGTCAAACGCGGCGTGAAGCGTGGCGGCGAGGGCGCCAAGGCCGGCATCGGCTATCTCGCCGACCGGATCATCGAGATCGCCCCGCGCGTTCCCGTACGGGACCTCGCGACCCTTCGCAAGCACTTCCCCGGGCTCGGCCCCGAGCAGATCGCCGACAAACTCGTCGCGGGCGCCTCCAACGCCAGCTCGACCGTGGGCGCCGGCATCGGCGCCGCCGCCATGCTGCCCATGCCCCCCGCCATGCCCGCCGAACTCGCGGCGGAGATCACCGGAGTCGCCGCGATCGAGCTCAAGCTCATCGCCGAGCTGCACGAGGTGTACGGACTGCGGCCGCCCGGCGGGCTCACCCAGCGCTCGACGGCCTATCTGACCTCCTGGGCGGAGGAGCGGGGCATCGACCCCATGAAGCCGACCACCGTCAACGCGGCGCTCGGCGGACAGCTCAAGCGTGAGCTGCGCCAGCAGATCACCAAGCGCATGGTGCGCAACCTGCCGAACCTGATGCCGTTCATGGTCGGCGCCGCCGTCGGCGCGGTCATGAACCGCCGCGACACCAAGAAGCTCGCCGAGCACGTCCGCAAGGATCTGCGGGCGCGCCAGGTGCCCTGGGAGGCCCTGGAAGGGCTGCCCCCGCTGGAGCAGCCCGAGAACCCCAAGGAGATCGGCTTCTAGCCCGCCGTGCCCGCGCTCCGCGCGCTCTCGGCGTCCGCTGTGCTCTCGGCCTGCGCTGCGCTCTCCGCGCGCGCCGCCTCCAGGGCAGCGACCAGGCCCTCCGGGTCACGGGTGGAGAGATAGACGTACGGCGTCGGGTCCGCCGGGTCGGTGACCTCGACGCGGACCGCGCCCGGGACGTAGCTGCGCAGCACCATGAAGGCGCGCGGATCGGCCTTGAACGTGCGCCAGGCGCGCGCCTCCTCCGCGTCGAGCGCCTCGGGCGTCCCCAGCGCCGGGACCGGGATCCGCGCGTCGCCCGCGACCAGCGAACCGGCCACCACCCGGATCCGGGCGGAGCCGTACGAGGACACGGCGACCGCCGCCAGCGCCCCCGCCGCGATCAGCCCGCCCAGGATCGGGACCGTACCCAGCGGGAACATGATCAGACCGCCGGACAGGCCCAGCAGAGCCGCGATCACCCACCAGGAGCGGGGAGCGGTCAGACGTTCGTCGAAGCGCGGCACGGAGGACGATGCGGAAGGCTGCATACGTCCAAGCTTGGCACGGCGCGACCTGCGCCTGGCCTCGCGGGTAAGGTCTGCGGCTGTGACTGCAACATCTGCCGCCCTCACCCCGCCGGCCGACGCCATACCGCCGGTACGCCACCCCGACGCGCCCGCTCCCGGCGAGCTGCTCGGCGCGCACTACGAGTTCTGCTTCGGGTGCGGCGGCGGGCAGCCCCACGGTCTCCACCTGGAGGCCAGGGCCGGCGACGGCGTGAGCGTCACCGCCGAGTTCACCGTGACCCCCGACCACCAGGGCGCCCCCGGCCTCGCGCACGGCGGCGTCCTCGCCACCGCGCTCGACGAGACCCTCGGCTCCCTGAACTGGCTGCTGCGGGTCATCGCCGTCACCGGACGGCTGGAGACCGACTTCGCCCGGCCCGTCCCCGTCGGCACCGTCCTGCACCTGGAGGCCCAGGTCACCGCCGTGCACCGACGCAAGATCTACTCGACCGCCGTCGGCCGGATCGGCGGGCCCGACGGCCCCGTCGCCGTCCGCGCCGACGCCCTCTTCATCGAGGTCAAGGTCGACCACTTCATCGACAACGGCCGCCCGGAGGAGATCCAGGCCGCCATGTCCGACCCCGACCAGGTCCGGCGCGCCCGCGCCTTCGAGGTGAACCCCTGATGCGCAACCCTGTCGACGTACTGATCCGGCGCCTGGACCCGGACGTCCCGATCCCGGCCTACGGCCACCCCGGCGACGCCGGTGCCGATCTGGTGACCACCGAGGCGGCCGTCCTGGCCCCCGGAGAGCGGATCGTGCTGCCCACCGGGGTCTCCATCGCCCTGCCCGACGGCTACGCCGCGTTCGTGCACCCGCGCTCCGGCCTGGCCGCTCGCTGCGGAGTAGCCCTCGTGAATGCCCCGGGGACGGTGGATGCCGGGTACCGTGGAGAGATCAAGGTGATCGTGGTCAATCTCGACCCGCGCGAGAGTGTGCGGTTCGAACGGTTCGACCGGATTGCCCAACTGGTCGTCCAGCAGGTCGAGAAGGTGCGCTTCCACGAGGTCGCGGAGCTTCCCGGCTCGGCGCGGGCCGAGGGGGGCTTCGGGTCCACCGGCGGTCATGCCGCCGTGGACGGCACAACGGGTGGGAATCGATACGCTTCGGTCGTATCCGACCGGGAAGGACAGTGACGTGTTCGGACGTCGCAAGAAGAGCGGTGCCGCTGTGGACGCAGCGGGCGAGGCCGAGCAGGTCGTCGACGAGGTCGACACTGACGACACGGCCGACGCGCCGCGTCGGGTGAACCTTCCGCCGGCGCCCCGGCCCGACGGACCGTGGGACATCTCCGAGGTCTCCAAGCCCGAAGAGGGCCGGGTGGACCTGGGCGGCATCTTCGTGCCCGGAGTCGAGGGCATGGAGCTGCGGGTCGAGGTGGCGGGCGACGCGATCGTCGCGGCCACGGTGGTGCTGCGCGACAGCGCCGTGCAGCTGCAGGCCTTCGCCGCACCGAAGAAGGAAGGCATCTGGGGCGAGGTCCGCGAGGAGATCGCCTCCGGCATCACCCAGCAGGGCGGTGTCATCGACGAGGTCGAGGGCCCGCTGGGCTGGGAGCTGCGTGCCCAGGTCCCCGTACAGCTGCCCGACGGCAACCGCGGCGTGCAGCTGGTGCGGTTCGTGGGTGTCGACGGCCCCCGCTGGTTCCTGCGCGGAGTGATCTCCGGCCAGGGCGCGGTGCAGCCGGAGGCCGCCGGTCTGCTGGAGCAGATCGTCCGGGACACCGTGGTGGTCCGGGGCGAGGGCCCCATGGCCCCGCGCGACCCGATCGTCCTCAAGCTCCCGAACGACGCGCAGATGGTGCCCGAGGGTGTCCAGCAGGAGGAGCAGGAGGGCTCGCGCTTCTCCGGAGGCATGGGCCAGCTCCAGCGCGGACCGGAGATCACCGAGGTCCGCTGAGCCCCACGAGCGCAAGACCGGTGGGCCGTGCCCCGTACCTCTCGTACGGGACACGGCCCACCGGCGTTTCCCGGACGCTGGCCCGGCGGCCGCCCCCCGGCCCATACTGACGGGCGCACATGTGCGACGAGGGGGAGGCCAGGGATGAGTGAGAGCAGCGCGCGGTCCGGCACGGCGGTGGCCGAGGACCCGTCCGGCGGACCCATGGTCCGCGTCGAGAACCTCCGCCGCTCGTACGGTACGGGCACGGCGGCCGTCCACGCCCTGCGCGGCGTCTCCTTCGACATCCCGCGCGGCGAGCTCGTCGCGCTCAAGGGCCGCTCGGGCTCCGGCAAGACCACCCTGCTCAACCTCGTCGGCGGCCTGGACAGCCCGGACGACGGCCGGATCACCATCGGCGGGACGGACCTCGCCGAACTCGGCGAGAACGGTCTCCTGGAGCTGCGCCGGGACCGGATCGGGTTCATCTTCCAGTCCTTCGGGCTCATCCCCATCCTGACCGCGGCGGAGAACGTGGGCGTACCCCTGCGGCTGCGCAAGGCCGACCCGAAGGAGCGCGAGGAGCGGGTCGCCCTCCTCCTCGCCCTCGTCGGCCTCGCCGACCACGCGGCCCAGCGCCCTGGCGAGCTCTCCGGCGGCCAGCAGCAGCGCGTGGCCATCGCCCGCGCCCTGGCCAACAAGCCGGCCCTGCTGATCGCCGACGAGCCGACGGGCCAGCTCGACGCCGAGACCGGACTCGCGGTGATGGAACTCCTGCGCGCGGTGGTCCGCAGCGAGGGCGTGACGGCGCTGGTGGCCACGCACGACGCCCAGCTCCTCGGTCTCGCCGACCGGGTGCTCGAACTCGGCGACGGCGAGATCATCGAGCGCTGAGGGCGCGCCCCGGCCCCATCAGGATCACGTCAATACGGCTCCGGGGCCCTCCCTCTCATGCAGTATGTCCGTTTCGCTGGACGTAAGGTCTTGGGCATGGGACGCGGCAAGCTACGGATCTACCTCGGTGCGGCGCCGGGCGTCGGCAAGACGTACGCGATGCTCTCCGAGGGGCACCGGCGCGTGGAGCGCGGCACGGACGTCGTCGTCGCGTTCGTGGAGCACCACGACCGTCCGCGTACGGAGGTGATGCTGCACGGCCTGGAGCAGATGCCGCGGCGCACGCTGCAGTACCGGGGCGCCACCTTCACCGAGATGGACGTGGACACGGTCCTGGCCAGGAAGCCGGCCGTCGCCCTCGTGGACGAGCTCGCCCACACCAACGTGCCCGGCTCGCGCCACGGCAAGCGCTGGCAGGACGTCGAGGAACTGCTCGCCGCCGGCATCGACGTCATATCGACGGTCAACATCCAGCACCTCGAATCCCTGGGCGACGTCGTCGAGGCGATCACCGGCATCCGGCAGCAGGAGACCGTCCCCGACGAGGTCGTCCGCCGCGCCGACCAGATCGAGCTCGTCGACATGTCCCCGCAGGCCCTGCGCCGCCGCATGGCCCACGGGAACGTCTACAAGCCGGAGAAGGTCGACGCGGCGCTGTCGAACTACTTCCGGCCCGGAAACCTGACCGCGCTGCGTGAGCTGGCGCTGCTGTGGACCGCGGACCGGGTGGACGAGTACCTCCAGCAGTACCGCGGCGAGCACAACATCCGCTCCACCTGGCAGGCGCGCGAGCGGATCGTCGTCGGCCTCACGGGCGGCCCGGAGGGCCGGACCCTGATCCGGCGCGCGGCCCGGCTGGCCGAGAAGGGCGCGGGCGGTGAGGTCCTCGCCGTCTACATCGCCCGCAGCGACGGGCTGACCGCCGCCTCCCCGAAGGAACTCGCCGTCCAGCGGACCCTGGTCGAGGACCTCGGCGGCACGTTTCACCACGTCATAGGCGACGACATACCCTCCGCCCTTCTGGAGTTCGCCCGGGGCGTCAACGCGACCCAGATCGTCCTCGGCTCCAGCCGCCGCAAGCCCTGGCAGTACGTGTTCGGCCCCGGCGTCGGACAGACCGTCGCCCGCGAGTCCGGCCCCGACCTCGACGTCCACATCGTCACCCACGAGGAGGTCGCCAAGGGCCGCGGACTGCCCGTCGCCCGCGGCGCCCGTCTCGGACGCTCCCGGATGATCTGGGGCTGGCTCGTCGGCCTCGCGGGCCCGGCCCTGCTCACCCTGCTGCTCACCCATGTCGCCGCCGACCTCGGCCTGGCCAACGACATGCTGCTGTTCCTGGGGCTGACCGTGGCCTCGGCGCTGCTGGGCGGGCTCCTTCCGGCGCTCACGTCGGCGGCGTTCGGCTCGCTCCTGCTCAACTACTTCTTCACCCCGCCGCTGCACCTGTGGACCATCGCCGACCCCCGGAACATCGTCGCCATCGCCGTCTTCTTCGCCGTCGCCGTCTCCGTGGCCTCGGTGGTCGACCTCGCGGCCCGGCGCACCCAGCAGGCCGCCCGGCTGCGCGCCGAGTCCGAGGTCCTGTCCTATCTCGCCGGAGGCGTGCTGCGCGGGGAGTCCAGCCTGGAAGCCCTGCTCGAACGCGTCCGGGAGACCTTCTCGATGGAGTCGGTCGCCCTGCTGGAGCGCGCGAGCGACGTCGAGCCGTGGAGCTGCGCGGCGAGCGTCGGCCAGCGCCCGGTCGGCCGCCCCGAGGAGGCGGACGTGGACATGCCGGTCGGCGAGCACCTCGCCCTCACCCTCAACGGTCGCGTGCTGCCCGCCGAGGACCGCCGGGTGCTCGGCGCCTTCGCGGCCCAGGCCGCGGTCGTCCTGGACCGGCAGCGGCTCGTGGGGGAGGCCGAGGTGGCGCGCAAACTCGCCGAGGGCAACAAGATCCGTACGTCGCTGCTGGCGGCGGTCAGCCATGACCTGCGTACCCCGCTCGCCGGCATCAAGGCCTCGGTCACCTCCCTGCGCTCCGACGACGTCGAATGGTCCGAGCAGGACCAGGCCGAACTCCTCGCCGGCATCGAGGAGGGCGCCGACCGGCTCGACGCCCTCGTGGGCAACCTCCTCGACATGTCCCGGCTCCGGACCGGCACCGTCACCCCGGTGATCCGCGCCGTCGACCTGGACGAGGTCGTCCCCATGGCGCTGGGCGGGGTTCCCGACGGCAGCGCCGAGCTGGACATCCCCGAGAGCCTGCCGATGGTCGAGGTCGACAAGGGGCTCCTGGAGCGGGCCGTCGCCAACATCGTCGAGAACGCCGTGAAGTACAGCCCGGCCGGTGTGCCGGTGGCCGTCTCCGCCAGCGCCCTGGGCGACCGGGTCGAGCTGCGGGTCGTCGACCGCGGGCCCGGGGTGCCCGACGAGAGCAAGGACGGCATCTTCGAACCGTTCCAGCGCTTCGGGGACGCCCCGCGCGGCTCCGGCGTCGGGCTCGGGCTCGCGGTCGCCCGCGGCTTCGTCGACGCCATGGGCGGCAGCATCACCGCCGAGGACACCCCGGGCGGCGGCCTGACCATGACCCTGACCCTCAGGGCCGTCGCGGGGCCGCTCCCGGAGCCGGCCACCGGCCCGGCGGCCCGGGTCGCCCTGTGACCGCGCCGGACCCCCGGACGTACGGACGCCGGACCCCCGAAGCACAGACAGAGAGAAGGATGCCCTCGATGACCCGGGTTCTCGTCGTCGACGACGAGCCACAGATCGTCCGCGCGCTGGTGATCAACCTGAAGGCGCGCAAGTACGAGGTCGACGCGGCGCCCGACGGCGCCACCGCCCTCCGGCTCGCCGCCGAGCGCCATCCCGACGTGGTCGTCCTCGACCTCGGACTGCCCGACATCGACGGCGTCGACGTCATCAAGGGCCTGCGCGGCTGGACCCGGGTGCCGATCCTGGTGCTCTCGGCACGGCAGACCTCCGACGAGAAGGTCGAGGCGCTCGACGCGGGCGCCGACGACTACGTCACCAAGCCGTTCGGGATGGACGAGCTCCTGGCCCGGCTGCGCGCCGCGGTCCGCAGGGCCGAGCCGGTCGGCGGCGGCGAGGAGGGCGTGGTGATGGTCGAGACGGAGGGGTTCACGGTCGACCTGGCCGCCAAGAAGGTCAACCGGGACGGCCGCGACGTCCGCCTCACCCCCACCGAGTGGCACCTGCTCGAAGTCCTCGTGCGCAACAGCGGTCGGCTGGTCAGCCAGAAGCAGCTCCTGCAGGAGGTCTGGGGGCCGTCGTACGGCACCGAGACCAACTACCTGCGGGTCTACATGGCGCAGCTGCGACGCAAGCTGGAGGCCGATCCCTCGCATCCGCGGCACTTCGTCACCGAGCCGGGCATGGGCTACCGCTTCGAGCGCTGACAGGGCCTGGCGGGGCGCGGACAGCCCGTCCGCAGCGGGCGGTTCCCGTGTCGGCGGGGGCCGGTACGCTTTCTGTATGAGTGCTGCACCGCGTACAGAGAAGCCGGCCGGACGGTTCCGACGGCTGCTCGACCGGCTGTCCACCTCCCAGGAGGAGCTGGAGTCCGCCGAGCTCCAGGAGGACGCCGAGGCGACGGGCTGCACACGCATCTGTGACTGCTCCGACCGCCAGATAGTCAAGGTGACTGGTACCTTGCGCACGGTCACTCTGCGTCCTCGGGCGGGTGTGCCCGCCCTCGAGGCCGAGCTGTTCGACGGTACGGCCCCGCTGGACGTGGTGTGGCTGGGCCGGCGGTCCATCGTGGGCATCGAGCCGGGCCGCAAGCTGATCGCCTCCGGCCGGATCTCCATGAGCCACGGCCGGCGGGTCCTCTTCAACCCCAAATACGAGCTCCGACCGCTCGGACAGGAGTAGCCGGTGACGTCGTTCGACAAGCCGACGACGGATCAGGACGCCCAGGACAGCCAGGGCGCCCAGGAACCCCGGGCCTCGAAGGAGGTCACCGAGGCAGCGTTGTTCGAGGCCTTCGGCGGCCTGCGGGGCATGATCGAGACGGTCCTGCCCGGCCTTCTCTTCGTCACGATCTTCACCATCAACAAGGACCTGCACATCTCGGCGATCGCGGCGCTCGCGGTCTCCCTGGTCCTCGTCGCCGTACGGCTGATCCGCCGGGACACCGTCAAGCACGCGTTCAGCGGGGTCTTCGGCGTGGCGTTCGGTGTCGTCTTCGCGATGATGACCGGCAACGCCAAGGACTTCTATCTGCCGGGCATGCTGTACACGCTGGGCCTCGGCCTCGCGTACATCATCACCACGCTCGCCGGTGTGCCGCTGATCGGCCTGATCCTGGGCCCGGTCTTCAAGGAGAACCTCTCCTGGCGGACCCGCAACCCCGGCCGCAAGAAGGCGTACGCGAAGGCGAGCTGGGCGTGGGGCCTGATCCTGCTCGGCAAGTGCGCGATTCTCTTCCCGCTGTACTGGTGGGCCGACACGACCCAGTTCGGCTGGGTGCTGGTCGCGCTGAAGATCCCGCCCTTCCTGCTCGCCGTGTACCTGACGTGGGTCTTCCTCGCGAAGGCGCCGCCGCCGATCGACGTCTTCGCCGAGATGGAGGCCGAGGAGGCCGCCGAGAAGGCCCGCAAGGCGGCCGCGGCGCAGCAGCCCGAGGCGTAGCCACCGTCAGGCGCGTATGCGGGTACGTACGGGGAAGGGCCCGGGACCTCGACAGGTCCCGGGCCCTTCCCCGTACGCGTATCTCTTCGTACGCGTATCCCTTCGGCTCGTGTCCTCAGTTCGCCGACGACTCGTCGCCGCGGCGGACCGAGAGCAGGTCCTCCAGCTGCTCCTCGCGCGCCTGGGCGGCCACGAAGAGAAGCTCGTCGCCCGCCTCCAGGGTCTCCTCCGGGCCCGGCGTCAGCACCCGCGAGCCGCGGATGATCGTCACCAGGGAGGTGTCCTGCGGCCAGGCCACATCGCCCACCGACGTCCCCGCGATCGCCGACTCCGGCGGAAGCGTCAGCTCCACCAGGTTCGCGTCACCGTGGCTGAAGCGCAGCAGCCGGACCAGGTCGCCGACGCTCACCGCCTCCTCGACCAGGGCCGACATCAGACGCGGAGTCGACACGGCGACGTCCACGCCCCACGACTCGTTGAAGAGCCACTCGTTCTTCGGGTTGTTCACCCGCGCGACGACGCGCGGCACGCCGTACTCGGTCTTCGCGAGCAGCGAGACGACCAGGTTCACCTTGTCGTCACCGGTGGCCGCGATCACCACGTTGCAGCGCTGCAGCGCCGCCTCGTCCAGCGAGGTGATCTCGCAGGCGTCGGCCAGCAGCCACTCCGCCTGCGGCACCCGCTCCACCGAGATGGCGGTCGGCGCCTTGTCGACCAGCAGGACCTCGTGCCCGTTCTCCAGGAGCTCGCCCGCGATGGAACGGCCCACCGCACCCGCGCCCGCAATAGCGACACGCATCAGTGACCGCCCTCCTCAGGCCCCTCGGCGAAGGCCGCCTCGACCTTGTCGACCTCGTCCGTACGCATCATCACGTGCACGAGGTCGCCCTCCTGCAGCACCGTCTGCGAAGTGGGGAGAACCGCCTCACCCAGCCGGGTGAGGAACGCGACGCGCACACCCGTCTCGTCCTGCAGCCGGCTGACCTTGTGACCGATCCACGCGGGGGAGGCGTGCACCTCCGCGAGCTGCACCCCGCCGCTCGGATCGCTCCACAGCGGCTCCGCGCCGGACGGCAGCAGCCGGCGCAGCATCTGGTCGGCGGTCCAGCGGACCGTGGCGACCGTCGGAATGCCCAGCCGCTGGTAGACCTCGGCGCGCCGGGGGTCGTAGATCCGGGCCGCCACGTTCTCGATGCCGAACATCTCGCGCGCGACCCGCGCCGCGATGATGTTCGAGTTGTCGCCGCTGCTCACCGCGGCGAAGGCGCCGGCCTCTTCGATCCCCGCCTCGCGCAGCGTGTCCTGGTCGAATCCGACGCCCGTCACACGCCGGCCGCCGAAGCCGGAGCCGAGACGGCGGAAAGCCGTCGGATCCTGGTCCACGACGGCGACGGTGTGCCCCTGCTGCTCGAGGGTCTGCGCGAGAGCGGCTCCCACTCGCCCGCAGCCCATGATGACGATGTGCACGTCCCCTTACCCCGCACTCCTGATCGTCTTGCTGACCTGCGAATACACCCTGCTCACAACTTTCCTCACCCGACTGGCCCGGGCCGTGGCGGGCAGCGCCCTGCCGTGCTGCCCGGTCCGAGCTTATGCGGCAACGATCGCCAGGACCGCATCCGAGGTAGCCCGAGGTAGCACGCTGGGAGATTCCGTGCGGATAGGGGGTGGTGGTGAGCATGGCGCTTTTCGAACGCTTACGATCCTCTGCGTGTCCAAACTGACCGACCTGCCCAAACGGATCTTGATCGGACGGGCTCTGCGCAGCGACCGGCTCCAGGAGACCCTTCTCCCGAAGCGCATCGCTCTCCCCGTCTTCGCCTCCGACCCACTGTCCTCGGTGGCGTACGCACCCGGTGAGGTGCTGCTCGTCCTGTCGATCGCAGGTCTGTCGGCCTACCACTTCAGCCCGTGGATCGCGCTGGCCGTCGTCATCCTGATGTTCACGGTCGTCGCCTCGTACCGGCAGAACGTGCACGCCTACCCGAGCGGCGGCGGCGACTACGAGGTCGCCAACACCAACCTCGGCCCGAAGGCCGGACTCACCGTCGCCAGCGCCCTGCTCGTCGACTACGTCCTGACCGTCGCCGTCTCGATCTCCTCCGGAATCGAGAACCTCGGCTCGGCCGTCCCGTTCGTCGTCGAGAACAAGGTCCTCTGCGCGGTCGCCGTCATCCTGCTGCTGACAGTGATGAACCTGCGCGGGGTGAAGGAGTCGGGCAGCCTCTTCGCCATCCCGACGTACGTCTTCGTCACCGGCGTCTTCATCATGATCGCCTGGGGCGCGTACAAGGGCATCGTCCTCGACGAGACCATGAAGGCCCCCACCGCCGACCTCGAGATCAAGGCCGAGCACGAAGGCCTGGCCGGCTTCGCGCTGGTCTTCCTGCTGCTGCGCGCCTTCTCCTCCGGCTGCGCCGCCCTCACCGGCGTCGAGGCGATCTCCAACGGCGTCCCGGCCTTCCGCACGCCGAAGTCGAAGAACGCGGGCACCACGCTCGCCATGATGGGCGCCCTGGCCGTCACCATGTTCTGCGGCATCATCTTCCTGGCCATGGCCACCGACGTACGGATGGCCGAGAACCCCGCCCACGACCTGCTGTCGGGCGGACAGCCGGTCGGTGAGAGCTACGTCCAGGACCCGGTGATCTCCCAGGTCGCGGCCGCCGTCTTCGGCGACGGAACGTTCTTCTTCGTGCTCCTCGCCGCGGCCACGGCGCTCGTCCTCTTCCTGGCCGCCAACACGGCGTACAACGGCTTCCCGCTCCTCGGCTCGATCCTCGCCCAGGACCGGTACCTGCCGCGCCAGCTGCACACCCGCGGCGACCGGCTCACCTTCTCCAACGGCATCGTGCTCCTCGCGGGCGCCGCCGCCCTGCTGGTCTGGGTCTACGGGGCCGACTCGACGAAGCTGATCCAGCTGTACATCGTCGGCGTCTTCGTCTCCTTCACGCTCAGCCAGACCGGCATGGTCCGACACTGGAACCGGCACCTGAGGACGGAGACCGACCCGGCCAAGCGCCGCCACATGATCCGCTCCCGTGCGATCAACACCTTCGGCGCCTTCTTCACCGGGCTCGTCCTGGTCGTCGTCCTCGCCACCAAGTTCACGCACGGCGCCTGGGTCGCGCTGCTCGGCATGGTGATCTTCTACGGGACGATGACCGCGATCCGCCGGCACTACGACTCGGTGGCGGACGAGATCGCCGCGGCCGAGGAGCGTCCCGACGAATACGTCCGCCCCTCGCGGGTCCGGTCCGTCGTCCTCGTCTCCAAGCTGCACAAGCCGACGCTGCGCGCGCTCGCCTACGCCCAGCTCGTGCACGCGCACGAACTGGAGGCGCTGACCGTCAACGTCGACCCGGCCGAGACCAAGGCGCTCAAGGCGGAGTGGGACCGGCGCGGGATCAACGTGCCGCTCAAGATCCTGGACTCGCCCTACCGCGAGATCACCCGGCCGGTCATCGACTACGTGAAGAACATCCGCCGCGAGAGCCCGCGCGACGCCGTCTCCGTCTACATCCCCGAGTACGTCGTCGGCCACTGGTACGAGCATCTGCTGCACAACCAGAGCGCCCTGCGGCTCAAGGGGCGACTGCTCTTCACGCCGGGCGTGATGGTCACGTCCGTGCCGTACCAGCTGCGGTCCTCCGAGGCCGCCAAGCTGCGGGCCAGGAAGCGCCAGGAGTGGAACGCGCCGGGCGCGGTGCGCCGCGGTCCGGTCGAGAAGCGGCCGAAGGAACCGGTCGGCAAGGACACGTAGACTGGTGGGCTGCTGCCGCTGCGGCAGCCCGCCTCTCTCTTTCTCTGGAGTCACCCCGTCATGCAGAACGCACCTGTTTCTTCGTTGGTCGGGGAAGAGTACGAGGTCGAGGTCGGCCCCGTCGCGCACGGCGGGCACTGCATCGCCCGCACCGAGGAGGGCCGCGTCCTCTTCGTCCGCCACGCGCTGCCCGGCGAGCGGGTGGTCGCCCGGGTGACCGAGGGCGAGGAGACGTCCCGCTTCCTGCGGGCCGACGCCGTCTCCGTCCTCGAAGCCTCCAAGGACCGGGTCGAGGCCCCCTGCCCCTTCGCCGGCCCGGGCAGGTGCGGCGGCTGCGACTGGCAGCACGCCAAGCCGGGCGCCCAGCGCCGCCTCAAGGGCGAGGTCATCGCCGAACAGCTCCAGCGCCTGGCCGGGCTCACCCCCGAGGAGGCCGGCTGGGACGGCACCGTCATGCCGGCCGAGGGCGACAAGCTCCCGGCGGGCGAGGTCCCGCAGTGGCGCACGCGCGTCCAGTACGCGGTCGACGCCGACGGGCACGCCGGACTGCGCAAGCACCGCTCGCACGAGGTCGAGGTGATCGACCACTGCATGATCGCGGCCGAGGGCGTGTCCGAGCTCGGCATCGAGAAGCGGACCTGGGAGGGCATGGCCTCGATCGAGGCGATCGCCGCCTCCGGCTCCGGCGACCGCCAGGTGATCCTGACCCCGAAGCCCGGTGCCCGCCTGCCCCTGGTCGAACTGGACAAGCCGGTCTCGGTCCTCCGCGTCGACGAGAAGGACGGCGGCGTCCACCGCGTCCACGGCCGCCCGTTCGTCCGCGAGCGCGCCGACGACCGGACGTACCGCGTCGGCAACGGCGGCTTCTGGCAGGTCCACCCGAAGGCCGCCCAGACCCTCGTCCTCGCCGTGATGCAGGGCCTGATGCCCCGCAAGGGCGACACCGCCCTCGACCTCTACTGCGGCGTCGGCCTCTTCGCGGGCGCGATCGCCGACCGCGTCGGCGACCAGGGCGCGGTCCTCGGCATCGAGTCCGGCAAGCGCGCGGTCGAGGACGCCCGCCACAACCTCCAGGACTACGACCGCGTCCGCATCGAACAGGGCAAGGTCGAGTCCGTCCTCCCGCGCACCCGCATCACCGAGGTCGACCTCATCGTCCTCGACCCGCCCCGCGCGGGCGCCGGCAAGCAGACGGTCAAGCACCTCGCCTCCCTGGGCGCCCGCCGCATCGCCTACGTGGCCTGCGACCCGGCGGCCCTGGCCCGGGACCTCGCGTACTTCAAGGTCGGCGGCTACCGGGTACGGACGCTGCGCGCGTTCGACCTGTTCCCGATGACGCACCACGTGGAGTGCGTGGCGATCCTGGAGCCGGTGAAGTAGGGGCTCTGACCTGCTGCTTTGTGGGCGAGGTCGATTGATGACGAGTCGAGTCGATCTGTTTCCGGGAGTCAACCGCGTGGAGTGTGTCGCCGGTTCCTGCCACGTGTCTCACCTGTGGCTTTGCGAACGGGTGCAGGGTGGGAGCCCTCCGCCTCACCTCCGTGAGGGGCGGCTGGGGAACGTCTTGACGCTCGTTCGACGCTGATTCTGACGGGGCGTCATGACGTTTGCTCGGTCGGTTGTCGGCCAAGTCGAGTACCTCGTCGATGCCGAGGCCGAGCGAGGCATCGGGGTTGCCGAACGGGTCTCCTGCGCACTCACCCGCGGCGTCGCAGAAGGGCCGTGTGGCCCTGAGCGCCGAGGGCTCGTCGGTCCGGCTACGGGCGGCCCTGGCGGCCGGGTCGACCCCCGACCCAGGTTTCCTGGAGATGCTCATCGAGCGGTGCGCGGTCGAGCCAAGGCGTCGGAGACGTGACCAGGCCGCGTACGCGCGGGTCAGTCGTTGAGTGCGGGACTGGACGCAGAGCCACTGACAGCGACACCCCCTCCAGCGCGAGACCGAGCGCGTGCGTCACCCTGTCCATGTTCAGCTTCCCCGCCGTTGTCGGCGACTTCAGTGCCTCCTTCGTGGCCTCTCCTGCCGCGCGATCTGCTTCGGCAGGGGAGGTGGTGGAGATGTCGCGCTGGATGAGGGCACGGTGCGATTGTTCCCACCTGCACCTCACGTCGGCACTGCCTCTGGGGACTTCCTCCGCGGCCGTGGCGGCCTGCTTTCCCGACCCGGACGGCTCGCTGCATCAAGGTCGTCAACACCGGCAATGTCGCGAGTAACTGGTGGTCGATCGCTGAATTCACCATCTACAACGGACATGTGCCGTGTTGAACTCGCCGCTGTCGGGGCTGCTGACAAACCTGCCCTGGCGAAACTGCTGGAGCTGTATCTGCGCGACTTCTCCGAGTTTCTGCCGTTGGAGTTGTCGGCGGATGGCACGTTCGGTATCGCTGGTTGGACAGCTACTTCACGGCCCCGGACCGCGAGGCCTACTCGATCACCGTGGGGGGCCGGTTGGCAGGGTTCGCCCTGGCCCCGCTGTGACGTCGGTCAGGGGGCCGTGCCCTGCCGGGGCCCGCGACCCGTGGTGGTTCGGGCGCCCGGCTGGTGCTGATGCTGCGGCGCTTCAGCATCACCTCCTACCAGGAAATCGCCGACGTCTGCGAGGTGCCGGTCGGCACCGTGCGCAGCCGGCTCAACCAGGCCCGCGGGAAGCCGGCGCAGGTGCTGCTTTTGAGACCCGGGTTATCGATTTCCGGTCGAAAGGGATACCGAGCTTTACAGATGCAGTCACCAATGATTGACAATGAGCCGGAAGAAGAACGTCCGATTCACTCGGTGGTGCGGCTGAGCACTCCGCTCACATTGAGGACCTCGTGGCATTCCTGCGCCTGCTGGCCCGTGGCCGGTGTACCGGGCTTCGCACAGGTCACGTCGATGGTCACCGTGTCGTTCTCGGGGATCTTGAGGGGGGTGACCCAGTGGTAGTCCTGGTTGCGGAACGTCTCCAGCGCGATCGTGGTGATCTTGCGGTCGCCGAAGGTGATCGTCATCACCCCTTCGTCGCCCTGGAAGTTGGCGACGACGATGTCCGTGACCCCGAAGACGCTGTTCTCCGGCACCTTGTAGGTGCCGGTCTTGGTCTGCCCAGTGCCCGTCTTCAGGTCGATGGTCGCCGAGCTCTGCTGACCGGCGCCGGTCGCGGTGTCGCCCTCGGCCGACGAGCCCCCGCCCCCGCCCGATCCGGTCGCCGCCCCCGACTCCTGGCCGTCGCCGGGCTGGTTGTTCGTGCCGGTGCCGGGGGACTCTCCACCCGCGTGGTCGCCGGGCGGGGTGGGGCGCGGCTGTACCGCCTCGGTGGCCGCCTCCTTGGCGGCGCTGCGCACCGCGGGGCGGACCAGCGCGAACCAGGCGAGCAACAGCGCGAGCAGCGCGGCGAGCACTGCGAGCAGCCACTTCGGGAAGATCGGTATCTGGACGAACTCCGCGTCCAGCGGCGGCCGGACAGCGGGCTCGTCCCAGCGGGCCTGCGCCGTCTCCTCCTGCTCGCCGGTCTCGCGGGTGTCCACGGTGAACGGCCACACCACGGGGTTGCCGAACCACACCGGCTTGGCGGTGCGGACCCGCAGCCGGACCTCCGTCGACTCCCCGGGTTCCAGCTTCGGCTCCGCCGGGGCGAAGGTGAACCCCAGTTCCTCGCCGGCCTGGCCGGGGGCGAAGCGTACCTGCACCGAGGTGTTGCCCTGGTTGCGCACGGCCAGCAGATAGCGGCCGCGCAGCCAGCCACGCCGGCGGCGCGGGGCGAGCTCGGTCTTCAGCTCGTGGAACTCCCCGACGTGGACGGTGGTTTCGAGGACCTTGACCGACTCGGGGTGCTCGTTCGGCAGGACCCGTACGCCGAGGGGCATCTCGCCGGCCCGGATCTCCGGGGAGCGCGGCGGCGCCAGACGGAGCGTCACCGTCTCGGAGGTGCCGGGGTAGAGGGAGACGCGCTCGGGTTCCACGGTGGTCCAGGCGGCGCAGTCGCCGACGACCTTCAGGTCGTACGCCTCGACGATGTCGCTGTCGTTGCGCACGGTCAGGCTGGTGGTGGCGATGTCACCCGGCGTCACGGTCACGGCCGGGATATCGAGGCCGGGCGCACCGGGATTGGAAGAGGCTGCGGAAGGCGTCACGCCGTCACCGTAGGAAGGTGCCCGGGAGGCGGGGGAGGGACGGGAGGGCAATACGCGGGCAGTGACGCTGCCCGGCAAGCCACTGTCAACTCCCAAGTAACGGTGGGCTCTTACTGTGGTGAGCCGCCTTCGGTGCACCCCTGACCCGTGATCGCCTCGCGCTGTATCACTCAGCCCCCCCACTGACTCATGAAAACAGGTATCCCATGTTCCGCGCAGAGGAGAACGGTCCTGCCATGTCCGACTCCACGACACGTGATCCCGTCCAGATCGGCTCGATCCACCGCACGTCTCGCTCCGGTGGCCCGACCCGGCCAAGCGTGGCCGTCTACGCCGCCGACCCCGTGCTGCGGGTCGGTGTCGTCCAGCAACTGCGCCAGCGCCCCGAGGTCGAACTGGTGGACGACGTCGACGCGGAGCGGGCCCAGGTCTCGCTGGTGGTCGTGGACGGCATCGACGACGACGTGGCCGCCCTGCTGAACCGGCTGCGGTACAACAGCGCCACCCGCACCGGCCTGGTGATAGGCACCCTCGGGGCCGGCGGGCTGCAACGCGTCATCGAGTCCGGTGCGTCGGTGGTGCTGCGCCGCGCCGAGGCCGATCAGGACCAACTCGTGCGGCTGGTCCTGGCGGCGGCCAACGGTGAGGGGGTGCTGCCCGGCGATCTGCTCGGCGAGCTGCTCAGCCACGTCGGCAATCTCCAGCGCTCGGCGCTCGCCCCCGGGACCCTGTCCCTGTCCACGCTCACCACGCGCGAGGCGGACATGCTGCGCCTGGTGTCGGAGGGCCTGGACACCGCGGAGATCGCCCGCAAGACCTCGTACTCCGAGAGAACCGTCAAGAACGTCCTGCACGAGATCATCACACGGCTGCAACTGCGCAACCGGGCCCACGCGGTGGGCTACGCGCTGCGCAACGGGCTGATCTGACAGGCCCGTTCGACGGACCGTCCGACGGTGGAGGGGAAGGCGGCGGTGCCCGAAAGCACACCGCGTGCTTCCCCCGGGTGCGGCCCCCGAGCCCTGCCGTCCCACGCGCGGCCGGTAGACGGTGGCGGGGGCACATCCAGATGCCGCACCAGACTGCGAAGGGGACCGTGATGGAAACCGCTGGCCCCGGACGGCCGTACCGCCTGGGGAGACTCGGCACCTCGCTCCTGCTGCTGATCCCCCTGCTCGGGGTGACGGCGGCGGCCGGGCCGGGCAGCGCCGGGCCCGCGGCGGCTGCCGACGCCGCGGAAACCCGGGTCGCGTACGCGGGCACCGGCCACCGCAGCCTCGGTGAGGTCGCCTCCACCACCTCCAGCACCCCGCTGTTCGGTGACGGCCCGGTCCACTACGACACGCAGCCGTCCGCCCTCGGCGACCAGATGGTCTTCGCCAGCCGCCGCGACGAGAAGGACCCGCAGATCTATCTGCGGGCCGCCGACGGTTCGGTACGACGGCTCACCAGCGGCATGGACGCGGCGCACCCCCAACTGACCCCCGACGGCCAGTCGGTGGTGTTCGACGCGGCCGAGTCCGCAGGACTGGGCGGCGGGACCCAGCGGGACCTGTGGCTGGTGCGCACCGACGGCACCGGCCTGACCCGGCTGACCGACACGTCCGCGAACGAGGAGGACCCGACGGTCTCCCCCGACGGGCAGCGCATCGCGTACGCCGTCGACAGTGACCCGGTGGTCGGCCAACAGATCTACGTACGGGCGCTTGGCGGCGGCACAGCCACCCGGATCACCGGCCCCGCCAACGGCACGGCTTCGGAGCCGGCCTGGAACCCGGTCGACGACGACGTCAACCGCGACTGGATCGCGTACACCGCCACCACGACCGTCGACGGGAAGTCCGTGACCCGGCTGCGGATCACGAACGGGACCGCCGACGAGCCGCTGTTCGGGGGCGCGCAGGCAACCTGGCGGGCCCACGGGGCAGCGTGGCTGCCCGACGGGGACGGTGTGCTGTTACTGAGCCCCGAGATCACCTGTGAGTGCGAGGGCGACTGGGACCACGTGTTCCGTTCGACCGCCCACTCCGACCAGGTCCCCTCGCTGGCGCTCAACGAGGACCGGGACGTCCTCTCGCCCACCTGGCTCGGCTCCCTCGACGGCGGCGGGGTGGTGGTGGAGCGCACCTCGGCGGCCAACCCGCACGTGGTGACGCTCCAGGACGCCCGGATGGACGGCTCCGACCCACGCGATCTGGGGCTGACGATCCTCAACGAGGATCCCGCGGCAGACACCAACACCGACCCCGCCAAGGATCCGCTGTTCCAGCCCGCGGCCGGCCACGACCCGTGGACCGAGCGGCAGAACTACACGCCCGACGGCCGCCGGACCGTCCTCACCCGCTTCGAGGACGGCGCCGACGGCCGGATCGAGCGGATCTGGATGGCCGACGCCGACAGCTCCAACGCGGCGCCGCTGCCGCTCGCGGGACGCGGCGCGAACGACTGGGACACCGACCCGACGTTCTCCCCGGACGGCAAGCAGCTCGCCTTCACCCGGACTTCGCCTGGCGGCGTCGGCGATGCGGCCGGAGCCAGCCGCATCCTCATCGCGGACGTCGCCACCGGCGCGATCACCGGCGAGGTCGTGCCGCCGGCCGGACAGCTCCAGGGTCAGGACGCCCAGCCCACCTGGTCCTCCGACGGCACCACCCTGGCCTTCACCCGGAACATGGAGATCAACGGGCGCGGCGGCAACAAGCACGTGTGGACCGTGCCCGTGAACGACCTGAGCCAGCAGCGCGACCTGAGCGCCACCAACTGCCCGGGCGACTGCAAGGTCATCGACGACAGCCCGGCGTTCTCCCCGGACGGGCGCAGCGTCGCCTTCAACCGCAAGAACGGCGCAGGCCGGATCGACGAGGAGAACGGCATCCTCCTGACGTCCGTGTCCGGCGGCGACTGTCAGGTGCTGCTGCCCACCGCCGCCCGCGGCCAGTCCGGCGCCTGCGGCCGGGAGCTGCCGGACACCACGACCACCGGTCCGCACCAGCCGCGCGACGCTGCCTGGACCGCCGACGGCAAGAGCCTGGTATTCAGCTCCCGCGCCGAGGCTGCGGTCAACAGCCCCGAGAAGCTGAGCCTCCTGGACGTCGACTCCGGCGACATCACCCCGCTCACCACCGAACTCGCGGGCCGCCAGAAGGAACCCACCGTCCAGCAGTCCGTGGACCTCGCCGTCCATGCGCCCGGCACCACGCCGGAGGTCACCGTCGGCGACTCCACCACGGTCCGTGTCGACGTGGTCAACAACGGCCCCGCCGCCTCGCCCGGCACCCGGCTGACCGTCGCGCCGCCGGCCGGCGTGCAGGTCACCGGGATCAGCCGGCCCGGCGGCACCTGCGACGCCTCCTCGCTCCAGTGCGACCTGGGCGTGGTGGAACCCGGCACCACCGTGCCGGTGGACGTCACGCTCACCGGAGTCACCCCCGGCGACGTCCCGGTCGACTGGTCGGTCACCGGTACGGTCCTGGACCCGCAGCCCAGCGACAACGCGGGCCGGACCGTGGTCCCGGTGCGCGAGGCGACACCGCCCCCCTCGACCCCGACTCCCACGCCCACCCCGACCCCCACCCCGACCCCCACCACGCCGCCCACGGTGCCCCCGGAGCCCGAGGAGCCGAAGGCCGGGCCCGGGGTGCGGGTCACGGCCCAGCCGAACCCCGGCTATGTCGGCGGGCGTGTCGTGGTGACGTACACCGTCCGCAACGGCCGCAACGCGCTGGCCACCGGACTGCGGCTGAAGATCGGCCTGCCCTCGGGGCTGCCCCACAGCGGGCCGCCCGAGGACTGCGACCAGAACTGGGTGTGCGCGCTGCCCGACCTCACGCCGGGCGCGAGCACCGTCGTACGGGTCGTGCTCAGCCCGAAGAAGGCGATGACCGGCCAGGTCACCGGCGTGCTCACCACCACCGGCACGGACGCGAACAAGAACGACAACACGGCCAAGGAGCGGCTGCGCATCCTCCAGCCGCGCATCGTCGCTGTGCCGGACATCGGCAAGCCCGGCTTCGTCACCTCCGTGCGCGGCAAGGACTTCCCGCCGGGAGTGCCGGTGAAGTTCACGTGGAACCCGGGGATCACCGCGGCGGCGGCGCCCACGATCCCGAAGACCGACGGCACCTTCATCGGCCAGCTGCTCATCCTCGCCAAGGACCAGACCGGGCCGCGCACCATCACTGCCAGCGGACCCGGATTCTCCCCGGTGAAGACCGACTTCCTGGTCGTCAACGGCAGTGTGCAGCCGCCGGACGAGGTGACCCGCCGGTGATCCACGAGGTCGACGAGGGCCTGCGGCGGCTGCTCGCCGAGAGCGGTCTGGAGGCATCGGGCATCGAGGTGGTCTTCGACGCCCCCACCCGGGACTGGGCGGCCCGCCGCAGCGCCCCGACGGTCTGCGTCTTTCTGTACGACATCCGCGAGGACGCCGTACGACGCGGTACCGGTGCCGGAGAGGTGTACGACGAGGATGGACACCTCGTCGCCCGGCGCTCCCCGCCGCGCTGGTTCCAGCTGACCTATCTGGTCACGGCCTGGGCGAGTCGCTCGCAGGACGAGCACCGGCTGCTGTCCCAGGTGCTCGGCGCGCTGGTCGCGCACGACACGCTGCCCGCCGGGCTGCTCACCGGCTCGCTCGCCGAACTCGGCCTGACTGTGGGCCTGGAGACCGCCGGGACGGGCATGGACGCGCCGGCCGCCGCGGACGTCTGGTCGGCGCTCGGCGGAGAGATGAAGGCGTCGCTCGGGGTACGGGTGCGGGCACCGCTCGCCGGTGTGACCAGGGCCGCCGCGCCGCCCGTCACCGAAGGCCTCGTCGTGCGCTCCGCCGCCGCCCGCGAGGGTGAGGAGACGAGCCCGGGCCGCCGGCTGCGCTACACGGAGGCCACCGACCCCGGCCGCGACGGGTTCACCGGGCCTCGTGAACGGCCGCCGGCCCCGGCGCGCAGGCGGCGTAGGGGGGATCGGCAGGCGTGACGTACACCGTGGAACCCGCGGTCGGGGGCGGTGTCGGCGCGGGAGGGGACACCGGTGTGGATCCCCTGTGGGAGCGGCTCGGTGCCGTCGAGGCGCGGGTACGGGAGGCCGTGGCGGTACGACGGTCCGCGGACCCCGATCCCGACGATCCCTACCGGGGCCAGTACCTCACCCCGGAAGCGGCGGCACGGATCCTGGACGAGCCGGGTGGGCTGGACATGCCCGCCCAGGGATTCTGGCAGCCGCCGGCGGGGTCTGTGCTCGACGGACTCGTCCGGCGGTTCGGGCTGTCCTCGCTCGACCTGGATCTGCTGCTGGTCGCGATGGCACCCGACCTGGACGCGCGGTTCGAGCGGCTCTACGGCTACCTCAACGACGACCTGACACGCCGTCGGCCCACGGTCGGGCTCGCGCTGGAGCTGTGCGGACTCGGCGGCGCCTCGCCCGCCCGGTTCCGCCTCGCCCCCGGGGCGCCGCTGATCGCACACGGTCTGGTGGAGGTCACCGAACCGGAGCGGCCGCCGCTGTCCCGTGTCCTGGCCGTCCCCGACCGGGTCACCGCGCACCTCCTGGGCGGCACACGGCCCGACGCCCGGCTCACCGGTGTGCTCGGCGAGGCACGGGAGGACCCGACCGCCGAGGCCGCGGACGTCCACCGCGCGGCGGCCGCGGCCGGCACCGGCGTCGGTCTCGTCCATCTGCGCAGCCGGGGCGGCGACGCCGAGGGGCTGGCCACCGCCGCCCTGCACGCGGCCGGACTCGGCCCGCTCGTCCTGGACGCGGCGGCGCTCGCCCGGCGCTCGGCCGACGTGCCGGCACTCGCCCGGGTGATCGCCCTCGAAGCCCGGCTGACCGGCGCCGGTGTGGTCCTCGGCCCGCTCGCCGCGTTGCCCGGAGAACCCGCCGAACGAGCCCGAACGCTCTCGTCGTTGTGCGCCGAACTACGCGGCATCCCCCTGTTCACCCACGGCACGACCGGCTGGGATCCGGCATGGGCGGCCGACACCCCCGTCGTACTGAACGTCGAGGCACCCTCCCCGGCACGACAGGCCGCGCGCTGGCGCCACGCGCTGGACCGGGCCGCCGGTGACGCCGTGACCGGTGACGTCGAGGCGCTCGCCAGGGCCGTCGCCGCGCATCGCCTGGACTCCGGGCAGTTGCGCCGGGCTGCCGAAGCGGCGGTGCGGACAGCCACCATCGAGGGACGGCAGGTGGGTCCCGGCGATCTGCGTACCGCCGTACGGGCGCAGAACGGCGCCGGGCTGGACCGGCTCGCCCGGCGCGTTGCGCCGGGGGTCGGCTGGGACGATCTGGTGCTGCCGCCGACCACTCACCGCCGGCTGCGTGAACTCGCGCTGCGCGCCCGCCACCGCGAGCAGGTGCTCGGGCAGTGGGGGATGCGGCCCGGCGGCGGCCGGGGCCGCGGTGTCATCGCGCTGTTCGCCGGCGAATCGGGCACCGGCAAGACCATGTCCGCCGAGGTCGTCGCCGCGGACCTGGGCATGGACCTGTACGTGGTGGATCTGTCCACGGTCGTCGACAAGTACATCGGGGAGACCGAGAAGAACCTGGAGCGGATCTTCACCGAGGCGTCGGCGGTCAACGCGGTGCTGCTCTTCGACGAGGCCGACGCGATATTCGGCAAGCGCTCGGAGGTGAAGGACGCCCACGACCGGCACGCCAACATCGAGTCGGCGTACCTGCTGCAGCGCATGGAGTCGTTCGACGGGATCGCGGTGCTGACCACCAACCTGCGGGCCAACCTGGACGAGGCGTTCACCCGCCGCCTGGACGTGGTCGCGGACTTCCCGATGCCGGACGCCGGTCAGCGTCTCGCCCTGTGGGACCGGTGCCTGGGCGGCCGGCTGCCCCGGGGCGACGACCTGGACCTCGCCTTCTGCGCCGACCGCTTCGAACTGGCCGGCGGCTCGATCCGCGCGTGCGCGGTCACCGCTGCCTATCTCGCGGCCGAGTCCGGCAAGCCGCTCACCATGCGGCAGACGGTCACCGCGATCGCCCAGGAGTACCGCAAGCTCGGACGCCTGGTCCTGGAGAGCGAGTTCGGGCCGTACCTGGCGGAGGCCGCCGGCGTGTGAGGCGACCGGTCCGAGGTCAGGGCCTGGACCTCCTCGTGGCCTTGCTGAGATCCACGCTGTTGGGCAGCATCGCCTGCGGACGCAGGAGGTCCTTGAGGAGGAACTTCATCAGTTCCGCGCCGGACATGTTCTTCAGCCGGTTCGCCAACGCGGGATTGGCGTCCTCCATCCGCATGATCTCCAGCACCGCGCGGTCCACCAGGCCGGGAATGATGTCCCTGCCCCTCAGGGTGTTGGAGCGGATCCGCTCCTTGTACCCCTTCTCCTTCCGGTGGCCGGCGCCGTAGGTCATCGTGCTGAATTCGTCCGCCGCGACCTCGCTCTTGACGACGGGGAGCAGGTTGGCCCGCTCCGGGTCCGTCTCCTGCGCCTTGGCCTGCATGATGAGCTCCATCATGTCGAGGTCCGTCTTGTTCATCCCGCGGTCGAAATTCCGCACGGGGAGGGAGAACTGCTTGGGCATCTTGTCCATGCGGGTGGGCAGTTCACTCTTGAAGGCCGTGGGGTCGGTGGGGTCGGCCTTGATCACCGGATACTCACGCTGGGCGAAGTCGCTGAGCATGAGCCAGCCCTGGGACTCCAGGGGCGAGTCCGCGAGCGGGATCTCGAACCGGACCTTTCCGAACCGGGTCTCGCGGAACTCGCTGCCCGGCGCCTCCAGGAAGAAGAAGACGAAGCCCTCGTTCGCCAGGACGTGTGCGTCGTAGCCCTCGGAGTTGTTGGCCGCGTCGGGGTCGTCCTTCAGCAGCTCCGTCTTCGACTTGATCTGGTTCGCCTGCGACAGCAGGTCAGCCCGGGCCTCGTCCTTGGTGTAGTGGCACAGCACGCTCTGCCGCAGCGCGGCTGTCAGGTTTCGCTCGACGCCGCTCACCCAGTCCTTGCGCCCGCGCGTATTGATCTCGTTGGCCATACCGGCCCGGTTCATCTCGGAGAGTTCGCGGAAATAGCTCGGCCCGTTCATGGCGAACGCCACGGCGCTGTCGGCCCAGGTCTCCTCGTTCCAGAGCAGGCCGCGCGCGGTCATCGCCTCGAAGGGGGCGCGTGCTTCGGCGGAGAAGTCGCTGTCCCTGCCGATCTGTTCGGTCACCAGGTTGTTCTCGGCCTTGAGAGCCGTGCGGGCCTCGGTCAGGAAGTGCCGGGCGGCGGTCCCGGACTCCTTGGTGAGGGTCTCCTCGGCGCTGCCGACCGCCAACAGCAGTGTCATCAGCACCTGCGCACAGTGCATCGGGTCACGCTTGGGATCCGCGTCGTACGCCTTGATGCCCTCGCGGATCTCCGCCAGCTCGGGAGACTCCTGCGCGGGCGTGCTCCCCCAGGACTTGAGGAAGGACTTCAGGGGGTTGCCGTCGGACCCGACCGCCGGCAGCTTGTCCGAGAGCGCCTCATGGCCCTTGCGCTGGATCACCGCCGCCCCGGAGGACACCGGCCCGGAGTGCTCCGCGGTGCACGCTTCCGCCCGCTGTACGGGTGCGGGCCCCGCCATGATCCGGTGCGCGTTCGCCTCGGCCTCCCGTTCGAACCGGTCCGAAGGGTCGGACACGCGCAGGCCGTTGCCGTGGTCGGTGCCCGCGACCGGCCCCTGCCGCTGCTGGACGACGTGGGTGAGTTCATGCGCGAGGGTGTGCTTGTCGCGTCCGCCTTCGCCGATGACGACATGGCTGCCGGAGGTGTAGGCGCGCGCGCCGACGGAACGGGCCGAGCGGGCCGCCGAGGCGCCGGTGTGCAGCCGTACGTCGGAGAAGTCGGTGTCGAACCGGGACTCCATCTCCTGGCGCACCGGCCCGGCGAGGGGTTTGCCGGCCGAGCGCAGGACGTCGTGTACCTCGGTGCCGGGCTGCTCCGGGGCTTCCGTGGTGCGTGCCCGGCGGGCGATCATGCCGGTCACCGCGGCGTTGCCCGCGGTGCCCTGGGCGGCCTGGAGCGCGGCGGCCGTGAGCGGGGGCGGTACGGCGGCGCCGTTCCCGGATGTCTCCCGTCGGGCGCCGGCCTGGCCGCGGGCCGGTTCCTGGTCCTCGCTCCGGCCGGTGCGCGGCTTGGAAGTCTGCACCTGCTGCCTCCTCGTCGGCGCCCATGCTGCGGCTCTCCAGTTCATCGCGGGGGCGAGCGGGGCGTCCAGGTCCGAAGGGGCAGCGCGAGGGCAACGGTGGGCGACGTCGGGACGGTCAACCTGGGGCGTCCGTAAAGGCAGATGTATTGCCCTCGGGCAGGTCCGCAGGTCCCTGCCGCTCCGCCGGTACGCCGCGCAGACTCGGCCTGGACACAGGTGACCGTAAGGACGTTAAGGAGCGAGCATGCCGACGTACCTCACCCCGGGCGTATACGTGGAGGAGGTGCAGTCCGGTGCCCGACCGATCGAAGGAGTCGGCACGGCCGTCGCCGCGTTCGTCGGCTTCGCCGAGAAGGGCCCGTTCCACGCGCCGACGCTGGTCACCAGCTGGGACCAGTATTCCCAGGTGTTCGGCGGCTTCACCGAGGGTACGTATCTCGCCCACGCGCTCTACGGGTACTTCTCCAACGGCGGCGGCGCCGCGTACGTGGTGCGCATCGGTGGGGCGGCCGAGGCCGCCTCGGGCCCGTCGGTCAATGGCGGCCGGCAGCCGAAGGCGGCTCAGCCGGTCGAACTCGGCGGCTTCCTGATCGCCGCCAAGCCGGGCGTGACCAGGGTATCGGTGGAGGTCGCCGACGTGGACGGCGAGGACCCGCCGGAGGACCGCTTCAAGGTCCTGGTCCGGCGCGGCGACGAGGTGGTGGAGACGTACGACGCCTCCACCCGCAAGAACGTCAAGGGCTACCTGGTCACCCAGGCCCGCGCCTCCAAGCTGATCGAGGTCACCGAGCAGCGCGGCGCCACCCAGGCCAAGCCCGCCGCCCAGACCCTCGCGATCCCCGACGCCGCCGGCGCGCCCGCCTCCAACGGCTCCGGTGAGCTGGCACGCATCGACCCCGCCGAGTACGTCGGCGACGCGGCGGCCCGTACCGGGTTCGGCGGTCTGGAGACCATCGACGAGATCACCATGGTCGCGGTGCCCGATCTGATGGGCGCCTACCAGCGCGGCGACATCGATGCCGAGGGCGTGCGCACCGTGCAGCTCGCCGTCATCTCGCACTGCGAGCAGATGGGCGACCGCGTGGCCGTCCTCGACGCCCCGCCCGGGCTCAACGCCCAGCAGGTGCGCACCTGGCGTAACGACGAGGCGGGCTACGACTCCCGGTACGCCACCCTCTACTACCCGTGGGTGCGGGTCTTCGACCCGGCCCTCGGACGCAACACCACCGTCCCGCCGAGCGGTCACGTCGCCGGTGTGTGGGCGCGCAGCGACGCCGAGCGCGGTGTGCACAAGGCGCCGGCGAACGAGGTGATTCGCGGCGCGGTCGACCTCGAACTCCGACTGAGCAAGGGCGAGCAGGACCTGCTCAACCCGATCGGCGTGAACTGCATCCGGGCCTTCCCCGGCCGCGGCATCCGGATCTGGGGCGCCCGCACGCTCTCCTCCGACCCGGCCTGGCGCTACCTGAACGTACGCCGCCTGTTCAACTACCTGGAGGAGTCCATCCTCCTGGGCACCCAGTGGGTCGTGTTCGAGCCCAACGACGACCGGCTGTGGTCCAGCATCCGTCGCAACGTCACCGCGTTCCTCACCGAGGAATGGCGCCGGGGCGCGCTGTTCGGTCGTACCGCCGACGAGGCGTTCTACGTCAAGTGCGACCGCGACAACAACCCGCAGGAGTCCATCGACCAGGGCCGGGTCGTCTGCGAGATCGGCGTTTCGCCGGTCAAGCCCGCCGAGTTCGTGGTCTTCCGGCTGGCCCAGTTCTCCGACACCACCAGCCTCATCGACGAGTGATCCGCGAGTTCGGTTCTGTAAGGAAAGGTTGACAGACAGTCATGGCAACGGGCGATGCTCTTTCCACTCACGTCTTCGGCGTGCAGCTCGGCGGATACCTGGTGGAGTCCATCCAGGAGATCAGCGGGTTCACCGTCGAAGAGGATGTCGTCGAGGTCAAGCAGGTCACCGCGGAGGGCAAGCAGATCATCCGCAAGCAGCCGGGTGCCCGGCAGGCCGGTGAGATCACGATCACGCGGGGACTCGACCAGAGCAGCGAGTTCACCCAGTGGATCAAGGAGACCCTGAACAACGGCGCCGTCAACACCGCGCGGCAGAACCTCACCATCGAGATCAAGGACACCGAGGGCAACACCGTCCGCCGTATCCAGCTGATGCAGGGCTGGGCCTCCAAGTGGGAGGGCCCCTCCCTGAAGGCGGGCGAGTCGTCCCCGGCCACCGAGTCGGTCACGATCACGTTCGAGGAGATCGTCGTCGAATGAGACGCCGTACGGTGACGGCGGGCAGCCTGGAGGATCTCCTCCAGGTCACGGCGCCCGCCCAGGCGCCGGAGCAGACGGCGGCCCCCACCCCGCCGCGCCGTGAGGACGACAACAGCGGGCTGCGCACGGAGTTCGAGTTCGAGCTGCCGCGCGGGTACGTCGACGAGGCGGGCACCGTGCACCGGTACGGCTCGATGCGGCTGGCCACGGCCCGCGACGAACTGCGGCCCCAGATCGACCTGCGGGTCAAGGAGAACCCGGCGTATCTGAGCGTGGTGCTGCTGAGCCAGGTGATCACCCGGCTCGGCACGATCACGGATGTGCACGCCGGGATCGTCGAGCGGATGTACGCCACAGACGTGGCGTTCCTCCAGGACTTCTACCGCCGCGTCAACAGCGAGGGCCACACCCGCGCGGCGGTCACCTGTCCGCACTGCGAGGGCGGCTTCGAGGTCGACCTCTCGGGTGGGCGCCTGGGGGAATCGTGACGTACGCCCTTCCCCGGCTCCGGGAGGAGATCGCGTACATCGCCTACCACTTCCACTGGGAGCGCGAGGAGATCCTCGATCTCACGCATGGTGAACGCCAGCAGTGGGTGGCCGAGATCGCCCGTATCAACACCCGTATGAACGAAAGCGGTTGAGCAGATGTCATGGCGGGACAGGCTGCGCCGCCGCGTCGGAGCGGGCGGGTCGGGGGCCCGGGGCTCTGCCGTCCCTGGGGGCTCGGATGCGGGTGGCGACGGCGGTTCGGGTTCTTCGGATCCTTCGGGTGCATCGGGCGCATCAAGTCCTGTGGGTTCCTCCATGCCTGGCGACTGGGACGGCGGTTGGCGCCGCACCTCCCCACCCCAACTGACCGTCTCCCGTGCTCCGTTGGGCGTGAGTGACGGACTCACCTTCCGTGCGGCGCTCGCCGCCTGGCAGAACCCTTCCTTTGACAGCGGGCTCGGACATGCGCTGCTGCCGACGGCTCCGGCTGGGCTGGTGCGGGGTGTGACTCGCCCGGCCGGCCCGCGCGCTGTGAGCGTTGTTGGGGGGCCGCTGGTGCTTCGGGCGGTGCGGACGGAAGGGGGCGAGGGGTCGGAGGGCGGGGCGCAGGGGGACTCTCGCTCGAAGTCGACGCCGGCGTCGGTAAGACCAGCTCGTGGTGGCTCCTCCGGTGCCAACCGTAATGTGGGGAAGGGGAGTTCGGGCGGAACTTCGCAAAGTCGTGACATCACGTCGTCCGTGGGCTCCCCCGCTGTCCTCTCCTCCCCGACTCCCGCTGTCCAACGGGCCGTAGCCCCGTCGGCCGCCTCGCCGATTCCGCTCGTACGACGTGTCGCGGTGATCCCCGGGGCGGCCGGACCGTCCGTCCAGCGTGCCGCGAAGGAGGCGCCGGAGACGGGTGCGCAGCCCGCGCTGAGCGGAAACCGGTTGAAGGTGCCCCTCCCCGCCGTCCAGGCGCGGTTGGTGGGGCGCCACTTGACGGTCGCCCCCCGGGTGATGGGGCCTGTACGCCGTGTCCCTGCCCTGAGGTCTGCGGTGGTCGCCGAGACGGCCGCACCGAGCACGCCCGTACAACGTGCTGGAAACCGGCCGCCGTTGGGTGCGTCGCCGGTGGAGGACACCTCCGTCGTGCCCGCTGCGGGACCCGTGCCCGGTCCGGTGTTTCCCGTGGTTCAGCGGCAGGCCGAGGACGCCCGGAGTTCCTCCGACAGCCCTGCGCCGAGCACCGCCGTACAACGTGCGGGAAACCGGTCGCCGTTGGGTGCGTCGCCGGTGGAGGACACCTCCGTCGTGCCCGCTGCGGGACCCGTGCCCGGTCCGGTGTTTCCCGTGGTTCAGCGGCAGGCCGAGGACGCCCGGAGTTCCTCCGGCAGCCCTGCGCCGAGCGCCCCCGTGCAGCGCACTGGAAGCCGACCGCCGTTGGGTGCGCCGCTCGCTGAACTGCCCTCCACGGCCGCGCCGTTGGTGAAGGACGGCCCTGCCGCGCCCGTATCCGGTCCGGTGCTTCCCGTGGTTCAGCGGCAGGACAAGGACACCCAGGGTGCCCCCAGCGGCCCCGCCCCGGGCCCGTCTTCGGGTCCGCAGCGTTCCGGTGCGCGTGCGCGCAGCGGCCTGGGGGCGCCCCTGCCCGCGATGCCGGCCAGCGCCGGTCTGCCCGGCTCCGCCGCCTCCGGGGCCCGAGCCTCCAGTACGGCATCCGGGCCCGACATCCAGCGCACACCGGCATCGCCCGCGCCGGGCGGGGACCGTACGCCGCCCACGGAGCCCGCCTCGGATACGGCAGGCCACGCACCGTTGCTGGGGACGGTCGACGTCCAGCGCCACCTCGCGGACCACCCGGCGCCCCAGGGCGGCAGCCCCACGGACCACGGAACCGGCCCTGCGACGCCGTTGGTGACGCCGTCCCAGGGCGCGGCGTCTCAGTCTCCGGCGGGCACAGTCGTACGGCCCGAGGCGATGCACCCCGGTCCCGGCCCCGGCGACGGACGTCCCCAAAGCCCCAGCAGCCCAGCCCCGGTCGTCGTAGCCCGCCGCGCGGCCGAACCCATGGCAGGCGCTCGCCCCGCGAACGCATCCACCGGCGGCGCCCGCCCCGCAACCCCCTCCATCCCGGTAGCCCGCCGCACCCTCCCGCTGCTGCCCGCACGGCCCCTCATCCTCAACACCCTGGCGCCGGAAGGCCTGGCACCGTCCGCCGCGTCGCGCCCCGTCGGCGGCCCTCCCGTGGTGGCGGCGCGTTGGAGCGGGGCGCCGGACATCCCCGGCGGCGGCACCCCCGCGCCGTCCACCCGGTCGCCCGCGCACCCTGCGCACCCCGCGTCGGCACCGTCCGCGGGCGCCGCTGCGACCCCGCCGGTCCAACGGGCCGTAACCGCGCACGCGCCGCACCACCCGGGCGTACCGGCAACCGGCTCGGCCGTACGAGCGACGGGCGCCCCCGGTGTCGTCCAGCGAGTCGTCCCGCTCGTCAAGCCCGCGCCGCCTGGCGGGGGAGTGCCCGGTACGGCGGCGGTCCCCCCGGCGCGGCCCCTGCCGGTCACGCCCCCGTTGACGCCGCCCCTCGCGAATGGCCCGTCGACAGCCGTGGCACAGGCGGCGGCCATCCCCGTGGTCCGGCCGCGGGTCGTGACGCCGGGCGCCCGATCGGCGAGCGGCGGCGGCAACAGCCCTGCGGTGCCCGAGGTCCAGCGTGCGATCTCCGGCGCGGGGAAGGCCGTACCCGACGTACCCGGCGTATCCAAGGGCGTACCGGCGAAGGCGGTGCCCGCGGCGCGTGGCAAGCAGCAGTACTCCGGGACGGCCTCCGCCTCCGCGTCCGGCCGGCGCACGGAGCGGTCCGCCGGCGCGGCGCAGGACCCCGGTCTCGACCTGGACGACCTCGCGCGTCGCCTGCTCGACCCGATGGCCCGCCTGCTGCGCACGGAACTGCGGCGCGGCCGGGAGCGTACGGGTCGCCCCTACGACGGACGCCGCTGAGGTCACGGCACGGAACGGATGACGGACGGATGACGGACAACATCTTCGCGAGCAGCGTGTTCTTCCGGCTCGCGATCGGCGGCAATGATCTGGGCGCCTTCCACACCTGCTCCGGCATGGGTGCCGAGGTGGAGATCGAGACCTATGCCGAAGGTGGCAACAACGGATTCACCCATAACCTGCCCGGCCGGGTGACCTGGTCGAACATCACGCTCACCCGGCCGGTCACCGCCGACACCGCGAAGATCGCCCGCTGGCTCGACGAGACGCTGAAGCGGGTGGAGCCCAAGGACGGCGAGATCGTGGCGCTGCGGCCGGATCTGTCGCGGATCATCAGCTGGCAGGTGTTCGGGATCGTCCCGGTGCGCTGGCAGGGCCCGTCCTTCGACCCCAGCAGCTCGCAGGCGGCGGTGGAGACCCTGGAGATCGCCCACGAGGGACTGCGCCCTTCCTGACCAACCATCCCCCAAGTCCCATTCTCCGAATATCGTTGTGGAAAGGAATCCCGGCCATGTCCCCAGCGTCCCGCTCCAGTCGGGCCAGGGCCCAGCTGACGTTGAAGGAGCCCCCGGCCTCCGTCGGCGCCAAGCCAGGCGGGACGCTCGCGCGGCTGAACCTCCAGTTCAACCCGTCCACCTTGGAGTTGCGCAAGGCCACCGAGTGGCGGCGTTCTCCGTCGCGGATGGCGGAGGAGTCGGCGCTGCCCGAGTTCGTCGGCAGTGGCCCGCGCGAGCTGAGTCTTGAGGTGTTCCTGGACGCCACCGCCACCCACGACAACTCCGTGGAGCAGGCGGTGGAGAAGCTGATGAAGGCGTGTGTGCCGACGAAGGCGAGCCTGGGGCGCAAGAAGCCGGCGAGCCCGTGGGTGCGGTTCGAGTGGGGCAGTGCGCGGACGACGTCGTTCGACGGGGTGCTGTCCAGCCTGTCGGTGACGTACACGCTGTTCGACGTGGACGGCAAGCCGCTGCGGGCGACCTGCCGGCTGTCGATCGAAGAGGCGAGCGTCGGTCCGGCGGGGCAGAACCCGACGTCCGGCTCGCGCACCGGGCGCAGTACGCACATCGTCGTGGCGGGCGACAGCCTGGCGCTGCTGGCATGGCGGGAGTACGGCGACGCGACGGCCTGGCGGGTCATCGCGGAGGCCAATGACATCGACGACCCGATGGCGCTGGTGCCCGGCAGCGAACTGGTGCTGCCGGCGATGAGCGACGCGGGCGCTGAGGAGGAGCAGTGAGTGGCGGGGTACGGGACGGCCGGTCCTTCGCGGCGGACCCCATCGTGGAGACGCCCGGCGAGCTGCCGCCCGTCTGGGCCGCCCAGCTGGTGAGTTGCGTGGTCGACGAGAACGTGGGCCTGCCGGACGCAGCGGTTCTCACGTTCCGCGATCCCGATCACGAGTTCCTGAGGAACACCGGCATCACCATCGGCACCCCGCTCAGGGTCTCCGTGGTCACCGTGACCGGGCAGGCGCGCGAGCGGCTGTTCAACGGTGAGGTGACGGCCCTGGAGGTGGACCGGGACCGCACCGGCTCGTTCACGGTGGTGCGTGCCTTCTCCAAGGCGCACCGCCTCCAGCGCGGCCGGAAGGTGGTGGCGTACCGGAACATGACGGCGGCGGCCATCGTCCGCAAGGTGGCCGCCGGGGCGGGCCTGGCCTGCGGCACCGTGCAGGCCGCGCCGGTCACCTACAAGCAGCTGTCCCAGGCGAACGTCTCCGACTGGGACTTCCTTCAGTTCCTGGCCGCCGAGAGCGGCGCGCAGGTGCGTGTCGACGACAAGGGGCTGCTCCAGTTCACCAAGCCCCAGAAGGCGTCCGGGGCGCCCGCGCCGTCCACGTCGGCTGCTCAGAACCCGATGGTGCTGGAGTACGGGCGCAATCTGCTGGCGCTGCGGGCCTCCTTGTCGGCGGCGGACGGCGCGCAGCAGGTGGAGGTGCGCGGCTGGGACGTCACCACCAAGCGGCCCCTGGTGGCCCGGCAGCCGTCGGTCGACAGCGACACGGTGGTGCCGGGGCTGAGTCCGGCGCTCGCCGCCCGGTTCGGCAAGTCGTCGAAGCTGACCGTCACCGACACCCCGTACCGCACCCAGGCCGAGACGAAGGCGGTCGCAAACGCAGTGGCCAGCCAAGTCAGTGCGAGCTTCGGTGAGTTGGAGGTGATGGCCGAGGGCAACCCCATGCTGCGGGCGGGCAAGCCCATCGCGCTCGGCAACGTCGGGCAGGCCTTCTCCGGCAAGTACACGGCGACGGCGGTGCAGCATGTCCTCGAACCGCACGGCGGATACCGTACGACGGTGTGGGTGAGCGCCAGCCCGGACCGCTCCCTGACCGGCCTGGTCACCGGCGCCAACGCGCCCTCCCGGGGTCCGCGCATGCCGGGCCTGGCGATCGGCGTGGTGACGGACGTGCGCGAGCCGGCCGGCTCCGAGCGCGGCGCCGTGAAGCTCAAGTTTCCCTGGCTGGACGACACGTACGTCACCGACTGGGTGCGCACCGTGCAGTGGGGCGGCAAGGGCGGCGGCGGGGTGGTGAGCCCCGAGGTCAACGACGAGGTGCTGGTCGGCTTCGAACAGGGCCTGCTGGACAGCCCGTACGTCATCGGAGGGCTCTACAACGGCGTGGACAAGCCCTCGCCTCACGACGTCCCGCTGATCGACAAGACGACTGGAAGGGTCAACCGCCGTTCCATCGTGTCGCGTTCGGGGCATCGGGTGGAGCTGCTGGACGCGCGGGCACCGGGGCTCTCCGGGGTGCGGATGATGTCCGCCGACGAGCGCCTCGAAGTCTTCCTCGACAACCGGCGGGACCGGATCGAGATGACGGTGTACGCGGGCAAGGGCCGGCAGGTGCTCAGCTCCGTCATGCTCGACAAGAAGGGCATCACCCTGGACGCGGGACGGGGGAACGTGAACGTGTCGGGCGCCAACGTGGACATCAACGGCAGGGTCGGGGTGAAGATCGGCGGCCGCACGGTGGATGTCACCGGCGCCACGGGCGTCACCGTCGACGGCGGTCTGCTCGGCGTCCTCAAGGCCAAGCTCATCCGCATCAACTGATCACCCTTCGAGAGGAGTTCCCCATGCCCGCCGCAGCCCGTACCGGCGACCCCACCAACCACGGCGGGGTGATCGCCACTCCGCCGCCCGCCGCCGCCAGGGCGGTGGCGACCGTGCTGATCGGTGGCCGGCCCGCCGCCGTCGTCGGCAGCCTGCACACGTGTGCGATGCCGCCGCACTTGGCCCTGGGACCGGCCAACGTGATCACGCCCAACCCGGCCGGGCTCGCCTCGGGACAGGTCCTCATCGGCGGGCTGCCAGCCGCGCGGGCCCGCGACCAGACGGCGTGCGGCGCGATGATCGTCACCGGCGCCCCCGACGTTCTGATCGGAGGCGTGTGATGAGCGAGCGGTTCATCGGCCGTGGCTGGGCGTTCCCGCTGCGCGTCGGGCCGACCGGCGGGATCGCCCTGGTCGAACGGGAGCGGGAGATCGAGGAGGCGATCCGCCTGGTGCTCGGCACGGCGCCCGGCGAACGCCCCATGCGCCCCGAGTTCGGCTGCGGCATCCACGACTACGTCTTCGCCCCCGGCGACGGCGCCACCGCCGGCCGTATCGCGCAGCAGGTGCGCGAGGCACTGGAGCGGTGGGAGCCGCGGATTTCGGTCGACGACGTGGTCGTCGCCTTCGACGCGGTCGAGGACGGCACCCTCTACATCGACGTGCACTACACCCTGCGTTCCACCAACGACCGGCGCAACCTGGTCTTTCCCTTCTACACGATCCCCTCCGAGGAGGGGGCCGAGGAAGCAGGCGCGGACTGATGGCGCTGCCCTCCCCGAACCTGGACGACCGGCGGTTCCAGCAACTCGTCGACGAGGCGAAGCGATATGTGCAGCAGCGCGCCCCGGAGTGGACCGACCACAACGTCTCCGACCCGGGCGTCACTCTGATCGAGACGTTCGCCTACCTGGTGGACCAGTTGCTGTACCGGCTGAACAGAGTTCCTGACAAGAACTACACTGCGTTCCTTGACCTGTTGGGCATCCGTCTGTTCCCGCCGACCGCGGCCGGCGCCGACGTCGACTTCTGGCTCTCGGCACCGCAGCCCGACACCGTCGCGCTGCCGCCGGGCACCGAGGTGACCACCGCGGGCGCCGAGAGCGACGAGGCGGTGGTGTTCACGACCACGGACGAACTGCGCATCCTGCCCAGCGAGTTGACCCGTCTGGTGACCGCTCCCCGGACCGGTGAGCAGAGCGACCGGACCGGCATGCTCGCCGACGGCCTCGACATCCCCTGCTTCCAGACGACGCCGGAGCCCGGTGACGCGCTGCTGTTCGGATTGCCGACGGCGGTGCCGCGCTGCATCGTCGCCGTACGCCTGGACAGCCGTGTGGAGGGCATCGGTGTGGACCCGCGCCAGCCTCCGCTGGTGTGGGAGGCATGGGACGGCGGCGGCTGGCAGCGGTGCGAGACCGGCGACGACACCACCGGCGGCCTCAACCGGCCCGGCGAGATCACCGTGTACGTGCCGGCTGGGCACACGGCGTCGGTGATCGGCGGGACCCGGGCCGGCTGGCTGCGCTGCCGGGTCACCGAGGCGGAGCCGGGCCAGCCGTTCTACTCGGAGTCCCCGACGGTGCGCGAGGCGGCGGTGTTCACCGTCGGCGGCACCATGTCCGTCGAGCACGCCGAGACGGTGACCGACGTACCGCTCGGCACCTCGGAGGGGGTCGCCGGGCAGACCTTCCGGCTCGGCCGCCCGCCGATCCTGCTCGACGCCGAGCCCCCCATGGTGGAGGTGTCCTCCGACGAGGGGTGGCAGCGCTGGGAGGTGGTCGAGCACTTCGGCCGCTCCGGACCCGACGAACGGCACGTCCGCGTCGACGCCACGACCGGTGAGTTCGGTTTCCCCCCGGCGCTGCGCGAACCGGACGGCACGCTGCGCCAGTGCGGTGCAGTGCCGCCGAAGGGCGCCCAGATCCGGGTCGCCCGCTACCGCACCGGCGGCGGCCCCGCGGGAAACGTCGCCCGCGGTGCGATCTCCGTACTGCTCAGCTCCGTTCCGTACATCGCCCAGGTCACCAACCGGGAGGCGGCGCGCGGCGGGGTCGCCGGGGAGACCGTCGAGAACGCCCGGCGGCGCGCGCCTCAGGCGCTGCGGATGCAGGACCGCGCGGTGACCGCCGAGGACTACGAGAGCATCAGCCGCCAGGCCGCGCCCTCGGTGCGCCGGGTCCGCTGTCTGCCGGCCGCGGACGCGCCGGGTGCGGTACGGGTCCTGGTGGTGCCGGACGCGGTGGCCGACGAGGGCGACGACCGGCTGCGCTTCGAGCAGCTGATCCCGTCCGACCAGGTGCTCTCGGCGATCACCGCGAGCCTCGACGAACGGCGTCTGATCGGCACGCGTCTCGTGGTGGAGCCGCCGGTCTACCAGGGCATCACGGTGGTGGCCCGCCTCTCGGCGGCCCCCAGCGACACCGACAAGGTCCGCGAGGCGGCGCTGGACGCCCTGTTCCGCCACCTCAACCCGCTGGTCGGCGGCTCGGACGGCACCGGGTGGCCGTTCGGGCGACCGGTCCAGTACGGCGAGATCTTCGGTGTCCTGCAACGCGCCACCGGCAACGCGCTGGTCGAGGAGATCCGCCTGTTCCCGGCCGACCCCGTCACCGGCCGCCGCGGCGCCCCGACGGACCGCATCGACGTGGGTCCGGGCGCGCTGGTCTTCTCGTACCAGCACCAGGTGGTCGTGACGGGGGTCGGGGCGGAGGGGCGGGGATGAGCCGCGCCGCGATACCGGGGCTGCCGAGCAGGTACCCGATCGGGGAGCAACTGCCCGCACTGTACGCCGACGACGACTTCGCGCAGCGGTTCACCGCCGGGCTCGACACCGTTCTCGCGCCGGTGTTCTCGACGCTCGACAACCTGCCCGCCTACCTCGACCCCCGGGTGACGCCGGTCGACTTCCTTCAGTGGCTGGCTTCGTGGGCGGGTGCCCTGGACGATCCGCAGTGGCCTGTGGAACTGCGCCGGGAGGCGGTCGTCCGCGCGGTGGAGCTGCACCGGTGGCGGGGCACGAAGCGGGGGCTGGCCGAGGCCCTGCGTCTCGCGCTGGGCGTGCATGCCGAGGTGAGCGGCGACGGCGGGGCGGCGTGGTCGAACACCGCGGGCTCCGATGTACCGCCGGAACCCGCCGCCGAGCTCCTGATCCGCGTCCTTCCGGACCGCGAGTCGGGGACCGGACGGCTGGACGTGGACAGGGTGCACGAGATCGTCCGGGCCATGTGCCCGGTGCACGTCGCGTTTCGGGTGGAGGTCCTCCCCGGCCCGCCCACCGAGGAAGGGAACTGACGCATGCGAGCATGTCCCGCATGCGGGGCCTCCAACGACCCCGCAGACGACTTCTGCGGCAACTGCGGCACGTATTTGGGCTGGTCGGACTCGTCGGCGAGCACGCAGGCGCCCGCGACCCCGCCCACGGTCGCCTCGGCGGCGACGGGATCCACGGAGGCCCCGAACTCTCCGGCTGCTCCGGAACCGCAGCCGAACGCGGACCGTGCGGCGGTCCCGACGCCCACGGATCTTCCGACGGCGTCCCCGGCCAACACTCCGCCGAGGGATTCCGCGGCGCCGTCCGCGACGCCTGCGGCAGCCGCCTCGGGGGAGGGGGCCGCGTCGGCTGCACGCGGCCTCGGGTCGTCGTTGCGGTCCCGGCTGACGGGTCGTGAGCGTGGTGACGCGAGGGGGACGAGCACCACGGACGCCCCGGCTGCGGTTACCTCGGCGTCGGCTTCTGCGGCCCCGGACGCCCCGGCCCCGGACGCCCCGGCCCCGGACGCCCCGGGCACGGATGCCGCGGACTCACCCCCGGGCACCGGCACCGGCCCCGACGCGGCTCCCCCCACCGGCGAGGGCCCCAGCAGTGCCCCCGCTCGGCCGGAGCCCACGAACTCTCCGCCCCAGCCCGCATCGGACGCCGCCCGCACCGACTCCCCGACCGGCGGGTCCGCAGGCGAGACCCCCGCCGAGGAAGCTCCCCCCGCCCCGACCCCAGGGCTTTTCGAATCCGTACGACACACCGCCCCCGCATCCGGAACAGCCGCCCGGCCCCCGCAAGCCCCGCCCGTCCCCAGCACCCCACCCTCACCACCCACCGCTTGGCCCTCGCCGACCACCCCTCGGCCCCCGGCGGCCCCTGTCACCCTGTCTTCCCCGACCGCCCCCGAGCCCCCGTCCGCCTCCACTGCCTCGCCCTTGCCCACCACTCCCCGCCCCTCGACCAGCCCCACCCCCGACCCCGACCCGATCCTCCCCGTCCTCCCCGCAAAGGCCGTCGCCCCCCGTCCCGTCGTACGTCCCGCAGCCGTGCAGGACGAGGGCACCGGGCGGCCCTGTCCCGTGTGCGGGACGCTCAATCGGCCGGAGCGGAAGTTCTGCCGGCGGTGTGCTGCGGAGTTGAGGCCGGTGGAGAAGGCCGCGCCGTTGCCGTGGTGGCGGACGGTGTGGCCGTTCCGGCGTCGGGTGCGGGCGGGTTCGGGGCGGGGTGTGCGGCTCATCGTGATCCTCGCCGTCGTGGTCGTGCTGTGCACCGCCGGACTCTTCCTGCTCCCCGCCGGACGCGCCCCGTTCGAGGACACCCGGGACAAACTGAGCAAGGCCACGCCCGTGACCCCGGTGGACATCAAGGCGAGCGGCGCGCTCCCCGGGCACCCCGCGACGAATACCACGGACGGGCTGAACAACAAGTACTGGGGTGTCCCCGGACCGGGCGCCTCGGTGACGTACACCTTCCGTAAGCCGTTCCGCCTCGTCGACCTGATCATCACCAACGGCGCGTCCACGTCCCCGGAGGCGTACGCCCGCCAGGCCCGCGCCCTCCAGATCGACCTGGAGGTGACGACGGTGGACGGCACACGGCACGACAAGCAGCTCACCCTCAGCGACAAGCCGGGCCCGCAGACGATCCAGACCGGGATCAGCGACGCGAAGACGGTACGCCTGACACTGCGCTCACCCGTCGACCTGTCCAGGGGACGTCATCTGGCCCTGGCGGAGGTGGAGTTCTTCCAACGGAGCTGAACCCGGCGCCGTCCCGCTCCACGAATGACCCTGGGGAATACGGAAGTTGACGTATCCGTGGAGTGGAGACGGCGAATCCGCCGGGAGCTGGAGGAGAGGCCGTGCCCCGTCCTGCCAACGGTTACGTTGATCCCGTGTGGAAACGGCAGCAGTCAGGGGACGGCAGGACCGGTGCGTCCGAGCAGGCGACCCAGACGTCCCGCGCCGCCCCGCCACCTGCCCTCGCCTCCACCTCCGGCGTCGCGCACCCTCTGCTGTCCCTTCAGCGCACCGCCGGCAACGCGGCCACCTCACGGGCCGTGCGAAGGACCCGGAACCAGAGCGCCCGCCCCGCGCTGCCAGGCATCGAGGAGCGCACCGAGACGGGCTTCGTGCTGCCGTCGTACCTGATGCACCTCCAGGCGGGCGGCCTCTCCTCGACATACGGACTGACCGGCCACGAGTTCGTCCGGCACGCGGTGTCCGCGGTCGTCGGGCATGCCGACGGCACGGTCGCCGACATCTCGGACGAACTGGCCGGACAGCCGGAGAGCTTCTTCGGGCAGGGCCGCGCCTTCGCCGTCGAGGGCCGGACGGGCAGGGAGTGGTACGACGTCACCGTCACGATCTCCCGGGCCCCCGACGACAAGCCGCCCGTCTTCCAGCCGGGGGACCTGCTGGCCGCCGCCTCGCAGGGGACCGACGGTGTGTCGCAGGCCCTGCTCGAGGACCCCCAGGGCAAGGACACCAAGCTCGACGTCCACCACAACTCGTCAGCCACCGTGAGCAGTTCGGGCGGCGGATCCTCCAGCAAGGGCGCCGGCGGCCTCGCCTTCGGGCTCGCGCCCGTCGTCCCGGGCCTGTGGCTCGGCGGTGCCGCCACCGGCAACGCCCAGCCCTGGCAGTCCTCCCGCGAGTCCCGTCGGCAGACGAACGTGGCCGAACCGCGTGTGCTGCGCAGCGACAAGGGCTCGGTCGAGGTGCACCGCAGGGTCCGCTACGAGGTCCGTGTCCAGCGGCACGGCACCGGCGACGCGCAGACCTTCGGTGACTTCGGAACGCTCACCCAGCGCGTGCCGACCGAACACCTGGTCCCGGTCGGCACCGAGGCGCCCGCCCCGCCCACGCCGGTGTCCGCGGACACCGGCCGGCGCGTCTCCCTCGCCGACTCCCTGGTACCGGTCGCGGTCGCCGACGACGCGGCCCCGCACCAGACCGGCCGCGGGCTCTTCGACGCCGTCGCCTCCGTGCTGCACCCCTCGCTCACCGCCCCCGGCGCACCGGGGCGCGGGCGGCTGTACGACGTGACCTCCACGGCTACCGTCCTGGAGGACCTGCCCCGGCTGCTGCGCGACGGCGTGGTCGGCGAGGACCTGTACTCCAAGGACGGCAAGACGGCGGGCAGTTACCGGCTGCGCGCCGCGGTCACCGGTCTCTCCCCCGCCTGGGGCACCGGCAAGACCCAGCTGCGCACGCACCAGCACGGCCAGACGGCGGTCACCGAGAGCGCGGGCAAGGGGCGGGCCGTTCAGGCGGGTCTGGGCCCGGCGATCGGTGTCGGCGCGGGCTCCAACGCGGCCGTCGTACGGGCCACCGCCATGCCTGTCGCGGCGGCCCGTAAGGCGCGTTTCACCGTCGCCGAACAGAGCGTCGCCGGCCGCCAGGGCGCGGAGGTCCGGGGCGAGAAGGCGCTCTACTTCGGAACCGTGACGTTCACCGCGGAGGGCACGGGCCCGCGCTCGACCCAGGCGATCCTGCACCCGGAGACCCGGGTCGCCGTCCACACGATGAACGTGTGGATCAGCCTCCGCGCCGACGAGGCCCAGTCCTTCGGGCTGCCGCTGCCGCTGGGCATGACAGCCGAGGAGTTCATCAAGAAACCGACGCAGACCGATGAGAACGGCAACGAACAGAACGTCGAGCGCCATCTCCCTTACGACGGCAAGGGATCCAGCGTCGCACTCAACCAGGTCGACACCGGCCCGATGGTGCGGGCCGTCCAGCAGATGTTCGCCACCGACCCCCGACTGGCGGGCTACCTCCCCGCGTTCGGCACCACCGCGCCCGCCCTCGGCACCAGCGACGAGGAGGCCGAGACCCAGCGGCGCAACCACCGCGAGCTGATGACCGCACTCTCGGAGACCAACCTCCGGGTGAACAAGGCCCAGTTGCTGTCCACCGGCATCCGGGTACGGCTGCGCCGCAAGACCACCATGCACGCCCACGACGTGCAGATCCTCGTCCGGGGCACGCTGAGCGACACCGCCTACGAGGGCGACATCAGGGACTGGTCGGTGCGCAGCCACACGACCGTCGGCGCCAACGCGCAGAGCGGGCGCAGCAGTTCGCGCTCGATCGGCGGTCTGGTCCTCGGCCAGGCCCGGCTGGTCCCCGGCATCCTGACCGCCGGGGCCCGCTACGAGAAGCACAGCTCCGGCTCGCATCGCAACCAGGCCGGCACGACCGGTCGTACGGACGTCGTCGCCAACGGCTCCGACACCGCCAGCGCCTTCCGGGCGGCCCTGCACCTCGACGTGGAGGCCACCATGACCTCCCGGCCCCGCAAGCTCGCCCGCGGCCTCACCGTCGGCAGCCCGGGCCGGGACGTGCCGGACGCCGAGACGCTGACGTATATGAACCTGGGCAGCCAGGACGTACGGCTGCTCACGCCGACCGAGTTCACCCTGGACCAGGAGGGCAAGGACCGGGTCGACGCGGCGCTCGGGGACCGTGCGGAACCGGCGCCCACCACCGACGTGGCCGCCGAGGGCATCGGTGACCTGGCCACGCTCGCCCCCGAGCCGGCCGCCGGATCCCTGCTGCGGGACTGGCAGTTGGTGGAGACCGTCGACGGGCAGCCCGTCCGCGACCTCGCCTTCGCGCTGCTGTCCAAGGCCGCCGCTCGCAACAGTCGCCTGCGCGAGGACCCGGCGCTGGCGACCGAGGGACTCGCGCCACGGCTGGCGATCGAGGAACGGTTCGGCGAACGAGCCGTCCAGGCGGCGCTGCGGCAGGCCTCGTCCTCCGGCTGGGTCGTCAAGAACCTCCGCTACCCGCGTCGCCTCGCCGCCCTCAACGGTGCGGTCGGCACCCGGCTGGCCCTGGCCAACCCCAGGTTCGTGCACACCGGCGAGGGCCCGGGCACCGAGACCTTCGTGCTCGGCGGCCACCAGTCCTCCGGACAGTCGGGCCAAGGCGCCGGCAGCACCGTGCAGTTCGGCGTCACCGGCTCGGAGAGCGGCACCACGTGGCGTGCCGGGCAGGGCCTGTCGACGTTCCGCACCACGAGCGAGGGCGACTCCCAGTCGTACGCCCTGTCCGGCACGGTCGAGCGCAACGCCCACACTCCGAAGAAGGCCCCGCTGTATCTGGTCCAGTGTGACGTGCTGGTCACCATGGTGGCGGAGGTCGAGGTGACCGGCGGCGGCCCCTACGTGGCGAAGGGCGCCCAGACCCTGCCGGCCGCGGCGGGGGTGTGGCTGACGGAGGCGCAGCTTCCGCAGGAACTGCGGCGGGAGGCGGGGCTGGACGCCGCCGAACCGGACACGGCCGCAGGAGACGACAGCGACGCGGAGAGTTTCCATACGGCCGCCGAACAGGCCGTCCAGGACGAGAGTGACGACGAGAGTTTCCGGACGGCCCCTACGGGACCGGGGTTCCGCCGCGAACTCCCCCTCGGATTCGGCATGATCGAGGACCTCCCGAACTTCGTACCGCTGCTCGGGCAACTGCGTTCGCGTCTCGCCTTCAACCAGCAGCAGGACCTCGCCGACACGCTGCTGCCCCGGCGACAGCTCGACGACCGCAACGACAACGTGCAGCGCCTGCTCCGCGTCCTGGACCGGGACGGCTCCGCCGGACTGCTGTCCGGTGCCATGGACGGCGGGGTCACCGTCGAGCTGTTCGACGGCCGCAACGCCCCGTACTGGGCGGTGTTCAAGGTCGACCGGGTGGGGGACGGCGAGTACGAGGGCGACGCGACGGACCGGCGGGACATGGAGTACATCACCTCGGCCGTAGCCCAGCAGGCGACCTCCCACGACGAGGGCACGACCACCGGCGTCGAGGGCATCCTCGCGGGATCCGGTAAACCCGACGGTGGCTCGGGCCAGTTGAAGAGCACCGGCGGTGCGGCGGGTCTCGGCCTCTCGTCCGGCGCATCGCGACGCGGCGGTGCCGTGAGCCGAGGCCAGCTCGGCATGAAGACGGTCGCGGATGCCAGTTCGGCGGCGGTGGCGAAGATGCGTGTGCCGGTCCGGGCGAGCCTCGAACTGTACCGGGGCAACACCCAGGTGGCGCTCGCCCTGCTTGACAACCTGGCGCTGATCCATCGCGTCCTGCGCACCGACCTGGACGCGCTCTCCCGCGCCGAACTCCCGGAGCAGGACGTACCGTTGGTCGCCCGTGGCTCGCGCGCTCCCGACCCGGCGGCCCCGGCCGACCTGGGCGCCTGGCGCGCGGGCGGTGCCCGACTGCCGATGGAGGCCCAGGTCAACGGCTTCCAAGGGGTCACACAGGTACGGCAGCTGCTGACGTCCGTGGTCCGGCAGGCGGGCGGCGGCGCGCGGTTCCGCGACAAGGGCCAGGCCGCCGCCTACGCACTGAACGAGGCGGTCTCTACCGAGTGGATGATCGCCGCCCTGCCGCTTCTCACCTCCGCCGGCGTCGACCTGCCGCCAGTGCATGCCTCCGGTGCGGAGGGCCAGAACCTCCGGGCCTCCCTGCACGCGCGCCTGCGCAACGGCCGGGTCCTGGGCGTGGGCGACAAGATGGCCTTCGAGACGATCGGCCAGAGCCATCTGGAGGGTCTGCGCCCCACCCAGCGGGACGGCCAGAGCTCGGCCGACCACAGCAGGGCGGCCCGTGGCATGCCCGGCGCGGGGGTCCTCAACGCCGACCAGTTCCGCCTCAACCAGCTGATGGGCAACACGGGTGGCTCGGGCGGGACGACCGATGCCACGGCCAACGCGTCCGGCTCGATGCCGGTCCACAAGCCGAAGATGAAGTCGGTCCTGGTTCAGTTCACCCTTGACATCAGGGCGGTCGCCCAGGTCACCAACCGGGTCCGCACCGGCAACACCTCCACGGCGACCCGCGAGACGACCCTCTCCCGCCCGGTCGTGATCCGCATGCCGGAACCCATAGCGCTTCAGATGCTCACCACCCAGGGCAATCAACTCCTTGACGACGACAACCACTTGGGCCTCCGCCCGACGGTGGCACCGCCGCCCGCATAACGCCCCGTGCCTTCGCCCCCGCCCGCATAGTCGAACCCCACACGCTGCGAGGCGACGCCTCTTCCATCAGAAACCATGTTCTGCCCTACTGGGCCTGCTGGGAGATGCGGGCCATCACCCGCACCCCTCGACGACCGTGCAGGCGAACGGCGCCGCAGGGAAGACGGACGTGCCGAGCTGCGTCTGTCCGGCGCCACGCGGCACACGGCCGTGCCGACCCGGTTCCTCGGGGGCTGAGTACCAGGGAGTTCGAGCACGTGTCGCGGGCCCTGGCTCAGGAGATCCTCGGGTCGGGCGTCTCCGCCTTCGGGGATGGCAAGGACGGCGGGCGTGAGTCAACGTTCGAGAGGCGGGGGGACCTCCCCCCGCCTGGTGGACACGCTGATACTGGATCTTGATTGATCCGGAGGAAGCGAGAAGACCACCGATGGCGATGAAGGACTCCGCGGATGAGTTCAAGGCCGATGCCGTGGCTTTGTACGAGTCCACCCCGGGGCGACGTACAAAGGGCGCGGTCGCCGAGCCGCCGGGGTGCCAGATGGGGGACTGCCTCGCCCAGCGTCCGTCGATGCCGCCTGCCTGCCCTGCGTAATCCCGAGCGGTCGGCGCCCCAGCCCTCCTCGCGGACCGAGTCACGGCCGTCGAGACGGCCATCACCCGGGCGACCGATCCCCGACACCTCCTCGCCCGTCCCGCTGGACGGCACGCGGCGCCCGCCTGCGGCGTTGCGCTGTCGGGCTCAGGCCGGGCCGTACCACGGGGAGGGCTCAAGCGGCGGTGGTCTTCTGTTCCTGGAACTCGCGGAAGGCGGCGAAGGCGCGCGGGCCGTAGACCGTGCCCGGCCCGCCGTTCATCAAGATGGCGACCCCTATCGCCTCAGCTGCCTCCTGCTCGGTGGCGCCGTGCCGGACGGCGGCCTGGGCGTGATGGGCGATGCAGCCGTCGCACTCCTTGCTCACCGCGATGGCCAGCGCGATGAGTTCCTTGGTCTTGGCGTCCAGGGCTCCGGATGCCAGCGCGCTGTCGTGGAGCTGTTTGTAGCCCTCGTACACCTGCGGGATCGCGCGCCGCAGCTCACGGCCGGGTGCCCGCAGTTCGTCCCGTACCTGCGTGCCGTACGACATGATGCGTCTCCCTTCTCGCGGCCGCCCGCCACCTGAGCGGTGCGTGGGGAAAACGGAGCCAGGCGGTTGAGAGCGACAGTGGTGATGCGCGGCAGGCTCACCATCGTCGTGTGTGCTCTGATGGTTCCCGCACAGGGCCGACGGTCGGTCCGTGCCTCCATCATCGCGCCGCATCCCGCCGGGAGCCGGCTCGTCGCGGCCCCCACCAGGAAGAGCGCGGCACGCCGGCCAACTCCGTTCCCGTACTTGGTAGACATGGGGATTCACCACCGGCCGGGTCGGGGGTGGCACGTCGGGGCGTACCGTGCGGCGTCCAGGCGGCGCGCCGCCTCGTCCGCGACCGGGGCCATGGCGTCGACGCCGGTGAAAGTGACCATGGTGGAGGGGTCGACCGCCTGCACGATCACCTGGACGTCGATCTCGGTCAGGATGCCGAAGCCCTGGTCGGCGAGGGCGCGGCGGACGGCCTCCACCGTCTCGTCGAAGGTTCCGGCGGGATTGACGGTGCGGTCGTAGGGCATGGTCTTCACCTCCCGGGGCCGGTGTGCGAGTCCGTGCGCCACGGCGCGCCGCCATGTCCGGTGCGTCAACCGCGCCGCGCACGCTCAGCCGTGCGGCCGACCTGTCTGCGTACGTCGTCCATGTCGACCGACCGGATCCTGGTGATCAGTTCCTCCAGGGCTTGCGGAGGCAGTGCGCCGGGCTGTGCGTAGAGCACGGTCCGGTCGCGGACGGCCATCAGGGTGGGGATGGAGGAGATCTGGAAGGCGCCGGCGAGTTCCGGTTGCGCCTCGGTGTCGACCTTGCCGAAGACGATGTCCGGGTGGTGCGCGGCGGCCCTCTCGTAGACGGGGCCGAACATGCGGCACGGTCCGCACCACTCGGCCCAGAAGTCGATCAGCACGATCTCCGAGCCTGTGACGGTGTCCTCGAAGTTTTCCCTGGTCAGCTCAATGGTCGGCATGGGTTCCACTCTCCTCTCATATACCCTAGGGGGTATATGTCGGATTCAACCGAGACTCGGGTGGGTTTGTTCCGCGCTCTGGGGCTCGGTTTGCTGTCACATACCCGTGGGGGCATTTGACAGGGTCTGTCGGTCGACCCTACGGTCGAGAGCGTAATACCCAGGGGGGTATCTGGAGGTGAATCCCGCCCATGGCTCGTGAAGTTGACCTGGAGACCTTTGCCGTCGCCTGGAGTGCCGGTGCTGTCGTTATCGATGTGCGCGAGCCGGAGGAATACCGCGCGGGACATGTGCCTGGTGCGCGACTCGCTCCGCTGTCCGCGCCGGCCGCCGCTCTGCCTCATGTGCCCAGGGGGCGCCAGGTATACGTGATCTGTGCGAGCGGCAACCGTAGTCAGCGGGCCGCGGACCGGCTCGCCGTCGCCGGCCTGGATGCCCTTTCCGTAGCCGGCGGGACTCGGGGCTGGGTCGACAGTGGTCGCCCGGTGATGGCGGGGTCCGCTCCGGGGTCGGTCTGACTTTCCTCGCTCACGCACCCGCCCCTTCGGGGGCGGGCCACCTTTTGACCTCTCGGATACCCCCCAGGGTATATCCGGGTCATCTTTTAGGGAGGTTTCCGTGTTCTTCGCGCAGTACTACCTCGACTGCCTCTCGCAGGCGTCGTACATGATCGCCGACGAGGCCACGGGTCGGGCCGTGGTGGTCGACCCCCGCCGTGACGTCTCCGAGTACCTGGCCGACGCACAGGCCCGGGGCCTCACCGTCGTGGGCGTCGTCAACACCCACTTCCACGCCGACTTCGTCGCCGGGCACCTGGAGATGGCCGCCCGCACGGGTGCGTGGATCGGCTACGGCCGGCGGGCGGAGACGGAGTACCCGATCCGCAGGCTGGCCGAGGGGGAGCGCATCGTTCTCGGCGACGTCGCCCTGGAGATCATGGAGACGCCGGGACACACCCCCGAGTCGATCAGCGTCCTGGTGTACGAGCACGCCGACGACTCCGTCCCGTACGGAGTCCTGACCGGCGACGCCCTCTTCATCGGGGACGTGGGCCGCCCGGACCTGCTCGCCTCCGTCGGCGTGACCGCGGAGACGCTGGGCGCGATGCTGCACGACAGCGTCCAGAACAAGCTGATGAGCCTGCCGGACGAGGTGCGGGTCTTCCCCGCCCACGGCGCCGGGTCCGCGTGCGGCAAGAACCTCTCCACCGAGAAGCAGTCCACCATCGGCGAGCAGCGCGCCACCAACTACGCCTGCGCCCCCATGAGCCAGGACGACTTCGTGGCCCTGGTCACCGCCGGCCAGTCGGCGGCTCCGGGCTACTTCGCCTACGACGCCGACCTCAACCGGCGCGAGCGGCAGCTGTTCGACCCGGCCGCAGCGCCCCGGCCGCTGTCCATCGAGGAGTTCGCCGCCCGCCGCGGCCTGGGTGCCGTGGTGGTCGACGCCCGCGACCCGCAGGAGTTCGCCGCCGGTCACCTGGCCGGGGCGGTGAGGGGGCACACCGCCCGCGAACCGACATGAACCCGCCCCAGGTAGGCTCCCGGGAGCCGGCCGCACACTCCTGAGCGTCATACCCCAAGGGGTATCCTTGAGTCGACAGTCGATGAGGAGGAGCCCGGTGAAAGTAGAAGAAGAAGCCGCCACCGCGGTTCTGAACCGGCTGCGCCGCGCCCAGGGCCAGCTCGCCGGCGTCATTGCCATGATCGAAGCGGGCCGCGACTGCAAGGACGTCGTCACCCAGCTCGCCGCCGTCTCCCGCGCCCTCGACCGGGCCGGATTCAAGATCGTGGCCAGCGGCATGCGCCAGTGCCTCGCCGAGAGCGAGGAGGGCGCGCCCCCGATGAGCGAGCAGGAACTCGAGAAGCTGTTCCTCACACTCGCCTGACACGGCGACGACGGCGGGCGGACATCCGCCGACCGCCGTCGCTTCACACCGCGGGCGGACGCGTGCGCGCCCAGCTTCCGCAAGTCCGGCCAAGCGGAAGCAGGCGACGCCGAGGTGGCTGGGGGTCAGATCTTCTCGGCGGTCACGCGGCGGTGGTCGGCGGCGAGCGTGGTGATTCCTCGACGTCGGACGTCAGGATCGTGACGCGGCCTGGCTGGGCGAGGGCGGTGGCGCAGCGCGTGGCGTCGATGGCGTGCTTGTGGCCGTGGAGCCCGGACGTACGCAGCAGGGCGGCGGCGGACTGAGCGAGGGCCAGGGGGACGGGCTCGATCCGCATCAGGGAGAGCGTCCACTTCAGCGCGGCGTCGTTGATCCGGGGGTGGATCACCTCGAGAAGCACCGCTGCGGAGGTGATCACCGGAAGGTCGGTGTCGCGGGCGGCGGTGAGCCACTCGTGTACCTCACGGTCGCGCTGTACGGCCTTGGCGAGGCCCTCGCTGTCCAGGATGAGCGCGCCGCTCACGCCGCCGCCCCGGCGCCGGAGGCGGTGCCCCGGTGAGCTTGGCTCGTTTGGCGGCGACGGCTTCCGGGTCGGCGGGGCCGTGGGTCTTGTCGAAGTCGGCGATCAGCTCGTCCAGGTTGTCGCGCTTGATCTGCCGTTGCGCGGCCCTCTCCACGTGAGCGGAGACTCCCCGCTTGCCGACCCGCTCTCGCGGATCGCCTGGAGGGTGCCGGCGACTCCGAGTGGTGAGCGCGCTCGCGCTGGAGGGTACCGGTCTTCGGGGCTGCGCTGTCACAGCTTCGTGTTTCGATGTTTCCAGGGAGAGTTGGGATTCTCCGGGGCGGACTGCAGTTCGGCCCGTCCGTCGCCGCCGCATCCGCCCCGGGTGTCGAGGTCTCGTAGTCACTGCGGAGCTCACCTCGACCGAGTCGGGGACCCGGCGACAGGCTTCCCGCCCTCGGCTGTGATCGCTGAAGGTCCCCTCGTACCGGGGTAGTTGAGTGGATGCGTTCGGAGGCGGTCGGCCTGGCCCCTCCGCAGGAGCAGATGATTCCTCACGGCTGGTGACGAGGGGAATTCGAGAGGTAGTAATTAGATGAATCCTTTACTGAATTGCCGTCAATAGACCCGACCTGTATATCTCGATTCGGTAACGAGATTCTCGATAAGGCCTGGACCTTTCGGGTTGAGGTCTGCAACTGGCTTTATTTTTAGGAAAGTTGACTGTTCATCAGATCGGATACGGAAGTAACGGTCTGATATCTCAACGGCAATTCCCGTTTGCCCGAATTCTCCACCGTGGGCATCTGGCAGGCTTCCGCGCACCCACTCCTCCGACCAAGGATTTGAGGTGCGCATGACTAGACATCGCAGACCGCGCGAACATCGGCGCAAGCACAGGGGGTTGATACTCGCCACCGTCGCCGTGGCATCGGCGGCGGTGATCGCGGGAGGTGTCGCATACGCGGGCATGGGGGGTGACACCCGGGCTGGAACGCCCGCACAGGCACGCATACCCGCGCAGGCCGGAGCCGCGACGGACACCCTCGCGCCGGCCGCCGTCCCGGCCAGGGACGAGGAGCCGGAGCCCATCGTCGGCAAGCCCGTCAACGACACCCGGCGTGGCATGGTCTACGACGGACTCAAGGCGGCTGCCAAGGGCGACCGTTGCACAGGCGTCTACCGCACCGACGCCGGACTCTGCACCCATGGGCCCGACGCTCCGCCGAAGGGCGTGAACATCAAGGCGGACGTGGCTCCCGCCGTGATCACCAAGGCCCCCGCGGCCGACCCGGCGAAGCCCGCGTCCGGGGATGCGGCCGTCACGGAGGGCGCCGGGCGCCCTCAGGACGCGCCCGCCGCCGACGCCGAAGGTGCCAGGACCGCGGCCGCCGCGGCCCCGGAGCCGGCTGCCTCGTCCGCCGGCCAGGCCGTCGCCGCGGGCCCCGCGGGCCAGACCGTCCAGTGTGACGGCGACGGAAGCACCGGCAACCGCGTGCAGGTCGTGTACGTGCACGGCCCCGACCGTGACCGGTACGCCGAGTACGTCGCCTCGTTCCGCAAGTGGGCGGCCGACGCCGACCTCATCTACGCAACGAGCGCCAAGGAAACCGGCGGTGTACGGCACATCCGCTACGTGACGGCCGCCGACTGCACGCCGACCGTGCTCAACATCGAGCTCCCGGCATCCGCGCTCTCCGAATTCAGCGCGACCAACAGGGCGCTCGCCGGCAAGGGCCTCGACCGCCGCGATCGCAAGTACATGATCTTCGCGGACACCAAGGTCTACTGCGGCATCGGCACCTTCGCCGGTGACGAACGACCGGGCCAGAACAACCAGAGCAACTTCGGTCCCTCCTACGGGCGTACTGACGCCGGCTGCTGGGGCGGTCACACCGCGGCGCACGAACTGGGACACAACCTCGGCGCGGTCAACAACAGCGCACCCAACACCAGTCGCGGCGCGCACTGCACGGACGAGTACGACGTCATGTGCTACTCGGACACCCCGTACTACCCCCGGATGCGGTACGTGTGCTCCAACCAGGCGGCCGAGAACATCCTGGACTGCAATCACGACGACTACTTCCACACCAACCCCAAGTCCGGCAGCTATCTGGCCACACACTGGAACATGGCCGACAACCAGTTCCTGATGCGGTCCAAGGGCGGTGCCACCCCCGACCCGAACCCCAGCCCGACGCCCACCCCGACGCCGACGCCCACCAGGCAACCCACCGGCGGACCGGCAGTGACGATCAGTCAGATACAGTCCACTGCCGCTGTCGCGAGCTGGCCCAGGGTCGACGGCGCCGCCTGGTACCAGGTCCTGCTGAACGGTAGGCACCTGACCTGGGTTCAGACGCAGACACTGCGCATCTACAACCTCCGACCCGGCACCGAGTACCAAGTCGCCGTCTCGGTCCGCGACCGGTCCGGCCGTGACAGCGGGGCCGGAAGGACGACCTCCTTCCGTACGGCCGACGCGGGCGGTGGCACGACCACCCCCGGCACCCGCTACACCCTCGGTAACGCGGGCACCGGCATGGCTGCCGAGGTCTGGGGCGGACGCTCCGCCGACGGCACGGTGCTCGTCGGAGCGCGGGCCAACGGCTACGCCCAGCAACAGTGGCTGTTCGACGACGCCGGCAACGGACTCGTCCGCATCCGCTCCGCCGTCTCCGGCAAGTGCCTGCAGACGGGCGGCGCCCCCGCCGCGGGCATGTGGGTCGCCCAACAGCCGTGCGGCAACGCCCCCACGCAGCAGTGGAAGCTGTCCAGCCGCAACGGAGCGATCACCGTGACCGACCCGAGCGGCGGCTACGCCCTGACGGTGAGCGACCGCCCGTACTACGGGAGCTGGCTGCTGGACCTGCAGCGCACGAACGGCCGTGCGGCACAGGCATGGACGGTCCAGAAGGTCTCCTGACCTCGACCGTCGGACCGGGGCCGAGGCGGCCCCGGTCACCCGGTCCGGCGTCGGTGGACGGCCACTGCGGCCGTCCACCGACGCCTCGGCTCTCTGCAATGCGTTCACACCGCATCTCACGCACCAGGAGCACCGCAACGATGCGTACACACCCCGCTTTCCGTGCCGGCACGGGCCTCGGCCTCCTGCTCATGCTCTTCGCCCAGGCCCTGGCCGTGCCAACCACCGCCCAAGCCCACGGCGATACCGTCAAGGTGGTGGTGACCGGCCAGCGAGACGGTCACGTCACGACCGAGATCACCTGGGAGAACGATGGGGACCCCGTCGAGGAGAACGTCGCCGCCACGGTGAACGCGACCAGCCCCGACGGATCTCGTTCCATGGGACCGTGGCCGCTGGTCCGCGACCCCGGCACGCGCACCGGCTGGAGTACCGCCGAAGTCCTCGCCCCCGGCAACTGGAAGGTCACCGTCGACGTGGGTTTCCCCTCCCTCGGCCACGGGGAAGGGGAGATCTCGGTCCCCGTGGTCGACCCGCTGCCGCCCGGCCCCCGCACGACCCCCACCACGTCCTCTCCGGTCCCCTCCGCACCGGCACCGTCCTCCGCCTTCCCCTCGGCCGTCCCCGTGACGACCGCTCCGACCTCGCCCTCCGCGAGCCCGGCCGGCGACGGGGGTGACCATGCGGTCGGGTGGTCCGTGGCCGGCCTGGCCGGGATCGCGCTCGCCGGCGCCGCAGCCGGTGTGCTCGTGCGATGGGCCCGCGCCCGCAGACGCTGAGCGCGGGGCCCGGCGGGACCGGGTCACCCCGGCCGGGAGAACGCCCGCCGCTCTTCCTCGGTGTACAGCTGTCGCTAGGCGCCGCGAGGGAGCGGGGGGACGGACCTTCCGGGTGGCTTCCAGGGCGGCTCCGTGCCGTGCCCAGTCCACCTTGATCGCGGCGCGTTCAGCAAGAACGAGCACGGTGGCAGTGAAGCCTTCGGAGAGCGCGAGTCAGATGGCGTGGCTCGTTCTTCGGTGCGTCGCCAGGAGGGCGTTGACGAAGGTTTCGAAGGTATCGGGGCTGATCTGGCACTCGTCGTTCTCCATCGGACCGATGCCCGAAGGGAGTTCCAGCTCCGCTTCGAAGACCGCTACCTGGCGCTGGAACATGCGAGAAGCTCCATTGGACGGGTTCCACAGCGTCTCGTCGCCGATGTCGAAGTACTGGCTCATCACGGCACCTTTCAGCCGGCCATGACGGGCCAGCGTATCCAGCCGGATCGTTGCCGTCGTCAGCCGGCCGGCCGGGACACGGTCCTTTCGACCACCCATCGGTGGCGGCCGAGCGGAGCGCCGCCACCACCACGGCGGTGACTCGACGACCACCAGCGATGTTCTTGAGGAGGGTGGGGGAAGCCGCGGCGTGTGTCAGGTGCGGGTCCAGCGCTGGTTGCTGTCGCTCCAGCAGGAGTAGAGCTGGATCAGGGTGCCGGTGGCGGTGCCGGCGGCGGCCCGCCGGCGTCGTCCTGACACTGAGATGGCGCCCTTGACAATTGATCATGTTCCTGACATCAGTGGCACTGCTCCACTCCCGCGAACGGCACCGCCACACCGAAGGGACGATCAGTGCATGACCAGGCCTGAGAGCGCGGCATACGACTACGACGTCGTCATCAGCGGAGCCAGCCTCGCCGGCTGCGCCGCGGCGATCCTGCTCGCTCGACGCGGGGTCCGCGTCGCCCTGTTGGAACGCCGCTCGGACCCCGAGGCGTACAAGGTGCTCTGCACTCACTCCCTCACGGCCAACGCCTACCCGGTGCTGGACGAACTCGGCCTCGTCCCCGCTCTCGAGAAGGCGGGGGCCGTCCGTAACCTGGCCCGTTGGCACACCCGCTGGGGGTGGATCGAGCCGAGGGCCGCGCCGGCGGGCCCCGAACTGCCGTACGGGTACAACATTCGGCGCAGCACCCTCGACCCGTTGATCAGGTCCCATGCGGCGGAGACCCCCGGCGTCGAACTGCTCCTCGGTCATCAAGTGACCGGGCTGGTCCGGGAAGCCGGGCGAATCTCAGGGGTGCGCACGTCGACGCCGCAGGGCGAGCGCGAGATCCGGGCCCGTCTGGTGGTCGGCGCCGACGGCAAGGACTCGGCCGTGGCGAAGTTCGCCGGGGTGCCTGCTCGGCTGTACGAGAACGCGCGGTTCGGCTATCTCGCGCACTTCCGCGACCTTCCGCTGCACGGCGGGGTCGCCCACACCTGGTTCCTCGAGCCCGACATGGCGTACGCGTTTCCGAACGACGACGGGGTGACGGTCGTCGCGGTGCTCCCGGACAAGAAGCGGCTGCCCGCCTTCCGGGAGGACCTGGAGGGCAGCTTCCTCGCGTTCGTCCGCGCCCTGCCCGAGGCGCCGCCCATCGACTCCGCCGAGCGCATCACGAAGATCACCGGCACGGTCAACTACCCGCTCCACAGCCGCAAGCCGACCGCGCCGGGCCTCGCGCTCATCGGCGACGCCGCCCTGACCGGCGACCCTCTGTGGGGCGTGGGATGCGGGTGGGCTCTGCAGTCCGCGCACTGGTTGGCAGAGGCGGTCGCCTCGGCCGCAGCCGGTCGGGGCGACCTCGACAGGTCGCTCGTGGCGTACGCACGCAGACACCGGCGCCGGCTGGGCGGTCACCAGTACCTGGCCGCCGACTTCGCCAAGGCCCGTCCGTTCAATCCCATGGAGCGGCTGATGTTCTCGGCGGCAGCGCGCGATGAGTCGGTGGCGCGGCACATGCATCTGTTCGGATCCCGCCTGATCGGTCCGCTGCGATTCTTGAACCCCGTGGCGCTGGCCAAGGCTTCGGCCGTCAACCTCCAGCATCGCCGGGCCGCTGTGCCACCCGCACGGTGAGCTGCGCCGCCGCGTAGGTGACACACCCTCGGTCCGCGCCCGTGGTCACGCGTCCTTCGGCGGGGTGGTCGGGCGGGTGGTGGCGAGGAGTTCCGCGAGGACGCGCCAGATCTCGGCCGCGATGTCGATGTTGGAGCCGGCGTGCGTGTCGTGGCCGAGCTGCTGGAGGCCCGCGATGGCTTCGTCGAGATGGCCTTCGCGGGCGAGGAGGCGGTTGTGCAGGACCGCGAGGGTGACGCGGTCGCGGAAGGTCATCCGGCAGGCGGACTCGGTCGACGGGTCGGTGAGGCTGTCGTGCAGCCTGCGCGCCTCGGCGTCATGGCCCTCGTGGAAGGCGATCTGCGCCTGGAGGAGGGTCATCTCCTGGCTGTGCAGGGGAGTGCCGATGAGGGCGAGGACGGGCTCGATCTCGGCGAGGCGGTAGGCGGCCCGCGCGGTGTCGGGCGGGTTCTGCTGGAGGTGGAGGGAGGCCGCGGCGAGACGCAGCCGCATCCACAGCAGCAGGCTGTCGTGGCTGTCCATGCGCTCCAGGGCTTCCTCCAGGAGGGCCCGGGCAGCGGTGTGGTCGCCTTGGCGGAGGCGGACGGTGGAGGCGGTCCACAGGGCTTCGATCGGCAGGGTGCCGGTCTCCTCCTGGGTCAGGGCGCGCAGTTCGTCGGCATGTGACTGGGCGTCGGCCAGCCGGCCGGCCTCCGTCTCGACGGCCACGAGGGCGAGCAGGGCGGACGCCGTGTCGTGGACGGAGAGTTCGGCCTCGGAGGCGATGCGGTAGGCGTCGGCGGCGATGCCCGCGGCGCGGGTGATGTCGCCCATCGACCGCAGGCAGCGCGCGAGTTGGGTGTGGGCGCGGGCGCGCAGTTCGGGCAGGCCGAGAGCTTCGCCGAGCTCCACGAGCTCTTCCAGGTGGGCCAGTTCGGCGGGGCTGTCGCCGTTCTGGCGTTCGGCGCGGGCGAGCAGCCAGAGGCCCTGCCAGCGCAGCGCCCGGTCCTGGTCCTCCCCGGAGGCGAGGGCGCCGACGAGTGCGAACACGGCGGCATCGGACGCCGAGGACGCGGCGACGGTGAGGGCCTGGGCCAGTGAACCGGCCTTCGGCTCCTCGAAGTCCGTGGCTGTGATCCCGAGCCGACCGGCGAGATAGGCGACCACACGCTCGGTGGGTTGCCGGGCTCCGGACTCCAGCCGGGACAGGTAGCCGGTGGACATGCCGTCGCCCGCGAGTGCGGCCTGGGACAGGCCGCGCTCGGTTCGCATCTGCCTGAGCCGCCGGCCGAATGACGGCTGTTCCAGCATGTGATCAATCCTCAAGCCTGTGTGGGCCCAGCCGTGTGCCGGCCGCGCGCACGGCGAGGAAGCCGTGAAGGCGCGGCGATGACACCTTAGCGTGGGGCTGATTTGACAGCTCAGATTAGCCCAAGACAAAAGTGTTGCCAAAAGATTGCCAAACATGGAACGGTTTGAGACGAGCACCTGACGTGCCGATGCGGCGGATTTCAGGCCACTCGTGAGCGTTTGTCTGTGATGAGCTGGGCATAGACGGCGCCCCCTCGGTGGTGAATGTCTGAAGTTGCCTGTCAACCACATGGCAAAATATTGCCAACCGTGGATCGAGTCAGTAGCTTGATCCGCGTGGCGGCAGCCGGACGGGGAGTCCGTGGACCGCCGAACCAGCGACACTCTTTTGGGGAGAAGTAGTGAAGAAGTACCCGCGCATCGTCGGCATCGCCGCGACCGCTCTGATCGCGACGATCGCCGGGACCGGCGCCACCGTCGGCAGCGTCTCGCTGGCGCAGCCGCTCGGCGACATCAGCTGGCCCGTGACGCCGCCCGCCCCGGGAGGCGACGGTTCGTCGACCGTCGTCGTCGCGGGCGACATCAGCTGGCCGAGCCCGGCCGCCCCGGTGCAGGGGGCCGGCGACGCCTCCGTCAACGGCTCGTCCGACGACATCAGCTGGCCGGCGCCCGGCGCGTGACCGCCGGGACCTGACGGTCCCAGCCGGCCGGAGAAGAAAGGGGGACCGGCCGGCCCGGTGGGGCGGACGCGCGCGTCCGCCCCACGGCACCACCTGTTCGCCCCCGCAGCGCCGTCCCTGTGTGGCCCACAAGGCCACGGCCAGATCGCTGTTCTGGCGAACGCGAGGAGTGATCCTTCCGTGTCCATCAAAGTTCTCATCTGTGACCAACTGCCCCTGATGCGCGACGGGCTGCGCACGCTGCTGGACGCACTGCCCGACACCCATGTCGTGGCCACCACCGACAGCTGCATGCAGACCGTCGCCCTCTCCCGGCACCACCGCCCGGACGTCGTCCTCATCGGACTCGCCGAACTCGAACCCGGGCTCGACCTGATCCGCCGGCTCGGCGCACTCGACGGCCCGTACGGTCCGCCGCCCCATCCGGTCGTCTTCCACTCGGAGTACGACGACCTGATGGTGATGGACCTGCTGCGCGAGGGCGCCAAGGGGCTCATCAACCGGGACGCCACCAGCGACGAGGTGATCGCCGCCACCCGGGGCGTGGCCCGCGGCCGTACCGTCCTCGCCCCCGAGATCGTCGACCGGCTCGTCGGCTGGCTGCGCGAGCGCGGCGCCGCCCCGCGGTCCGCCTCCGCCCACCCCGAGGTGGACGCCCTCACCGCACGCGAGCGCGAGGTGCTCCAGCTCATCGGCCGCGGCCTGACGATCGACGACGTGGCCGGCGAGCTCTACATCGGGATCAGCACCGTCCGTACCCACCTGCACCGCATCCGCCACAAGCTCGACCTCAAGGACCGCGCCCAGCTGGTGGCCTTCGCCTACCAGGCCGGGCTGATGAGCCAGGCCGCCTGACAGGCCGGGCGAGAAGGGGAACCACGAACCACCATGGCCCAAGAAGCCCAGGAGATCCGTACGTTCACCATCGGGCGACGCTTCAACGGGCCGCCGGATTCCGCCAACGGCGGGTACGCCTGCGGACTGTTCGCCGCGCTCGGCGCCGGCACGCACGGCGACGACGCCGCCGTCACCCTGCTCGCGCCGCCGCCGCTCGACACCCCGTTGACCTTCCACCCCGGCGGGCGCCGCTCCCAGATCCGGGACGGCGACACACTGATCGCCACGGTCACCGCCGGCGGCGGGGCGATCGAGGTGCTGCCGCCCGTGTCCCTCGCCGAGGCCACCGCGGCCTCCGGCCGCTTCCACGGGGAGGACGGCCACCCCTTCCCCACCTGCTTCGTGTGCGGAGTCGACCGCGGCCCGTCCGACGGGCTGCGGATGCGGCCCGGCCTCCTGGCCGACCGTACGGACGCAGGCACCGACGCGGGCACCGACACCCACACCGCCGCAGGCACCACCGCCACCGTGGCCTGCGCCTGGACGCCGGACGACACGGTCACCGACCCCGACGGACGGGTGCGGGGGCCGGTCCTGTGGGCGGCGCTCGACTGCCCCGGCGGCTGGACCTCGGACCCCGCCCTGGAGCCGATGGTCCTCAGCCGGATGACCGCCCGCGTCACCGAACCGCCCGAGGCCGGCCACACGTACGTCGTCCTCGGCCGCCGGCTGCGCCGCAGCGGCCGCACCGCGGTCAACGCCACCGCCCTCTACACGACCGACGGACGGCTCGTCGCCCACGCGTCCGCCGTGTGGGCCGCCGTCAACGACACGGCTACACCCGGCGTCCGGCCCGTCCACGTCTGAGCTCGTCCCGCGACGCCGGGAATCCACCACGGCGTGGACGCACAACCACCGTGCCGCGCCATAGCTTTCAGGAACCTCACGCCGTGCCGACGAGACCGCGGGACGCACCGGCACCGGAACCAGGAGAAAGGGAATCGCGATGTCGACCGAGGAAGCGGATTCCACGGAGTACGCCGTCGTCGTCAACGACGAGGAGCAGTACTCCCTCTGGCCGGCCCGCAAGGCGCTCCCGCGCGGCTGGCGCGCTGCCGGGAAGCAGGGCCCCAAGGACGCGTGCCTGGCATACGTCGCCGAGGTCTGGACCGACATGCGTCCGCTGAGCCTGCGCGTGTCGAGCGCGGCCGGCGACACCCCCTGACGGCCACCGGCGCCGGCACCCTCCCACCGTTCGCGTGCCCGTCCGTACGCGGCGGCCCGTCCCTCGTCCATTCGCGGCAGAAGGATCCCGTCTTGACCACCCTTTCCATCGACGGCCGGTTCGAGGCCCAGGCGGCCCGCACCCCCGACGCCATCGCACTCGCCCGCGGCCCGGAGCGGCTCACCTACGCGGAGCTCAACGCGGCGGCCAACCGGCTCGCGCACCAGCTGCGCGCCCGCGGTGTCGGCCCGGGCGCCCACGTCGGACTGTGCCTGGAGCGCTCGCCCCGGCTGATCACCGCGCTGCTCGCCGTCCTCAAGGCCGGCGGCGCCTACGTCGCCCTCGACCCCAAGCAGCCCCAGGAGCGGCACCGGGCCATCCTCACGGACGCCGGGATCGAGGTGCTCCTCACCCAGCGGTCCTTCGCCGGCGTCTTCGACGGACTCGTCGACGGGCCCCTCGTCCTCGACGCCGACGACCCGGACCGCGACCGGCAGCCCGACACCGACCCGGCGCTGCCCGCCGACCCGGAGCGCCCCGCGTACATCGCCTACACCTCCGGCTCCACCGGCGTCCCCAAGGGCGTCGTCGTGCCGCACCGCGCCGTCCTGCGCCTGGTCACCGAGCCCAACTTCCTCACCATCGGGCCCGACGACGTCATGCTCCAGTTCGCGCCGATTGCCTTCGACGCGTCCACCCTGGAGATCTGGGCACCGCTCCTCAACGGCGCCCGGCTCGCCGTCCACCCCGCCTTCGACCCCACCCTCGACCAGCTCGCCGACACCGTCGAGGCCGAGGGTGTCACCGTCATGTGGCTGACCGCGGGACTGTTCCACCAGATGGTGGAGGGCCCGCTGCACCGGCTCACCGGCGTGCGCCGGCTGCTCGCGGGCGGCGACGTGCTCTCCGTACCCCATGTGAACAAGGCGCTGGCCGCCCTCCCGGGCTGCCGGATCGTCAACGGCTACGGCCCCACCGAGAACACCACCTTCACCTGCTGCCACGTGATGACGGAGGAGGTCGACACCGACACCGTCCCCATCGGCCGCCCGGTCACCGGCACCACCGTCCTCGTCCTCGACGAGCAGGGCAGGCCGGTCGCCGACGGCGAGACCGGTGAGCTGTACGCGGGCGGCGAGGGCGTGGCACTCGGCTACCTCGGCCGGCCCGACCTGACCGCCGAGCGTTTCGTGACCGACCCCACAGCCTCCGCCGGCTCACCCGATGCCCGGGCCGGCGGAACGTACTACCGCACCGGCGATCTGGTCCGCCGCCGGGCCGACGGCGTCCTCGAGTTCCTCGGCCGGGTCGACAACCAGGTCAAGATCCGCGGCTTCCGGGTCGAGCCCGGCGAGGTCGAGGCGGCGCTGCTCGCCCGCCCCGAGATCTCCGACGCCGCCGTGATCGCGCAGGAGCACGCGCGCATGGGCCGCCGCCTCGTCGCCTTCTACGTCAGCGACCAGGGCCTGTCCGTCCCGGAGCTGCGCGGTGGACTCGCCCGCACCCTGCCCCCGTACCTGGTGCCCGGCGCGTTCGTCCGCATGACCGCCCTGCCGCTCACCCCCAACGGCAAGGTCGACCGGGCCGCCCTGGCCCACGAGATCTTCCGCGACCGGCCGGACCTCGGCAGCGACTACCGGGCCCCCGGCAGCGAGATCGAGAGCGCCCTCGCCGAGATCTGGGGCGACCTGATGGAGATCGACGAGATCGGCGTCGACGACGACTTCTTCGAGCTCGGCGGCCACTCCCTCATGGCCACCCAGATCACCGCGCGCATATCCGCCCTGTGGGGCGTCGACATCACCGCGCGCGCCTTCTACGAGAACCCCACCGTGGGCGAACTCGCCCTGACCATCGAGGAGCTGAAGCGGTGAGGATCACCGTCCCCGACCACGCCGGGACCGACGACACGGCCCCCTCCTACTCCGGTCCCGAGATCGACCTGGACACCGTCGACCTCTTCGACCCCGCCCTGTACGCCACCGGCGACCCCCACCGGATCTGGCACACCCTGCGCCGGCAGGCGCCCGTGCACCGCCAGACCCTCCCCGACGGCCGCTCCTTCTGGTCGATCACCAAGTACCACGACGTCAACGACGTCCTGCGCGACCACACCCGGTTCACCTCCAGCCGCGGCACCCTGCTCAGCATCCTCGGCTCCCAGGACCCGGCCGGCGGCAAGATGATGGCCGCCAGCGACCCGCCGGTGCACACCGCGATGCGCGAACCGCTGATGAAGGTCATGTCGCACCGCGCCATGAAGGAGCGCCGGCCGCAGATCCGCCGCATCGTGCACCGTCGCATGCTCGCGCACCTCCTCGACGGCGGGACCTGGGACATCGCGGCCGCCGCCGCCGACTTCCCCATGGCGTTCACCGGCACCCTGATGGGGCTGCCCGAGCGGGACTGGCCGCGACTGACCAAGCTCACCTCCATGGCCATCGCGCCCTCCGACAGCGAGTTCCAGGAGGGCAGCGCTCACGGCACGCTCGTCGCCGCACACCACGAACTCTTCGACTACTTCTCGCGGTTCGTCCGCCGCCACCCCGGTGGCGACGACGACCTGGTCGGCTTCCTCATCGGCATGGAGGCCGGCGGCCGGCGCCTGCGCCACGACGAGATCGTCTTCAACTGCTACAGCCTGCTGCTCGGCGCCAACGTCACCACCCCGCACGCCGTCGCCGCCACCGTCCTCGCCCTCATCGAACACCCCGAGGAGTACGCGCGGCTGCTCGCCGACCCCTCCCTGGTGCCCGGCGCCGTGGACGAGGGACTGCGCTGGTCCTCGCCCGCCAACCACTTCATGCGCTACGCCGTGCGCGACCTCGAACTGGGCGGTGTCCGGATCAAGGAGGGCGACGCGCTCGTCACCTGGCTCGGCTCGGCCAACCGCGACGAGGACGTCTTCCCCGACCCGTACCGCTTCGACATCACCCGCCGCCCCAACCGGCACGTCGCCTTCGGCTTCGGCCCGCACTACTGCATCGGCGCCCCGCTGGCGAAGGTCGCGCTGAACATCCTCTTCGAGGAGATCGTGCGGGTCGTGGAGGAGTTCCGGGTCGCGGGCCCCGTCGCCCACCTGGAGTCCAACTTCGTCGCCGGCATCAAGCACCTGCCGCTGACCGCCCGGCTCCGTCCCGGCGCCGAGAACCTGCTGCGGGAAGCCCTCCAGGACGGACTCGTGGCCGTATGACCACCCTCGCGACCACCCCCGGGCTCCCGCGCGACCTCCCGGCCGACCCGGTCTCGCTCGCCCAGCGCCTGATCCGCTTCGAGACCGTCAACCCGCCCGGCGCCGAGGCCGCGTGCGTCCACTGGATCCGCGACCTGCTCGACGTCGCCGGCCTGGAGACCCGGCTGCTCGCCCTCGACCCCGAGCGGCCCAACCTGGTCGCCCGGCTCCGCGGCCGCGGCACCGAGCCCCCGCTGCTCCTGCACGCCCACGTCGACGTCGTCCCCGTCACCGGCCAGGACTGGAGCCGGCCGCCGTTCGCCGCCGACATCGTCGACGGCGAACTGTGGGGGCGCGGCGCGGTCGACATGAAGGGCCACCTGGCGATGATGCTGGCGGCCCTGCTCAGGCTCGCCGCCGACGGCACCCCGCCCGCCGGAGACGTCATCCTCGCCGTCGTCGCCGACGAGGAGGCGGGCAGCGCCACCGGTGCCCGCTTCCTCGTCGAACGCCACCCCGAACTCTTCGCCGGGGTCCGGTACGCGATCGGGGAGGACGGCGGCGCCGAACTGCGGCTCGGCGGAGCCACGAGGCTGCACCCGATCGTCGTCGCCGAGAAGCGCGCCCTGTGGGTACGGGCGACCCTGCACGGCACCCCCGGTCACGCCTCGCGCGTCGCCGGACCCGAGGGCGCCGCGGCCAAGCTCCACCGGCTGCTCGCCGCCATCGACGGCGGCGGCCTCGGCACCCTCATGACCCCCGTCGTCGACCGGATGCTCGCCGAACTGTCGGGTGCCCTGCCCGAACCGTACGCCGGCCGGCTCGCCGCCTTCCGCGCCGACCCGGACGACCCGGCGGCCCTCACGGGCCTCGACGACGCCGACGTCCGCTACCTGCGCTCCCTCGTCCAGCACACCGTCAACGCCACCGTCGTCCAGGGCGGCACCGCCACCAACGTGCTGCCCGCGCGGATCACCGTGGAACTCGACGGGCGGCTCCTGCCGGGCGAGCACTCCCGCGAGGACTTCCTTGCCACGCTGCGCGCCAGGGCCGGCTGCCCCATGGACCTCGACGTCCTCGTCGAGGGCGAGCGGATGCCGCGGCCACGGCTCGACGGCTTCTACGACCGGCTCGCGGCCGTCCTCAAGACCAAGGACCCGCAGGGCATCCCGTTCCCCATGGTGACCACCGCGTCCACCGACGCCCGCCTCTTCCCCCGCCTGGGCATCCAGACCTTCGGCTGGCTGCCGCTGCTGCACGGACCGGACCGCTCCTACCGCGGCCGGCTGCACTGCCCGGACGAGCGGATCAACGTGGGGTCGCTGGAGTTCGGCGCGGACTGCTTCCACGCCCTGCTGGCCGGCCATGGCTGAACACGGCGTCCGCGTACGGGCGCACACCGAAGACCTCCCCGCGCGGGACCGGACCGTGCGCCCGAGTCCGGGTCCGAGTCCCGGTCCGAGCCCGGGTCCGAGCCCGAGCCCGAGCCCGAGCCCGAGCCCGAGCCCGAGTCCGAGTCCGAGCACGGGGCACGGTGACCTTCGCGTCCGGGCCCTGTCCACGGCGGAGGCGCTCGCGCCCGGCCGCGCGGCGCGGATCGCCGCGCTCACCCGCGCCGCCTACACGGGCTCCGACCCGCTGCCCGGCCTGCCCGTCCCCGACGGGGCCCACGAGACCGAGGCCGCGTTCCGCGCCCAGGTGCGGGACCACGGCGCCGTCGTCTGGCTCGCCGAGACGGCCTCCGGCGAGACCGTCGGCACCCTGCGCGTCACGCGCCACGGCGACGGCGCGTGGGAGATCGGCCGCGTCGCGGTCGCCCCGGCCGCGCGCGGCACCCACGTGGCCCGCACCCTGCTCGCCGCCGTGGACGAGGCGGCCACGGCCCGGGACGTACCCGCACTGCGGCTCGACGCGGTCGTCGAACGCTGCCTGCCCACCCTCTACACGCGGCTCGGCTTCCGGCCCGTACGCCACTGGCAGAGCCAGGACAAGCCGCTGACCGAGGTCACCCTGGAACGCCGGCCGGCCGCGCGCCACGCCACCGCGGCCCTGCCGTACCTGGACCCCGCCGCCACGCCCGGACCGCGGATCCTGTGGCTGCTCACCGACGCCGCCCTGATCGCCACCACGGACCCGGCGGCCGGCGAACTCCGCCACCTGGCCGAGAGCCCCGGCGGTGTGCGGCTGGCCGGGGCCGACCTGTGGCCGGGAGCGGGCGAAGCGGAGCGGCTCGTGCTCATGGAGCGGCTCGCCGCCTCCGGGAACGGGCGGCGCGCCGGCACCGACACCGTCGTCTTCCCCGGCGGCCGGGCCGCCACGCCCGCCCACGTCATGCCGCGCACCGTCGAACCGCGCCTGTACGCCTGGTACCGGCTGCCTCCCGGCGCCGAACTCCCCTGGCCGAACAGCGCGTTCACCGAGCCCCCCGGGGCCCCGCCCACCGTCCTCCCAACTGCCGCAGTCAGGTGCACGTGATGGAACGACTTCCCCTGGCCGTACCCGTCGATCTGACGGCCCACGCCGACAACACCGGGATCACCCCCGCCGACGCCCTCGACGCCGGCGCCTTCAACCTGTGGGGAAACACCTTTCCCGCCGAGGAGCTGCCGCCCGGCGGACCCGTCGAGGTCGACGGCATCCCCTTCCTCTTCCCCCGGCACGCCCCCGGCGCCCCCGACAACATCCGCTGCGCCGGGCAGCTGATCGAGCTGCCGGCCGGGCGCTACGACTGGATCCAGGTCCTGGCCGCGGCCGAGCGGCGCACCGAGGACCAGGTCCTGCTGCACTACGGCGACGGCTCGGTCGACCCCGAGTGGCTGCGGGTCTCCGACTTCTGGCCCGAGACCGCCTCCCGCCTCGGCGGCACCGCCGCCTACACCTGCGGCCGGCTGCACTACCCGCGGCACGTCGAGCGGAAGTTCGGCCCGACCCTGTGGCGCCACCGCGTGCCCGTCCCGCGCGAGGCCGAGCTGACGGCGGTACGGCTGCCCGACAACCCCGCCGTCCACCTCTTCGCCCTCACCCTCGTCCCCGCACCACCCCGTGTCCCCGCCCGCTACGACACCCCCGCGGAGGTGGCGGCATGACCGTGCTCCTCGACCGCATACGGCCCTGGCGCCACGACCTCGGCGGCTGCCTGCACGGCTGCCTCGCCACCCTCCTCGAGCACCGCGGCGTCGAGGCACTGCCCGTCCTCGGAGCCGCCTGGACGTTCCGTCACTTCCCCGGCGGAGTGCGCCGCGAGGAGTACTACTACCCGTGCGCGAGCGGCGAGTCCCTGCTGTCCGCGCTCGCCCCGTACCACCCCGTCCGCTCCCGCTGGCACGAGCCCGCGGACGCCGGGGCCGGCTGGCGCGAGGTGCGCGAGCAGCTCGCCGCCGGCCACGCGGTCGCGGTCGCCGTGGACAACTTCCACCTGCCCTTCCGGCCCGCCTACCGGGACGTCCACTCCAACCACATGGTGGTCGTCCACGGGTACGACGAAGAGCGCGGCACCGTGCGGGTCCTGGACTCCGTACCCCCCGCCTTCCACGGCGACATCGCGCTCGCGGACCTCACCGCCTCCCGCGACTCGGGCAACGAACTCGTCCACGAGCGCGACATGTTCTTCACCGGCGTCCGCATCGGCAACCGCTGGCTCTCCGTCGAACTGGACTGCCCTCCCGAGGACTTCCCCGTCCTCGACCGGGCCGAGGCACACCGCGTCATCGGCCTCAACCTCGCCCACTTCGCCGCCCCGGCGAACGGCGACGCGTACACCGGCCTCGCCGGGCAGCAGGCCTTCCTGGAGGAGTGCGTCAAGCGACTCGGCGCGGGCGAGGACGTACGCGACGAACTGTTCGTGGCCGCCGGCGCCGCGCTCGCCTGCACCGCCGTCCACGCCGACTGGCTCGGCCACGCCGGCCGCACCCTCGGCCTGCCCGGCCTGGTCGAGCAGGCCAGGTCCGTCGACCGCGTCGCCCACCACTGGTCGGCCGTACGCATCATGGCCGGCCTCACCCGGGGCGCGGACGCGCCCCCCGGCCTCACCCCGGAGCGTCTGTCCCGGCGCGTCCACGCACTGATGAAGGACCACGAGAGCGCCCTGTACGGGCTGGAGCACGAAAGGGCAGCACTGTGACCACCTCCGCCACCGTCCCGGCGACACCCGGAACCACGGCCACAGCCGGCACCGGGAAGCTGGCCATGCTCGGCGGCCGCCGGGCCGTCCCGCGCGACCTGCGCATCGCCCCCTGGCCGCAGGTGACCGAGGAGGACCGGCAGGCCGTCCTCGACGCCCTGGACTCCGGCCGCTTCACCACCGCCTCGGCGGGCGAGCAGGAGATCCCCGGCCTGGAACAGGAGTGGGCCGCCTTCACCGGCACCCGGCACGCCGTCGCCGTCAGCAACGGCACCGCCGCCATCTCCCTCGCCCTCGGGGCGCTCGGCATCGAACCCGGCGACGAGGTCATCGTGCCCGCGCTCAGCTTCATCGCCACCGCCGCGGCGCCCCTGCACCTGATGGCCGTACCGGTCTTCGTCGACATCGACCCGCGTACGTACAACATGACGGCCGCCGCCGTCGAAGCCGCCATCACTCCGCGCACCCGGGCCATCGTCGTCGTCCACCTGCACGGCCTGCCCGTCGACATGGACGAGATCGGCGCCGTCGCCCGGCGCCACGGCATCCCCGTCGTCGAGGACGCGGCCCAGGCCCACGGTGCGGAGTACCGCGGCCGCAAGGTCGGCTCCATCGGCGCGATCAACACCTTCAGCCTCAACGTCAGCAAGAACCTCGCGACCTGCGGCGAGGGCGGCCTGATCACCACCGACGACGAGCGGCTCGCCACCCGCGCCCTCATGCTGCGCCAGTTCGGCGAGCTCATCCCCGGGCGCGGCGAACGCAGTTACGTCTCCCACCTGCTGGGCTGGAACAACAAGCCGAGCGCCCTGCAGGCCGCGTTCACCCGCAGCCAGCTCGCCCGCTTCCCCGCAGAGGCCGCACAGCGCGACACCAACGTACGGGCGCTGCTCGACCGGGTCGCCGCACTGCCCGGCTTCCTCGCACCCGGGGCACCGGAGGACCGCACGCACGCCTGGCACATCCTGCGCTTCCGCGTCGACCCGGCGGCCTTCGGGCTCGACGACCACCTCGCAGGACCGCTGCGGGCCACCGTCCAGCGGGCCCTGCGGGCCGAGGGCGTCCCCGCCGCCCCATACCAGCTGATGCCGCTGCCCGCGCAGAAGGTGTTCCGCGAGAAGCGGGGCCTCGGCGGCTACCCCTGGGCGCTGCCCGGCGTCCCCGAACGCCCCTTCCGCGAGGAGGACTTCCCGGTCACCCACCGGGTGATCGACGACTCCTTCGCCCTCCAGAAGGCCCATCTGCACCCCGGCGCGGGACCGCTGCTCCAGCGCTACGCCGACGCCTTCGAGAAGGTCTGGGAACACCGCGACACCCTCGCGGGCGTGGCCGCCTCCCTGCCGTACACCCACCCGTGGGAGCAGGCGGCAGGCATCGCGGCGACCGAGTGGGACACGGCCTTCGGCACCGGCACGACGGAAGGAACCGGCGCATGAGCGAGGAAACGCGCTCCACGCAGCTCCACGAGGACCTGACCGCCCTGTGGCGGGAGATCTTCGAGATCCCCGAGACGGACGAGGTCGACCCGGAGGAGAGCCTCTTCGAGGCAGGCGGCACCTCGCTGCAGGCCGTCCGCCTCATGACGCGCATCGACGAGACGTACGGAGTGAAGATCCCGCTGCCCGTCGTCTTCGCCGAGGGCAGCGTCGGCCGGCTCGCCGAACTCGTCGAAGAGGGACTGCTCGACCTCCTCGGCGATCTGACCGAGGAGGAGGCCCTGCGCCTGCTCCAGGAGGAGACCGGCGGGACGACCGGCACCGCCGACGCCGGAACAGGACCCGGCCGGACGGCGTGACCGACGACGACCTGCCGGCCGGAGGGCCGGCGACGGTGACACCACGGCGCGAGTTCCTCGACGGAGCCCGCGCCATGGTGCCGTTCATGATCTCGGCCTTCCCCATGGGCCTGATCGCCGGCGCGGCCGGCCTCGCCGCCGGCCTCGGCGTGCTCGGCACCCTCGGCATGGCCATGGCCGTCAACTCCGGCACGGCCATGCTCGCCGCCGTGCAACTGCTGCGCGCCGGCGCGGGCTGGCCCGTGGTGCTGCTGACCGTGCTCGTACTGAGCCTGCGCATGCTCATCTACGCCACGCTGCTGCGCCCGCACCTGGCCTCGCTCCCGCGCCGTTGGCGGATCGCGCTCGCCTTCGGGCTCGTCGACGCCGTCTTCTTCGCCGCCCTGGAGCGCTACCGGGCCGGACTCGGCGACCCCCGGGCCCGCGCCTGGTACTTCCTGGGCGCCTCCGGTGCCATGTATGCGAACTGGATCTGTTCCACGGCGCTCGGCCTGGCGCTGGGCCTCGCCGTCCCCGGCGACTCGCTCCAGGTCCTCCTGGAGTTCCCGATGACCGCCCTGTTCATCGCGATGCTCGCCCTCGCGCTGGTCGACTGGCGGCTGTGGACCGCCGCGGCCGCCGCGGCGGCGGTCGCCCTGCTCGCCCGGCCGCTGCCCTACAACCTCGGGCTGATCGCCGGCGTCCTGGCCGGAGCCGCTGCCGGGATGCTGAGCGAGCGCCTCGTTCCCCCGGCCGACCCGGTCCCTGCGTCCGGCCCGGACTCCGCGTCCGGCCCGGACTCCGCGTCCGGTCCGGACTCCGCGGGCGCGCCGAGCGACGAGGACGGCCGGCACGCGGAAGGAGCCGCCTGATGGGAACCGTCCTGCTGATCGCGGGCATGGCACTGTGCGCCTTCGCCGTCCGCTACCTGCCGCTCGCCGTACCACGCGAGCGCGAGCTCCCCGGCCCGCTGCGCTCGGCCGTCGGCTACGTCCCGGCCGCCGTCCTCGCGGCGATGGTCGCCCCCGCCGTCACCGGACCGTCCCACGGCGGCGCGGGCCTCACCACGGCGTCCCTCGCCGGCGGCCTGGTGACCCTCGTGGCCGGGCTCGCCACGAAACGCATGCTGCTCGCCGCCGCCCTCGGGGTCGCGGCGTTCTTCCTGGTGCTCCACACAGTGAGGGGTTGAGAGGTACATGAACCGACCGGCGACCGCGCTCCCGCGCCTGGCGATCGTCTACGACAACGGGGCGGTCAGCCCCGTCGAGATCGCCCACGCCGCGACCGGCCTGTGCGACATCGTCCTGGTCCTCGACCCGTCCGCACCGGCGGTCGCCGCCTCCCTGCCCGTACTGGAGGCCATCGGCACCCTCGTCCCGCACCCGCCCGGCACCGCGGCCGAGAAGACCGGTCGCCGCCTCGCCGAGCTGGGCGTCAGCGGCATCACCACGTTCACCGACGCCCTGCTCGGCGACACCGCCGAGCTGGCCCGGACGCTCGGCCTGCGCTTCCACACCCCCGAGGTCGCCCAGCGCCTCGCCGACAAGCTCCACCAGCGCGCGCGCCTCGCCGCCGCCGGCATGCCCGTCGTGCGATTCGCCGAACTGTCCTGCGCCGCCGGCATCGAGGAGGCCCTGGCGACCGTACGACTGCCCGCCGTCCTCAAGCCGCGTGAGGGCGCCGGCAGCCGCAGCACCTTTCCCGTCGCCACCGCCGAGGAGTTCCGCCGCGTGGCGGGCGAGCTGCTCGCCGCCGGAGAGGACCGGCTCATCGCCGAGGAACGCCTCGTCGGCGACCCCGACGTCGCCGGGGCCCGCTGGGGCGACTACGTGTCGGTCGAATCCGTCGTCGACGGTGACCGGATCACCCACATCGGCATCACGGGCAAGCTTCCGCTGGTCGAACCCTTCCGCGAGAGCGGAGTGTTCTTCCCCAGCACGCTCCCCGAGACCGCCGCGAACGCGGTCCTGGACGGCACCACCCAGGCGCTGCGTGCCCTGGAGGTGACCTCCGGGGTCACCCACACCGAGTTCAAGCTCACCCCCGAGGGGCCGCGTCTCATCGAGGTCAACGGCCGCCTCGGCGGCTTCGTCAACGACCTCGTCAGCCGCTCCACCGGCGTCGGCATGCTCCGTATCGCCCTGGAGAACGCCCTCGCCGCCGGCGCACCCGTGCCCGCCCGCATCGACGCGGCCGCCGCCGGAGCCGAGCCGCCACGGATCGCCTTCCAGCGCTTCGCGCCCCCGCCCGTCACGGCGGTGGCCGTCGACCGCGTCGAGGGCGCGAAGGAGGCCCGGCGCATCCCCGGAGTGGTCCGCGTGGAGGTCGTCCGCCGCCCCGGCGAACCGGTGGACTGGCGCCGGGGCACCCAGAGTTTCGCCGCCATCGTGTACGGCCGTACCGCCGGCCACCGGGAACTCGACGCCACGCTCGCCGCGGTCGACGACACCCTCCGCATCACGTACGCCGCACGTCCACACGCACCGGCCGGGCTCAGCAGCTGAGTGGACGCGGAGCCGCGCACCGCGCGCATAGCTTCACGGACAGGTCGAAGGGCTCGAAGGGCTCGAAGGGATTCCAGAGATGAGCATGACGAATCAGGGTGGCGGCGCGGCGGGCAAGGGCGGCCTCGCCGACATCAAGCGCGCCCTGCTCGAAGCCAAGCTGAGCCGGCAGCGGGCCGACGCGGCCGCACGCGACCGCATCGTGCCCGTGGACCGCACCGGCCCGGTCGAGGTCTCCGACCAGCAGCGGCACCTCTGGCTGCTGCACCAGCTGGCCCCGGAAGAGCCCGTCTACAACGTGCCGTTCGCGCTGCGGCTGCGCGGCGCGCTCGACGTGGCGGCGCTCGGCCGGGCCCTGTGCGGCCTGGTCGCCCGCCACGAAGCGCTCCGTACCCGCTTCCACGCCGAGCGCGGCGTGCCGTACCAGATCATCGACGAGGCGCCCGACACCTGGCCTCTGCCCGTCACCGACCTCGCCACCGTGCCCGCGCCCGTGCCCGCCCCCGACGGCGGCCCCACGACCGAGGAAGCGCGCATCCGGGCCTGGGTGGAGACGCAGGCCCGGGCCCCCTTCGACCTGGCGGCCGGACCGCTGCTGCGCACCGACCTCCTCAGGGTCGGCGACAACGACCACGTCCTGCTGCTCTGCCTGCACCACATCGTGACCGACGGCTGGTCCGTCGGAGTCCTCACCCGCGACCTGGCCGCCCTGTACGAGGGCGCCGACCTGCCGGACCTGGTCGCCCAGCCCGTGGACCACGCCGTCTGGCAGCGGCGCCGGCTCGCCGCGGGCGCCCAGGACGCCCAGATCGCCCACTGGAGGACCGCCCTCGACGGCGTCCCCACCCTGGACTTCCCGACCGACCGCCCACGCCCCGCCCACCCCGTCTGGGCGGGCGCGGAACTCGAACTGCCACTGCCGACCCACCTCGGCCCCGCCGTCCGCGACTGGGCGCGGGCCGAGCGCGTCTCGCTCCTCGCCGTCCTTCAGGCCGCTTTCCTGACGGTGCTGTCTCGTTATACGGGTCAGGATGATCTGGCGGTGGGGTCGGTGTTCTCGGGGCGGACCCGTTCCGAGGTGGAGCCGCTGGTCGGCTTCTTCGCGAACACGCTGGTGTTGCGTACCAGCACGGCCGGCGACCCGACCTTCGCCGAACTCGTCCACCGCTGCCAGCAGACCGTCCTCGGCGCACTCGAGCACCAGGACGTCCCCTTCGGCACGCTCGTCGAGGAACTCCGTCCCCAGCGGATTCCGGGGCGCAACCCGCTCTTCCAGATCAGCTTCACCCTGCTGACGGGCGCCATGGTCGGCGAGTTCGGCCTGGGCGAGGGCGTGACCGTCGAAGCCCTCCCCGTCGAGAACGGAACCTCCCGCTTCGACCTGGCCTTCCAGGTGAACGAGGCAGCCGACGGACAGCTCCGCGTCTGGCTCGAGTATTCGACGGAGTTGTTCGAGCGGGGTCGGATGGAGCGGTTGGTGGGGCATTTCGCTTCGGTGTTGGAGCGGGGTGTGGCTGATCCGGGTGTGCGGGTGGGTTCGGTGGAGTTGCTTGGCGCGGGGGAGCGGGAGCGGGTGCTGGAGGAGTGGAATCCGCTTCCGGTGGTGCGGGAGGAGGACGGTCTGCTGCTGCACGAGTTGGTGGAGCGGTGGGTGTTGTCCTCGCCTGAGGCGCCGGCGATGACGTTCGCGGGGAGCGCTCTGTCGTATGCGGGTCTGGATTCCGCCGCTGTCGGTCTTGCGCGGGTGTTGCGTGGGCTGCATGGGGTGGGGCCTGGCCGGGTTGTGGGCGTGTTCCTGGAGCGGGGTCTTGATCTTCCCGTGGCGATGCTGGGTGTCTTGAAGGCGGGTGGTGCGTGGCTGCCGTTGGATCCGCAGTATCCGCGGGAGCGTCTGGCGGCGGTGCTCGCGGACGCGGAGCCGGCGGTCGTGGTGACGACCCGGGACCTTGCCGGAACGGTGCCGGCGGGCGTGCCGGTGGTGTGCCTCGACGAGCCGCCGGCCGACGTGGAGGTGCCGGATCTTCCGGCCCCCGCCGTGTCTCCTGATGATCTGGCGTATGTGATTTATACGTCGGGGTCGACGGGTGTGCCGAAGGGTGTGATGGTGTCGCATCGGTCGGCGGTGAATTTTGTGTTGAATGTGCGGGGGTTGTTCGGGATCGGTCCTGGGGATCGGTTGTTGCAGTTTGCGAATCCGGCGTTCGATGTGTCGGTGTTTGATTTCTTTGGTGCTTTGGGTTCGGGTGCGGTGGTGGTGGGTGCGCCGCGTGAGGTGTTGCTGGATCCGGGGTTGTTGCAGGGTTTGATGGTGGGGGAGCGGGTGTCGGTGGCGGATGTGCCGCCGGCGGTGTTGCGTTTGTTGGATCCGGGTGTGTTGGTGGATCTGCGGGCGTTGTTCGTGGGGTTGGAGGCCTTTCCTGCGGAGTTGGTGAATCGTTGGGCTGTGGGTGGGCGTGAGTTCCACAATGGTTATGGTCCGACGGAGGTGACGGTTGCGTGTGTGGATTATGTGTGTCCGTCGGGTGGTTTGGTTTCGTCGCCGCCGATCGGTCGGGCGATGGGGAATCATCGGGTGTATGTGCTGGATGGTTCTTTGGAGCCGGTTCCGGTGGGTGTTGCGGGGGAGTTGTTTGTTGCGGGTGTGGGGTTGGCGCGGGGGTATGTGGGGCGTGCTGATCTGACGGCTGAGCGGTTTGTGCCGGATCCGTTCGGGGGTTCGGGTGGGCGGATGTATCGCACGGGTGATGTGGTGCGGTGGCGTGAGGATGGGAATCTGGAGTTTTTGGGGCGTGCGGATCGGCAGGTGAAGATTCGTGGTCTGCGGATCGAGCCGGGTGAGATCGAGCATGCGTTGGCGCGTTGGCCGGGTGTGGGTGAGGGCCGGGTGGTGGTGGACCGTCCGGGGACTCCTGGGGCGCGGTTGATCGCGTATGTGGTGGCCGAGCCGGGTGTGGTGGTCGATGGTGGTGCGGTGCGTGCGGGGTTGTTGGAGCGGCTTCCGTTGCACATGGTGCCGGCGCAGGTGGTGGTGATCGACGCGTTGCCGTTGACGGCGAACGGGAAGTTGGATCAGTCGCGGTTGCCGGCCGCGGTGGAGGGTTCGGGGGGTGTGTTCCGGGCGCCGTCGACGGCGGTGGAGAAGGAACTCGCGGTGATCTGGCAGGAGTTGCTGGATGTTCCGTTGGAGCGGATCGGGGCGGGGGACGGGTTCTTCGATCTGGGTGGCAACAGTCTGCAGGTCACCCGGTTGATCTCGCGGATCCGTGATGTGTTCCAGGTCGCTCTGGAACCGCGGACCCTGTTCGTCCATCCCGGCCTGCAAGACCTCGCCACCCGCATCGACGACCACCTCACCACGCAGTGGGCGGAAGAGGCGGAACTCGAAGCCGAGATCGCGGAACTGTCCGAGGAAGAGCTCGACCGCCTGCTGAGCGAGGAAGCCTGATGACCACCATCGAGGAGAAGCGCCGCGCCCTGCTGGCCCTGCGCATGCGCCAGAAGCGCGCCGAGCAGGCGGCCGCCGACCGTATCGTCCCCGTCCCCCGCTCCGGCGCCCTCGCCCCCTCCTACCAGCAGGAGGGACTCTGGCTGCTGCACCAGCTCGCGCCGCAGGACCCCGTCTACAACGTGCCGTTCGCGCTGCGGCTGCGCGGCGCGCTCGACGTGGCGGCGCTCGGCCGGGCCCTGCGCGGCCTGGTCGCCCGCCACGAAGCGCTCCGTACCCGCTTCGACGAGGTGGACGGAGAGCCCCGGCTCCGTGTCGACGACGCCCCCGACACCTGGCCGCTCCCCGTCACCGACCTGTCGGGCCTGCCCGACGCCGAGCGCGAGTCCCGCGCCGCCGCGCTCGTACGGGCCGAGGCCGTGCGGCCCTTCGACCTGGCGGCCGGACCGCTGCTGCGCACCGACCTCCTCCGACTCGGTGCCGAGGACCACGTCCTGCTGCTCAGCCTGCACCACATCGTGACCGACGGCTGGTCCACCGGCATCCTCTTCCAGGACCTGGCCGCCCTGTACGAGGGCGCCGACCTGCCCGAACTCACGCTGCGGGCCGCCGACTTCGCCGCCTGGCAGCGGGCACGCCTGACCGGTGCGGACCTGGACCGCCAGCTCGCCCACTGGCGAACCGCCCTGGCCGACCTGCCGGTCGTCGACTTTCCGGCCGACCGCCCGCGGCCCGCCGCGCCCACCTCGGCGGGAGCCACGCTCGACGCCCGGCTCCCCGAGGCACTGGGCGAGGGGCTGCGGGCCCTGGCCCAACAGGAACAGACCTCGCTCCTCGCCGTCCTTCAGGCCGCTTTCCTGACGGTGCTGTCTCGTTATACGGGTCAGGATGATCTGGCGGTGGGGTCGGTGTTCTCGGGGCGGACCCGTTCCGAGGTGGAGCCGCTGGTCGGCCTGTTCGCGAACACGCTGGTGCTGCGTACCAGCACGGCCGGCGACCCGACCTTCCGTGAACTCGTACGACGCTGCAAGGAAACCGTCCTGGGCGCCCTCGGCCACCAGGACGTCCCCTTCGGCATGGTCGTCGACGCCCTGCGCCCCGAACGGGTGCCGGGGCGCAACCCGCTCTTCCAGATCAGCCTCACCCTCCAGGCCGCCGGCACCAGCGGCCGCGACGCCCGCCTCGGCGCACTCACCGTCGAACCCTTCGCCGACACCCACGAGGCCGGATCCCGCTTCGACCTGGGCGTCACCGTCATCGAGAACCCCGAAGGACCCTTCGAGATCGTCGTCGAGTATTCGACGGAGTTGTTCGAGCGGGGTCGGATGGAGCGGTTGGTGGGGCATTTCGCTTCGGTGTTGGAGCGGGGTGTGGCTGATCCGGGTGTGCGGGTGGGTTCGGTGGAGCTGCTTGGCGCGGGGGAGCGGGAGCGGGTGCTGGAGGAGTGGAATCCGCTTCCGGTGGTGCGGGAGGAGGACGGTCTGCTGCTGCACGAGTTGGTGGAGCGGTGGGTGTCGTCCTCGCCTGAGGCGCCGGCGATGACGTTCGCGGGGAGCGCTCTGTCGTATGCGGGTCTGGACGCTTCGGCGGCTCGGCTCGCCCGGGTGTTGCGTGGGCTGCATGGCGTGGGGCCTGGCCGGGTTGTGGGCGTGTTCCTGGAGCGGGGTCTTGATCTTCCCGTGGCGATGCTGGGTGTGTTGAAGGCGGGTGGTGCGTGGCTGCCGTTGGATCCGCAGTATCCGCGGGAGCGTCTGGCGGCGGTGCTCGCGGACGCGGAGCCGGCGGTCGTGGTCACCACGCGCGCGCTCGCGCGCTCCCTTCCGGCCGGGATGCCCGTCGTGTGTGTGGACGAGGGGCTGCCGGAGGTGTCGGCACCGGCCGGTGTGGTGTGTGGTGCAAGGCCTGATGATCTGGCGTATGTGATTTATACGTCGGGGTCGACGGGTGTGCCGAAGGGTGTGATGGTGTCGCATCGGTCGGCGGTGAATTTTGTGTTGAATGTGCGGGGGTTGTTCGGGATCGGTCCTGGGGATCGGTTGTTGCAGTTTGCGAATCCGGCGTTCGATGTGTCGGTGTTTGATTTCTTTGGTGCTTTGGGTTCGGGTGCGGTGGTGGTGGGTGCGCCGCGTGAGGTGTTGCTGGATCCGGGGTTGTTGCAGGGTTTGATGGTGGGGGAGCGGGTGTCGGTGGCGGATGTGCCGCCGGCGGTGTTGCGTTTGTTGGATCCGGGTGTGTTGGTGGATCTGCGGGCGTTGTTCGTGGGGTTGGAGGCCTTTCCTGCGGAGTTGGTGAATCGTTGGGCTGTGGGTGGGCGTGAGTTCCACAATGGTTATGGTCCGACGGAGGTGACGGTTGCGTGTGTGGATTATGTGTGTCCGTCGGGTGGTTTGGTTTCGTCGCCGCCGATCGGTCGGGCGATGGGGAATCATCGGGTGTATGTGCTGGATGGTTCTTTGGAGCCGGTTCCGGTGGGTGTTGCGGGGGAGTTGTTTGTTGCGGGTGTGGGGTTGGCGCGGGGGTATGTGGGGCGTGCTGATCTGACGGCTGAGCGGTTTGTGCCGGATCCGTTCGGGGGTTCGGGTGGGCGGATGTATCGCACGGGTGATGTGGTGCGGTGGCGTGAGGATGGGAATCTGGAGTTTTTGGGGCGTGCGGATCGGCAGGTGAAGATTCGTGGTCTGCGGATCGAGCCGGGTGAGATCGAGCATGCGTTGGCGCGTTGGCCGGGTGTGGGTGAGGGCCGGGTGGTGGTGGACCGTCCGGGGACTCCTGGGGCGCGGTTGATCGCGTATGTGGTGGCCGAGCCGGGTGTGGTGGTCGATGGTGGTGCGGTGCGTGCGGGGTTGTTGGAGCGGCTTCCGTTGCACATGGTGCCGGCGCAGGTGGTGGTGATCGACGCGTTGCCGTTGACGGCGAACGGGAAGTTGGATCAGTCGCGGTTGCCGGCCGCGGTGGAGGGTTCGGGGGGTGTGTTCCGGGCGCCGTCGACGGCGGTGGAGAAGGAACTCGCGGTGATCTGGCAGGAGTTGCTGGATGTTCCGTTGGAGCGGATCGGGGCGGGGGACGGGTTCTTCGATCTGGGTGGCAACAGTCTGCAGGTCACCCGGTTGATCTCGCGGATCCGTGATGTGTTCCAGGTCGCTCTGGAACCGCGGACCCTGTTCGTCCATCCCGGCCTGCAAGACCTCGCCACCCGCATCGACGACCACCTCACCTCCCACGAGGCACGCTCCGCCGACGGCCGCTCGCCCCTCGTCCCGCTGCGCGCGACCGGCAGTCGGACGCCGCTGTTCCTCGTCCACGCGGTCGGTGGCTCCGTCGTCCCGTACGTCCCCCTGGCCCGCCTGCTCGACCCCGAGACCCCCGTCTACGGCCTGGAACACCCCGGGCTGTCCGACGGAGCCCCCGCCGACGCGGGCACGCTCGCCGACCTCGCCGCCCGCTACGTACGGGCCGTGCGCGAGGTGCGGCCGAACGGCCCCTACCACCTTGCCGGTTGGTCGCTCGGCGGAGCCGTGGCCCTGGAGATGGCGGCGCTGCTGCGTGCCGAGGGAGAGCAGGTGGACCTGGTCGCCCTGCTCGACACCGGGGTGCCGCCCCGCTCGGCGACCCCGCCCGGACAGGCCGAGCTGCTCGCCGCGTTCACACGCGACCTCGCCGGGCTCACCGGACTCCGGCCGCCCGCCCTCGACGGGCAGGAGCACGTCGACGAGCTGCTCCCGCTCCTGGAGCGGTCCGGCCTCGTACCCGCCGGGGTGCGGGACGAGGTCCGCACCCGCGCCGAGGTCTTCCTGGCCGCCTCGCGGGCGTACCACGTACACCGGCCGACGCCGTACGACGGACCGGTCACCCTGCTGACGGCGGAGGGCGCGCGGACCGCGGCCGACGCCGCCGACCACCTGGCCTGGTGGCGTTCCCACGCCACCGGCGGACTCGACCACGAGACCGTCCCCGGCACCCACCACACGCTGCTCCAGCACCCCCATCTGCCAGTGCTGGCACGCGCGCTGCGACACCGCCTCGACCTGGCGGACGGCGTGCGTCGAGAGAACAAGGAGAGTGACGCATGAGCGAGGCCGAGTCGACCGAACGGGCGCCCGGAGGGCTCTGGCGGGACCCGGACTTCCTGAAGTTCTGGTCCGCGGAGAGCCTGTCGATGTTCGGCGCCCAGATCTCGCTGCTGGCGATTCCCCTGGTGGCGGCCACCACGCTGGACGCCACCCCCTTCCAGATGGGCATCGTCAACGCCGCCCAGTTCGCGCCGTACATGCTGTTCACCCTGCTCGCCGGGGTGTGGATCGACCAGAGCCGCCGCCGGCCCATCATGATCGTCGCGAACTTCGGGCGGGTGCTCGTCCTCGGTCTCATCCCGGTGCTCACCGCCCTGGACCTGATGAGCATCGGGCTGCTCGGCGTCATCGTCTTCTTCGCCGCGACCCTGACCGTGGTGTTCGACCTGGCGTACCAGGCGTACATCCCGTCCCTCGTGGGCCGGTCGCACCTGATCGAGGCCAACGGCAAGCTGGAGGGCAGCCGTTCGCTCGCCCAGGCGAGCGGCCCGGGCCTCGGCGGCGTGCTCGTCGGACTGGCCTCGGCGCCCGTGGCGGTGCTCCTGAACGCGGCCACCTACCTCGTCTCCGCCGTGTCGCTGCTGTTCATCCGGCGCGCGGAGGAGCCGCCGCCGCGGACCGCCGTCGAGGGCTCCGTGGCGTCGCGGATCGGCGCGGGCCTCCGGCTGGTCTGGCGCAACCGTTACATGCGGGCGATCGCCGGTGAGGCCGCCACGTACAACCTCTTCAACCAGGCGCTGTGGGCCGTGCTCATCATCTACCTGACCCGTGAACTCGGCTTCAGCCCCGTCACCCTCGGCCTCGTCATGGCGATGACCGGCGTCGGCGCCTTCCTCGGCAGCCTGGTGGCAGGACGGCTCGGCAGGCGCTGGGGCATCGGACGGACCATCATGATCACGATGGTGATCGCCTGCGGCTCGCCGCTGCTCGTCCCGGCCGCAGGCGGCGGCAAGATCGCGACCGTGATCATCGTCGGCGGCGCGCTGATGCTCAACGGCATCGGCGTCGTGGTCAGCAACATCCAGGTGATGAGCCTGCGTCAGACCGCGGTCGCGTCCGAGATCCTCGGCCGCGCCAACGCCGGCTACCGCTTCCTCGTCACCGGCACCGCCGCCATCGGCGCCCTGCTCGGCGGCTGGCTCGGCGGCCTGATCGGACTGCGCGCCACCCTCTTCGTCGTCGGCGGCTGCACCCTCCTCGCCCTGCTCTTCATCGCCCGCTCGCCGCTGCCCCGGCTGCGCGACCTGTCGGAGGTCGTGCCCGACGACGGCCGCGCGCCCGCGGACGCGGCACAATCCCTCCAGAAGACGGCCAACTGAGCTTCTCCCGACCAGGCAAGGACGCACCACACCATGACCAGCACCCTGCAGAACGTCGTCATCGACGCCGCCGACGCTGCCGAGCTCGCCACCTTCTGGGCCTCCGTCACCGGCTGGCAGCCGGCCGACTGGAACAGCCCTGACGAGGCCGTCGTCCGCAACCCCGCCGGCGGCGTGAGTATCTACTTCATGCGCGTCCCCGAGGAGAAGGCGGGCAAGAACCGGGTGCACCTCGACATCGCCCCGTCCGACGGCGCCACGGCGAGCAGCGAGATCGCCCGGCTCGTGGACCTGGGCGCGAAGGTCCTCGCCGAGCACGAGAGCCACACCGTCCTGGCGGACATCGAGGGCAACGAGTTCTGCGTGACGGGCGAGCGGGACTGACGTCACCTCCGCGCCCCACACGACGGTGCCCGGCCGGGAGTTGGACTCCCGACCGGGCACCGTCGTCTCATGGGGGGTGCGCTCAGCCGCCCTGCAACGCCAGCCGGGCCGCGAAGCCGATCAGCAGCAGCCCGGTGACCTGCTCGATCCGGCCGCGCACCCGAGGCCGCCGCAGCAGGCCGCCCAGCCGGTCCACGGCCACCACATAGGTGCTGAACCAGGCCAGGTAGAGCGCCGCGAACACCGCGGAGAGCAGCAGCGCGCGCGGCAGGACCTGGCCCTGCGCCGGCAGGAACTGCGGCAGGAAGGTCACGAAGAACAGCGCGACCTTCGGATTGAGCGCGTTCGACAGGAAACCGTGCCGCAGGAACCGCGCGTCCGCCGCCCCGTCCTCCGGCACCGCCCCGGCGTCCGCCGCCAGAGTGCGGCGGGCACCGCGCAGGGTGGCGATGCCCATCCACACCAGGTACGTGACCCCTACCGCCTTCAGGACGGTGAAGGCCGTCGCGGAGGCGACCACGATCGCGGAGATGCCCAGGGCGGCGGCGGTGACGTGCACACTGAGGCCGAGCACCCCGCCGACCATGGTCAGCAGGCCGGCGGCGCGCCCGCCGGCCAGCGCGTTACGGGTGATCAACGCCTGGTCCGGGCCCGGGATCATGATCAGGACGAGTGACGCGGCGGCGAAGGTCAGCACGACGCCCCCTCCGTCGCGGCGCCGCCCGTCCCCGCCGGCACCCGGGCCGCCCTGACCTCCGCGGCCAGCGCCCGCAGCACCTCGGCCGGGCGCTCGCGCAGGTAGAAGTGTCCGCCCGGGAACCGCCGTACGGTCACCTCGCCCGTCGTCAGCTCCCGCCAGGCCTCCAGCTGCTCCGGCGTGACCCGGTCCTCGCGACCGCCGAAGACGGTCACCGGCAGCTCCAGCGGGGCCGACTCCCGCCACACGTAGGTCTCCAGGAGCCGGTAGTCCCCGCGCAGCGCCGGCACTGTCAGCGCCTGCAGCTCGGGCGAGTCGAGCACCTCCTGCGGGATGCCGCCGTGGCGCCGCGAGACGGCGTCGAGCAACTCGGCGTCCGGCAGGGTGTGCAACTCCGTGTGCGGACGCGGCATATGAGGTGCCGGGAAGCCCGAGACCACCAGCCGGGCCGGCAGCGCGGGGGCGCCGAGGTCACGCAGCCGGCGCGTCACCTCGTACGCGACGAGCGCCCCGAGGCTGTGCCCCAGGAACACGAAAGGCCCCGGCCCGAGCGGCACCTGGGCGACGAACGCCTCGACCAGGGTGTCGAGGCTCGCGGGCAGCTCCTCGGCGGCGCGCGAACCGCGCCCCGGGAGCTGTACGCAGTGCAGACCGGCACCCGGTATGGTCCGGGCCCAGCGCAGATACTCCGCGGCCGAGCCGCCCCCGTGAGCGAAACAGTAGAGCTGGGGGGCGGAAGGCCGCGGCGCCCCGCTGACGAGCCAGCGGGGCGACGCGGTGTACTGCATGATCGGTTCAGACCTCCGAGGTGCGGGGCCCGGCCAGATACCTGGCCAGCGCGTCCGCCGAGTAGTTGTCGAGCACTTCCCTGGGCCGCACGTGCAGCCCCAGCTCCTCCCGGAGCCTGGCGCAGATCACCAGCGTCGTCGCGGAGTCCACCCCCAGGTGGTCGAGCGGCGTCGCCGGGTCGATCTCGTGCGGTGCGACGTCCAGCGTCTCCGCGAGGAACTCCACGATCCAGGCGACGACCCGCTCCTGATCGGGCATGTCCCCACCCCGCTCCGCGGCCGGCGCCGGCTCCTGTCGTACGGTCGAGCCCACCGTCACTTCTCCTCTCCCAGCAGTTCGGACGGGCCGAGCAGCTGTCCGAGGTAGTTGTCGAGTGCCTCGATCGTCGTGTACTCCAGGACCGTGCCCACCGACACCGGCACACCGAACGCGGACTGGAGGTTGGCGACCAGACGGGCCGCCAGCAGCGAGTCGCCGCCCGCCTCGAGGAAGTCGTCCGCGAGATCGACCTGGTTCAGGCCCAGGACCTCCCGCCACATCTCGACCAGCTTGCGCTGCCGGTCGGTCCGCGGCGGGCGGGCCGGGCGGCCGCGCGCCGAGCCGCGGGCGCCCACCTTGGCCAGTGCCGCCCGGTCGACCTTGCCGGTCGCGCTCAGCGGCAGCTCCTCCAGGGCGAAGAGCTGGGCCGGCACCATGTGCTGAGGCAGCTGCTCCGCCGCGAACGCGCGCAGCGCCTCCGGGTGGAAGCGGCGCCGGCTCCGCGGCGCGCGGGCCACGATCACGTCGAAGCCCACCGAGCCCGGGCCGCCCGAGACGGTCAGCACCTCGGCGTCCGTGAACCCGGCCGCCGCCAGCTCCTCGTTCCACTGCTCCCGGCTCAGCAGGCAGTGCCCGTCGCGCAGTTCCGTGTCCTCGAAGCTGTCGAAGCCCTGCTGGAGCCCCATCACCAGGTCGAACCACGGATGGAACGTGGTCTGCTCGACCAGCAGCAGCGCGCCGCCCGGCGCCATCGTGGCGCGCAGCCCCTTCAGGGTGCGGCGGATGCGCCGCATGTCGTGCAGCACGCTCGCGGCGACGACGAGATCCGCCGCCTGGTCCTCGAAGCCCTGCGCCTCCGGCGGCAGATCCAGGTCGAACAGCTCGCACCGCAGGAACGGGTAGGCCTCGAAGGCGGTCTGCGCCCTGTCGGTGAAGTAGCGGGAGACGTCGGTGAAGACGTACTCCGTGCGCTCCGCCGGCAGCAGCGGCAGCAGATGCCGGGTCAGCGACCCGTATCCCGCGCCGACCTCCAGCACGTTCAGGGCCCGCTCCCCGGGCCACCGGCCGACCAGGCGCCGCACGGCCTCGGTCGCCGTCACGTACGTCGGGCCGAACAGCCGCTCGTAGATGCCGGGGGTACGGTCGGAGGCGTACAGCTCCGCGGAGTGCACCGACTGGGTCAGCACGCCCGCGACGTCCCCCGCCAGTGCCAGCATCCACGCGGTGACGTCCTCGGGGATCTCCAGGACCTCGGCCAGCACCCGCCGCGCCCGCTCCGCGAGCTCCGGCGGCAGCCCGGCGGGCAGCTCCCGGCCGACCTCCAGGCCCCCGCCGTCGGCCGGCCGCAGATAGCCGGCCTGCTCCAGGTTGCGTACGGCCCGCACCAGCCAGCGCTCGTAGCGCGGGGCGATGCCCAGACCGCGCAGCGCCTCCGGGGCGAACGCCGCCCCGGCCGTGTGCGGCAGCCCGAGGGAGCGGAAGGCGGCGGCCGTCGCGGTGACGGTGATCTCGTCGAGCACCGCCCAGGCACGGGCGAGCTCCTCCGGGGACGGGCCCGCCGCCGGCAGCGCGGCGGCGCCGCACACGGCCTCCCACGCGTCCCGGCTCAGCTCCGGATCGGCCTGCTCGGTCACGAAGAGGGAGTCGTCCTCCCGCTTCGGCACGACGTACCCCAGCAGCCGGGCGGCGCCTCCGCGGTCCTCGCCGGACTTCACCACCACCGACGCGTCGACAGCGGGGTGCCGGGTCAGCGTGGACTCGATCTCGCCGAGCTCCACCCGATGCCCGTTGATCTTCACCTGGCCGTCCCTGCGGCCCAGGAACTCGATCGTGCCGTCCGGCAGATAGCGGCCGAAGTCACCGGTGCGGTAGAGCCGTTCGCCGGTGCGGGGGTGGGTGACGAAGGCCGCGGCCGTGCGCTCCTCGTCCGCCCAGTAGCCGCGGGCCAGGCCCACACCGCCGATGTACAGCTCGCCGGCCGTCCACACCGGGCAGGGCTCGAACGCCGGGTCCAGGACGTGGAAGGACTGGTTGCGCATCGGCGTGCCGTACGGGATGCTCCGCGCGCCCGGCTCGACCTCGCCGACCGGGTGCTGGATCGACCAGATCGACGCCTCCGTGGCACCGCCCATGCTGATGATCCGCACGTCCGGCCAGAGCGCGCGGATCCGCTCCGGCAGGTCCACCGGAATCCAGTCGCCGCTCAGCATGACCAGGCGCAGGGTCTCCGGTATCTCGGCGGCGCCCGCCTCCAGGTGCTCCACGAGCATCTGCATCTGGGCGGGCACCGAGTTCCACACGGTGACGCCGTGCCGGCCCATCACCTCGGCCCAGTGGGCGGGTTCGGAACGCATGTCGGCGTCCGGGAGCACGAGCGTCGCCCCCGCGGCCAGGGTGCCGAACAGGTCGTAGACCGACAGGTCGAACCCCAGGTCGGCGAGGCCGAAGACCCGGTCGTCGGGCCCCACCCCGTACCGCTCGTTGACGTCGGTCACCGTGTTGAGCGCCGCGTGGTGCTCGATCATGACGCCCTTGGGGGTGCCGGTCGACCCGGAGGTGTAGAGGACGTACGCCAGATCGGCGGCCGCCGCCGGACCCGCCTCCGCCCGGTCCGCGGAGCCGGTCGCCGAGTCCGCCATGACCCGGGGCAGATCCGCCGGCCACTCCAGGGTCCCGTCGAGCACGGCGTCGGTGACCACGGCGGCGGCGCGCCCGTCGGCCAGGATGCGGGCACGGCGCCCCGCCGGCAGCGCGGGGCCGACCGGTAGATAGGCGCTGCCGGCCATCAGCACCCCGTACGCGGCGGCGACCTGGTCCGCGCCCTTGGGCAGCGTGATGCCCACGAGACGGTCCCGCTGGTCCTCGTCCGCGGTGTGCGCGCCGACCCGGGCGGCCACCTCGGCGGCGCGCCCGGCCAGCTCGCCGTACGTCATGGCGCCCGCGCTCGTCAGCACGGCGGCGCGGTCGGGGTGCTCGGCGGCACGCGCCAGGAACGGCTCGTGCAGCAGCCCCGCGGGCCGCGGCCCCTCGGTGCGGTTGGCGGCCTCACGGGCGGCGAGCTGCCCGGCCGGCAGGGTGACGGACAGCTCCTGCTCCCACAGGGCGTCGTCGACGGCGAGCCGCTCCACCAGCGAGGTGTAGACGGCGAACATGTCGTCGAGCATCCCCTCGGGGAACAGCTCCTCGACACAGTCCCAGGTCAGGTTGAGGGTGCCGGTGATGTCGACGACCTGGTGGTCGAACCAGATCTGCGGGGTCTGGCTGATCCGGTAGCTGATGTCACCGAAGTACCGCATGGCCTGCGACACGTCGGCGGCCGTACCCAGGCCGCTGGTGAACACCACCGGCATCGTCTCGAAGCCGTTCTGCAGGCCGAGCCGGCGCCGCTCGCGCAGTGTCTCCAGGGCGCTGACGTGGCGGTGGCGCAGATCGCGCTGCAGCTGGAGCTGGGCGGACTCCACCCGGTCGGCGAGCGGCCGGCCGCCCGCGGCGTCCATCTCCAGAAGACAGATGGAGGTGAAGTCGCCCACCACCCGCCGCAGATGGGGGTGGACGGTCTTGTGGCCCGAGCCGTTGTCGGTCAGGAGCAGCGGCAGCCGGTTGAACAGCGTCAGATTGAGGGTGAAGCGGCGCGTACCGCTCCAGGCCGCGAGCACCTCGGAGAACACGGTGGCCAGCACGGCCGTCGGCGTCAGACCGCGCTCCTCGCACCGCTCCTGCAGGCGCCGCCAGTCGGCCTCGGGCAGATGGAACTCACGGTGGCTGAACCGCGGCTTGTGCACGCTCACCGGCGGCTTCGCCAGCGGCAGGTCCGGCGGCGGGGCGAGCGTGGCGGCGCGGGAGGTCCAGTACTCGTACGCCTTCTTGTGGCGCGGCGCCTGCGTGCCCTCCTCCAGGGCCAGGGCGTACTCGCGGAAGGTGACGTCGACCGGCGGCAGCTGGAGCTGCTCGTCCTGGCACAGCGCGCTCCACTCGCTGAACAGGAGCGTGATGCTGGCCAGGTCGACCATGAGCAGGTCGAGGCTGATGTGCAGCCGGTCGTGGTCGGGCAGCCGCGTCAGGCGGATGTCGAACAGCGGCCAGTCGGCGGCCGTGTAGACGTGGTGCGACATCTCCTCGCGGATCTCGTCCAGGGTGTGCTCGCGCACCTCGGGGGAGACCTCGCGCAGATCCGTGCAGCGGATCTCGAAGGCCGGCACCGTGGCGAGGACGCGCTGCTGCCCGTCCTCGGCGACGACCGCGCGGAGCATGTCGTGGCGTTCGATCAGCCGGCGCCAGGCCCGGGTGAGGACCGTCGGGTCGAGACGGCGCCCCTCCAGCTCGAAGTAGGCGTGCGGGGCCACGTTGCCCAGGACGAAGTTGGGGCCGCGGCCGACCCAGTACGCGTACTGGATCTCGGTCAGTGGGAACTCGCGGTAGCGGGCGTCCACGTCTTCTTCGTTCGTGCAACAGGAAGGATCGGACACGGAGTTGTGCCTTTCCGGTAGCGGTGATGTCCGCCGTGGGCCGGTTGTGCCGGGCCACGGCATGGGAAATACGACGCTTGATGTGAGGGCCGGCGGGGCCGGCCGAGCGGGCGGGTCAGGCCGTACGGGCGCGGAGCGCGCCGCGGGCCCGCTCGGCGACGGCCGTGGCCGTGATGCCGTTGCGCTCCAGGAGGTGGCGCTGCCCGCCGGAGCCGGCGGCGAACCGGTCGGCGACCGCCACCCGGCGCACCGGGCAGCCCGCGCCCAGCTCGGCCACCACCTCGGCGACCGCCGAGCCGAGCCCGCCCGACGCCCAGTGCTCCTCGACGGTGACGATCGCGCGGGTGGTCCGCGCGGCGGCGTGCAACGCCTCGACGTCCAGCGGCTTGACGGTGTGCATGTTGAGGACCGCGGCCGAGATCCCCTCGGCGGCCAGCGTGTCGGCGGCCTCCAGGGCCGCGAGCACCGGGTAGGGGCCGGTCGCGACGATCGTCACGTCCTCACCCTCGCGCAGCGGCTGTGCCCGCCCGATCCGCAGCGGCGGCAGCCCCGGTCCGAGATCGGCGGTCGCCCCGCGGCCCAGGCGCAGGTACACGGGACCCGGCAGGTCCACGCACGCCCGCACCAGCTCCTCGGTGGCGGCCGCGTCGGCGGGCACCAGGACCGTCATGTTCGGCAGCATCCGCATCACGGCCAGGTCCTCCAGGGCGTGATGGGTCGACCCGAGATGACCGGCGGACAGACCGCTGTGGGTGGCGGCGATGCGCACCGGCAGGTTGTTCAGCGCGATGTCCAGCTTCACGGCCTCGACCGCGCGGGACGCGGCGAACGTCGCCATGGTGTTGACGAACGGGATACGGCCGGACCGTGCCAGGCCCGCGGCCGCGCCCATCAGATTCTGCTCGGCGATGCCCAGGTTGACGTAACGGTCAGCGGCCGCGCCCCAGTCGACGGGGGAGAACAGGCCGGTGTCGCTGTCGAGGCAGACGAGCCGTGGGTCTGCCGCGAGCAGGTCCACGAGCGTGTCCCGGTACACCTCGCGGCCGGGCCGTGGCTCCGGGGCGCAGGCGACGGCGTCCGCGGCCCGCTCGGGCGAGGGGACGGCTGTCCGGTCGGCTATGGTCACGGTCATGTCGTGGGCTCCTCACGCGTGGCCTGGGCGCGCAGGACCGCGAGCGCCCTCTTGTGCTGCCGCCCGGCCATCCGGGCGTAGTGGCTGCGGGCCTGGCCCTCCACCTGCGGCAGGCCCTTGCCCTTGACGGTGCGCGCCAGGACCACCGTGGGGCGGCCCGGCACCCGCGGCGCGTCGCCGAGCGCAGCGTACAGCTGACGGGTGTCGTGCCCGTCGACCTGCAGCACGTTCCAGCCGAACGCGCGCCACCGGTCCGCGAGCGGCTCCAGGCCGGCCGTGGCCTCCGTGGATCCGGTGATCTGCAGCCCGTTGCGGTCCACGATCGCCACCAGCCGGTCGAGGCGGTGCGTGGACGCGGCCATCGCCGCCTCCCACACCGAGCCCTCCTGGAGCTCGCCGTCCCCCAGGACGACGAAGCAGCGCCGGTCGCTGCCCGTCAGACGGAAGTCGAGGGCGAAACCGACCCCGAGCGAGAGGCCGTGGCCGAGCGAACCGGTCGGCATCTCGACACCGGGCACGGCGGGATTCGGGTGCGCGGTCAGCATGCTGTCCGGCATCCCGTACTCGGCCAGCAGCTCGCGCGGGAAGAAGCCCCGCTCGGCGAGGGCCGCGTACAGGCCGATCGCCCCGTGGCCCTTGCTGAGCACGAGCAGGTCGCGGTCCGGCGCGTCCGGCGCGTCGGGGGAGATGCGCAGCACCCGGTGGTAGAGGGTCACCAGGATCTCCACCAGGGACATGGAGCCGCCCAGATGCCCCCCTTCGGGGTTGGCGCACAGGTCCACGATCATCTCGCGGACCGTCTGGGCGTGCTGTCGCAGGGTCAGCTCTGTCACTGTCACGCGGATGCACCGTCCGTGGCGGAAGGGGAAGAAGCGGCGGATGGGGAAGAAATGGCGGAGGGGGAAGAGATGGCGGAAATCGAGGGGTGGATCGCGGTCGACGCCTCCGCTGCGGTGCCGATGAGGGACAGCCGGCGCGCCGACGGCTCGGTACGCGGCGCCAGCCGCTCTCCGAGGTCCACCAGCGCCCGGGTGAGCACGTCGACGCCGCGCAGGAAGTCGCTCAGCTGGACGTGCTCGTCGTCGGCGTGGTCGAGACGGCTGTCCCCCGGCCCGTACGTGGCCATCGGGACGTCCCACTTCTCGGCCAGCGTGTTCATGTCGGAGGTGCCGGTCTTCACCTTCAGCACCGGCTGCGCCTCCTGCGCCCGGATGGCCCCGGACAGCGCCCGTACCACCGGGTCGGCGCGGCCCACCCGGACGGCAGCCACCGAGTTGACGACCTGGAGCCGTCCCCGCTCGGTGTCCAGGCGCTCGGCGAGCCGCGCCACCAGACCCTCGGAGTCGTAGCCGATCGGGGTACGGACGCTGAACTCGGCCTCGGCCTCGGTGATGTCGCCCGATACGGACACCAGCGTCGGTCCTGGCGTGTCGAAGCGTCCGTGGCCCACGTCCGGGCCGAGCAGCTCAAGGAGCACCGGCCAGGCCTCGCAGACCAGCTCGGACGCCTTCGGCACCGGATTGCTCGGATGGGTGGACGGGCACCGCACCTGGTAGCGCAGGTCGAGCTTGCCCTTGTAGCCGAGGACGACCGTCTCCCAGCCGCTCGGCTCCCCGATGATCAGTGCGTCGGGGCGCTCGTGGGTCTCCCTGACGTGCATCGCGCCACGAGAGAGCGGAGTCTCCTCCTCCACCGCGCCGACCACCACGATCCTGCCGCGGAACGCGCTCGCGTCGGCCGCCGCGCAGATCATCGTCGCGAGCGGCGTCTTCGCGTCCACCGCGCCGCGCCCGTACAGCCGGTTGTCCTCGATGCGCACCGGGATGTCGCCCGGCACCGTGTCCATGTGACCGAGAAGCATCACCGTCGGCCCGCTGCCGCGGACGATCTCGCCGACCGCGTTGCCCGCCGCGTCCACACGAGCGGAGAAACCCATCTCCCTCATGCTGCGCACCAGGTGCGCGGCGAGCTTCTGCTCTCCGTACGAGGGCGAGGGGATCTGCAGCATGCTGCGCAGCAGCCCGACGGCGTACGCCTCGGAGCGCGCGCCGGCCGGGCCCCCGTCGGAGCCCGTGTGCTGGTCGCTCATCGGCCTGCCCCCGCCCCGGCCGCGCCACCGCTGACCGCGAGCACGGCGGGCGCGTCGTCCAGGACGACCCGCGTCGCCCGGCCCGCGAGCGCGGCGCGCACCGGCTCGGGGCACCGGCCGTCCGCGATCAGGACCCGGCCGACGCCGCCCTGCAGCGCCTCGCGGGCGGCGACGAGCTTGAGGCCCATCCCGCCGCCCGTGAACGGCGGCGGCCCCGCGGCGGGCACACGGCACACCGGGAGCACCGAACTCTCGTCGGACGGGTCGGCGAGCACCCCGGGCGCGCCCGTGAGCAGCACCAGGACGTCCGCGCCGAGACCGGCCGCGACGGCGGCCGCGGCCCGGTCCGCGTCGGTGTTCACCGGCCGGTTGTCCTCGGCCAGCGCCGGCGGCGACACCACCGGCACATGGCCGGCGGCGAGCAGCGAGGTCAGCAGCCCGGAGTTGACCTCGGTGATCCGGCCGCTGTGATCGTCGCGCACGATGATCCTGCGACCGTCCACGACGGCACGCTGCCCCGTCTTGCGGCGGGCCCGCAGCAGTCCGCCGTCGAGCCCGGTCAGCCCGACCGGCGACACTCCGGCGTCCGCGAGCGCCTTCAGGAGCCGGGGCTTGGCGAGGCCGGCCAGTGCCAGGTGCACGACCTCCAGGGTGGCGGCGTCGGTGTAGCGGGCCGAGACCCCGTCGGGCGCCGTCAGGCGGCGCCCGGGCACGCCCATCCGGCCGGCGAGGTCCTCGATGTCGGCCGAGCCTCCGTGGACCAGCACCACGGGACGGCGGTCACGGGTCAGGTGCGCGATGTCCTCGCACACCGCCCACGGGTCGACGGCGGCGTTGCCGCCGCACTTGACCACGATGGTCTCTTGCATTGTCGTCCCCTGCTTCGATCGGTCCGTCAGTTGGGGTGGAGGCCGAGGAACTCGAGACCGGTCTCCTCGGGGAAGCCGAAGCGCACGTTGAGGCACTGCACGGCGTTGCCGGCGCCGCCCTTGACGAGGTTGTCGAGCGCGCCGACCACCGAGGCCTCGCGGCCGTCGTCGTCCACCACGAAACCGGCGTCGCAGAAGTTGGAGCCGGAGAGGATCTTCGGCTCGGGCAGCCGGTAGGCCCCCCGCTTGTGGGCGACGACCCGCACGAACGGCTCGCCCGTGTACGCCTTGCGGTACGCCTGGCGCAGATCGGCCTCCCTGACGCCGTCCGCGAGCCGGACACGGGCCAGCACCTGGACCCCTCGTACCGCCTCCACACCGGTCGCCGTCATGCGCACCGGCAGACCGGTGGCCTGGGCGATCTCCGCCTGGTGACGGTGCCGGGTGGGCGCGAACAGCCGCATGGCGCCGCTGCGTTCGGCGTGCAGATTGGCGGGCCCCGCGGACACGCCCGAGCCGCTGGAGCCGGTACGGGCGTCCACCCGCACCGTGCCCGTGAGCAGCCCGGCCTCGGTCAGCGGACGCAGCGCGAGGATGCCGGCGGCGGCCATGCAGCCGGGCACCGAGATCCGGTCGGCGGTGCGCAGTTCGTCGCGGTGCCACTCGGGAAGGCCCGTGGTGAAGGAGCCGATCAGCTCCGGCGCCGCGTGCGGCACGCCGTAGTACTCGGCGTACGCCTCCGGATCGCGCAGCCGGAAGTCGCCCGACAGGTCGATCACGGTCCCGGCGAGCCGCAGGTACTCGGCCATCCGGCCCATCGTCTTCATGTGCGGCATGGCCAGGAACAGCACGTCGTACGCACCGGCCCGCTCGCGCAGCGTGTCGTGCGGGACGAAGGTCAGATCGGTGCGCCCGCGCAGATTGGGGTGCGGGCCATCCAGCCGGCGGCCGGCGAAGGAGTCCGAGGACGCCATCGCCAGCTCCACCTCCGGATGGCCGATCAGCAGCCGCAGCAGCTCGCCGCCGATGTAGCCGGAAGCACCGGCAACCGCTACTCGAAGCATTCTCGTGCCCTCACAGTCAGGTGATCGACAATGTGTTCCGCCACCGGCTCGTCCGGACCGACGGCCCGCTGGAAACCGGAGAACTCCACGCCGTGGTTGACCTCCAGGACGAGCAGTCCGCGATCGGCGTCCTCGACGAGATCGACCCCGGCGATGTCCGCGTGCACGCACTCCGCGGCCGTGACGGCGAGCTTCTCCAGCTCGGGCGTGAGTACGCACCGCTCCGTCACCGCGCCCCTGGCCACGTTCGTACGCCAGTGCTCACTGCGCCGGTACGTGGCGCCGATCGCCCGGCCGCCGACCACGATCACGCGGATGTCCCGGTCCGGCTTGGCGATCAGTTCCTGGAGGTAGACGATGTGCGACACCGGTGCCGGGAGCGCCGCGACGTACTCCAGGACCGTCTCGGCGGTCTCCCGGTCGGGCAGCCGGGACACCAGCCGCCCCCACGAGCCGGTCAGCGGCTTGACCACCGCCGGATAACCGAGTTCTTCCAGAGCGTCGAGCGCCGCCTCCGGCGTCAGCGCCAGAGCGGTGCGCGGCGTCGGCAGCCCCGCGTCGCGCAGCGCCACCGAGGTGCGGAACTTGTCCCCGCACACATCGATCGCACGGGCCGGATTGACGACGGTCGAGCCGGCCGCCTCCAGGAGCCGCGCCGCGTACAGGGCACGGGCCTGGCCGATCTCGCGGTTGAGCACGATCGGCCAGGGCGTGCCGGGCTTCTGAAGCATCCGCCACAACGCCCGGCTGTCGACGAACTCGTAGGCGATACCCCGGCGTTCGAAGACCTCCAGGATGCGCTTCTCGTCGGCCCGCAGCCGGGACGCGACGACGGCGATCGGCGCGGAGGCGGCCGGGCGCGTGGCGTGACTCACTCGCCCCAGTCCTCCTCGACATCGGGAGCGAGTGCGACCTGCAGCGGCGCGACCGTGAGTACCTCGAGCTCGCTGGAGCAGTCGCGGCACTCGATGATTTCGCCCGCCTTCGGCGGCTCGGCGAGGGCGGTCTGGCTCTCGCACTCAGGACAGGTGACCATGGTGGGTTGTTCCTTTCCGAGATCGTGCGGGCCCCGCTTGCCGGGGCCGGATCTCCAATGGATCGCAGGACAGTAGAGCGGTCCGACCCCCCTGCCTGCGTCCATCGCCGTGATGAGTGCGGACGCCGAGTGGCGTTGATGGCCCGTCCCCCGGACAGCACGGCACGTCGACGCGTCCGAGCCCCCCATGGACGCCACGTCGACACTGTGTCCCTCTTCGCCCGAGCGGGCCGTCCGCGCCTTTACAGCCCGGCTCGCGCCGTGCCTGACTGGCCCACCGAGCCGGCCCGGTCCGCCCGTGAGGATCCGCAGGACCCACGGCCGCCGTGAGCCCGCCGGCCGCCCAGCCCATGTGCCCGTGAGAGGGAAGACTTGTGAGCGACCTCGCATCCCGAGCGAATGTCCTGGCACTGTGGAGTGCCCCGCGCAGCCGATCGACCGCGTTCTTCCGCATGATGTGCGAGCGCGGTGACTTCGCCGTGCTGCACGAGCCCTTCTCCTACCTGGCCGAGTTCGGAAAGGTCGAGGTCGACGGCTCGTACGCGCAGTCCGAGACCGAACTCCTCGCGGAGATGCGGAAGATGGCGGCTCGCGCACCGCTGTTCTTCAAGGACACCACCGACGAGCGGTACGCCGGAGTCCTCGCCGACGAGCGCTTCCTCGCCGAGGACGCGGTGCACACCTTCATCATCCGGCACCCCGCCGAGACCATCGCCTCGTACCACGCGGTCAATCCGGGCGTACGGCTCCACCAGATCGGATTCGAGGCACAGTACGAGCTCTTCGAGCGGATCCGGCAGCTCACCGGCACCACCCCCGTCGTGATCGACGGCGACGACCTGGCCGCCGACCCGGCCCGCGTCGTCGAGGCCTACTCCGAGGCCGTCGGCATCCCGTACCGGGCCGACACGCTCTCCTGGCAGCCGGAGTCCCGGCCGGAATGGGCGCCCAGCGAGCGCTGGCACAACGACGTGAGCGTGAGCAGCGGCTTCTCCGCGGCGCCGCGCCGCACGGCCGGTGTCGACGTGCGCGAGCACCCCGTGCTCTCCGGCTACCTCGACCACCACCTGCCGTTCTACGAAGAGCTGCGCGCCCACCGGCTGGCCGTGTGAGAACGGAGCAAAGGAAGATGACGATCATTCAGCAGACCGCGGCGCCGCGCGAGCCCGCGGAACACGAGGCGATCTGCACCTGCCGGCCCGGCGCCACGGTGTGGCTCACCGGCCTGCCGAGCTCCGGCAAGACCACCATCGCCCACGCGGTGGCCGCATCCCTGCGCGCCGAGGGCCGCCGGGTCGAGGTGCTCGACGGCGACGAGATCCGCGGCACCCTCTCGGCGGGCCTCGGCTTCAGCCGCGAGGACCGGCACACCAACGTGCAGCGGATCGGCATGATGGCCGAGGTGCTCGCGCGCAACGGCGTCACCGTCCTGGTACCGGTGATCGCCCCGTACGCCGCCGGCCGCGAGGCCGTCCGCGCACGCCACCGGGCGTCCGGGACCCCGTACCTGGAGGTGCACGTGGCCACTCCGGTGGACGTGTGCTCCGTACGGGATGTGAAGGGGCTGTACGCCAAGCAGGCCGCGGGCGAGATCAGCGGCCTGACCGGGGTCGACGACCCGTACGAGGAGCCCGAGACGCCCGATCTGCGGATCGAGTCCCAGAACCAGTCCGTCGCGCAGTCCGCTGCCGCGCTCCACACCCTCATCGTCGCGAGGAGGCCGGAATGACCCTCGTCGTCCCCGAACACCGCAGGACCGAATCGCCTTACGCCCTGAGCCACCTGGACTCGCTGGAGTCGGAGGCCGTTCATATCTTCCGTGAGGTGGCGGGTGAGTTCGAGCGGCCGGTGATCCTGTTCTCCGGTGGCAAGGACTCCATCGTCATGCTGCATCTGGCGTTGAAGGCGTTCGCGCCGGCGCCGGTGCCGTTCACGCTGCTGCATGTCGACACCGGGCACAACTTCCCCGAGGTGATCGAGTACCGCGACCGTGTCGTCGCCCAGCACGGGCTGCGGCTGCATGTGGCTTCCGTGCAGGAGTACATCGACGCCGGGAAGCTGCGCGAGCGTCCGGACGGGACGCGTAACCCGTTGCAGACGGTGCCGCTGACCGAGGCGATCCAGCAGCACCGTTTCGACGCGGTGTTCGGCGGCGGCCGGCGTGACGAGGAGAAGGCCCGCGCCAAGGAGCGGGTGTTCTCGCTGCGTGACGAGTTCTCGCAGTGGGACCCGCGCCGCCAGCGCCCGGAGCTGTGGCAGCTCTACAACGGCCGCCACGCTCCCGGTGAGCACGTGCGTGTGTTCCCGCTGTCGAACTGGACCGAGCTGGATGTGTGGCAGTACATCCAGCGGGAGAAGATCGAGCTTCCGCAGATCTACTTCGCGCACGAGCGTGAGGTGTTCGCCCGGGGCGGGATGTGGCTGACGGCGGGCCAGTGGGGCGGGCCCAAGGACACCGAGACCGTGGAGAAGCGGCTGATCCGCTACCGCACCGTCGGTGACATGTCCTGCACCGGCGCGGTGGATTCCGACGCCACCACGCTGGACGCCGTGATCGCCGAGATCGCCGCTTCCCGACTCACCGAGCGGGGCGCGACCCGCGCCGACGACAAGCTGTCCGAGGCCGCGATGGAAGACCGCAAGCGCGAAGGGTACTTCTAATGAGCACGTCCACCGAGCAGCCGGTCTCCGAGCTGGCCGCCACCACCCTGCTGCGTTTCGCGACCGCCGGGTCCGTCGACGACGGCAAGTCCACGCTGGTGGGCCGGCTGCTGCACGACTCCAAGTCGGTCCTCGCCGACCAGCTGGAGGCCGTGGAGCACGCCTCGCGCTCCCGTGGCCAGGAGGCGCCGGACCTGGCGCTGCTCACCGACGGTCTGCGGGCCGAGCGTGAGCAGGGCATCACCATCGACGTGGCCTACCGCTACTTCGCCACCCCCCGGCGCCGGTTCATCCTGGCCGACACCCCCGGGCACGTGCAGTACACCCGCAACATGGTCACCGGCGCTTCGACCGCCGAGCTGGCCGTGGTCCTGGTCGACGCCCGCAACGGCGTGGTCGAGCAGACCCGCCGCCACGCCGCCGTCGCCGCCCTGCTGCGCGTCCCGCACGTCGTCCTCGCGGTCAACAAGATGGACCTCGTCGACTACGCGGAGCCCGTCTTCGCCGCGATCGCCGAGGAGTTCACGACGTACGCCTCCGAGCTCGGCGTCCCGGAGATCACCGCGATCCCGATCTCCGCGCTCACCGGCGACAACGTCGTGGAACCCTCCGCCAACATGGACTGGTACGGCGGCCCCACCGTCCTGGAACACCTGGAGACCGTCCCGGTGGAGCGGGACCCGGCCGGCGCCGCGGCCCGGTTCCCGGTGCAGTACGTGATCCGTCCGCAGACCGCCGAGCTCCCCGACTACCGGGGTTACGCAGGTCAGATCGCGGCCGGCGCGTTCCGCGTCGGCGAGCAGATCACCGTCCTGCCGTCCGGGCGCACCAGCACCATCGTGGGGATCGACGCGCTGGGCGAGTCCGTGGACATCGCCTGGGCACCGCAGTCCGTCACGCTCCGGCTCGCCGACGACATCGACATCTCCCGCGGCGACCTCATCGCCGTCACCGGTGCCACGCCGGCCACCAGCCGGAACATCGAGGCGACGGTCTGCCACGTCGCCGACCAGCCGCTGACGGTGGGCCAGCGGGTCCTGCTCAAGCACACCACCCGCACCGTGCCCGCCATCGTCGCGGCCATCCCGTCCCGCCTCGTCCTGGACGACCTCTCCCAGCGCCCGGACCCGGAGCGGCTGGTGGCCAACGACATCGGCCGGGTCGAGATCCGTACCGCCGAGCCGCTCGCGCTCGACGCCTACGCCGACTCCCGCCGCACGGGCTCCTTCCTCCTCATCGACCCCGCCGACGGCACCACACTCGCCGCCGGCATGGCCGGCGAGGCCTTCGCCACCGATCCGACGACTTCCCGCACGAGGTGACGTCCCCCATGCCCCCGTCCGCCCGCCCGCAGCGCTGGCTGCTGCGCAAGCCCAAGGGCGACGCGCCCGCCCGCCTCTTCTGCTTCCCGTACTCCGGTGTGGGGGCGTCGATGTACAACCGGTGGCCGACCCGCATCGGCCAGGCCGAGGTGTGCCTGATCCAGCTGCCCGGCCGCGAGAACCGGCTGCGCGACCCGCACTACGGCACGTACGAGCAGCTCGCCGGACCGCTGGCCGAGGCGCTCCTGCCGTACCTGGACCGGCCGTTCGCCTTCTTCGGCCACTGCGGCGGGGCCCTCCCCGGCTTCGCCACCGCCCTCCACCTGGCCGAGGCCGGTCTGCCCACCCCGGCCGCGCTCTTCGTCTCCTCGCAGGTGTCCCCGGACGACGGCCCCTTCGGCCGCTTCCTCGGGATGACGGACGCCGAACTGGCCGAGGAACTCGCCCAGCTGACCCGGGCCATGGGCGGCACACCGCACCCGGACCTGATCGACATGAGCCTGGGCGTACTGCGTGCCGACGTGGACGCCAACAAGGCGTACCACCTGGACACACCCGTCGTCCTGCCCTCCGACATCCACGCCATCGGCTGGTCGCAGGACCGCGAGATCCGGCCGGACCAGATGGGCGGCTGGGCGCGCTTCACCGCCCCGGGCCGCCATCACCCGGTGACTCTGCCCGGCGAGCACTACGCCTTCCTCCAGGCCCCCGAGGTGCTGACGAAGGTCATCGAGGACGGCATGCTGCGCGCCCTCGAGCAGGCGGAGCCCCTCACCGCCCCCGCCGCCCCCGCCGCCCCGGGCGCCACCGGGGGAGGTGCGGCCGGTGGAGCTCTCGCCCACTTCTGACCAGCTCGCCTACCGGGACCGGGTCCGCGCCCTGCTCGACGACGACGGCGTACGGGCCGCCACCGCGGCCGTACGCAGCCGGCCCGGCACCGAGGGCGGCCTCCTCGACGTCTACCGGAAGCTCGGGGAGCAGCGCCTGCTCGCCCCCAACTGGCCGTATGAGTACGGCGGTTCCGGCGCCGGCATCGCCGAGAAGGCCATCCTCACCGAGGAGCTCATCGCCCACGGCGTCCCCGACATCGCGCACACGCTCAGCGTGGACATCGTCGGCCTCGCCCTCCTGCTCTACGGCACGCGGACGCAGAAGAGCCGCCTGCTGCCGCCGATCGCGCGCGGCGAGAGCATCGCCGGGGTGCTCTTCAGCGAGCCGGGCGCGGGCTCCGACCTGAGCGCGCTGCGCACCCGCGCCGACCGCGACGGCGACGGCTGGCGCCTGCACGGCACGAAGATCTACAGCGCCAAGACCCACCTGGGCGACTTCGCGCTCTGCGCGGCCAGGACCACCGAGTCAGAGGTCCGCTTCCACGGCATCACCGTCTTCCTCGTCCCCCTGCGGACCCCCGGCGTGCGCGTCGAACCGCTGTGGAACATCGGCGACGAACGGTTCAACGAGGTCACGCTCGCCGGGATCCACGTGACCGAGGAGGACGTGCTCGGAGACGTCGACGACGGCTGGCGGATCATCGGCGAGGTGCTGGGTCTGGAGCGCACCGGTGTGGAGTTCCAGGCCAAGGCGCGCCGCTGGCTCGACATCGCCCTGGGCCGCGTGGACAGCGGGGCCGCCCCCCTCGACCAGGGGGACGGGGCGCGCCTGGTGGCCCTGGACGCCGAGGTACGGGCCGCCCGGCTGCTGGCCTGGCGCTGTGTGAACGACCTCCACGCCGACCGCACCGACGAGGTGCGCTCGGCGATGGCCAAGTACTGGGCAGGCGAGACGGCCCGTTCGGTCGCCCTCGCCCTCCCCGACGTCCTGGGCCTGGACGCCCTCCTCGCGGGCGACGACGAGGAGGCGCGGGACCTGGGGGCCCTGGAGGCGGCGTACCGGGAGGCGCCGGGCCTGACCCTCGCCTCGGGCACCTCCGAGGTGATGCTCACCCTGATCGCCTCCGCGGGTCTGGACCTGCTCACCTGACCGGCCCTCACCCCGCCCGGAGCACCCGCCCGCTCCGATCACCACCCACCCACCCACCGTCCGCCCGACAGACAGCCGGAGAACCGCCACGCCATGGACGTCACCATCGCCCCGCACCACGAGGAACTGCGGCACACCCTCACCGAGGTCCTGGACGACGAACTCGCCCCGCTCATCAGGCGCATGGCGGACCGGCCCCGGCACGGAACGGACACCTCGGACGCCGACGTCCGCGCCATGGTGTGGCGGGCGCTGACCGACCTGGGCGTGCTCCGGATGCCCGGGGGAGCGGGCGGGCACGAGGCCCTCGCCGTGGTCGCGGAACGGCTGGGGGAACTCCTCTACCAGGGGCCGCTCCTCGACACCGTCCTCGCCGCCGAGACCCTGCTGCGCTCCCGTACCTGCCCGGAACGCGACCGGCTCCTGAAGGAGATCGCGGACGGCACGTCCGTGGCCGCCGCCGTCCGGGACGGCGACCCGCACCCCGAGGACGGCGCCCTCACCGTGGGAGCGGCCGACGACACCGTCAGCGCGGTACGGCGGTTCGTGACCTGCGCCGCCGAGGCCGACTGGCTGCTCGTCACCGGACGCACCCCCGAGGGCGAGCACCGTACGGCCCTGCTCCCGCGCGACCACCCGACCGTCCGCCTGCGCCGGCAGGAGGAGCTGGGGCGAGGCGAGACGTACGCCGTCGAGCTCGCCGCCACCCCCGTCCTCGCCTGGCTGGACCTCGGCCCGGACCCGGTCGCCGTCTGGCAGCGACTGGCCGCCTCCGCCCGCACGCTCCAGGCCGCCTATCTCGTCGGCCTCGCCGCGGGCGCCCTGCGGCTCGCGGTGGAACACGCCCGGGAACGCCGTCAGTTCGGCGGCCCCATCGGCCGGCAGCAGTCCCTCGCCTTCACCCTCGCCCGCCACGCGACCCGTATCGACGCCGCCCGCCTCCTGACCCGCGTCGCCGCCCGCGAGGCGGACACCGGCGACGACCCGCGCCTGAGCGCCGCCCAGGCGTATGCGATGGCCGCCGAACTGGCCAAGGAGGCCAGCCGGGACAGCGTCCAGATCCACGGTGCCCGGGGCCTGACCCTGGACTGTGAGGCGCAGCTGTTCCTGCGCCGCTCCGCGGTCGAGTCCCTGGCGCTCGGCGCACCGAACCGGGTCCGGGCCGACGTACTGCCGCTGCTCCTTGCTTCGGCCGCCTCCCGGCGGGTACGGGGCGAGAGGTGATCGAGCGGATACTGCCGCGGGGCGTCGCCGTCCAGGAGGCGTACGGAGACCTCGCCGGAGCCCTGCTGTTCCCCGAGGAGGAGACGGCCGTCGCCCGCGCGGTGCCGAAGCGGCGGCGGGAGTACGCGACCACCCGGCACTGCGCACGCATCGCGCTGCGCCGGCTCGGGCACGCTCCGGCGCCGGTTCTCAGGGGCCCGAACCGTGAACCCCTCTGGCCGGAGGGCGTGGTCGGCGCCCTCACCCACTGCGACGGCTATCGGGCGGCGGCCGTCGCCTGGGCGGGAGCGCCGATCGCCTCACTCGGCATCGACGCGGAACCGCACCTGCCGCTGCCGGACGGGGTGCGGGAGACCGTCACACGCCCGGAAGAACTCCCGCACCTGGCCGAACTCGCCGCCCGCGAGCCCGAAGTGCACTGGGACCGGCTGCTGTTCAGCGCCAAGGAGTCCGTCTACAAGGCCTGGTTCCCGCTGGCCCGTTCCTGGCTCGACTTCGAGGACGCCACGCTCCGCTTCACTCCCTCCCGCCGGACCTTCGAGGCCTCCCTCCACCGGACCGGCCCGCTGACCGCTGTGCGAGGCCGCTGGCTCATAGAGGGCGGCCTCGTCGTCACCTCGGTCGTCGTGTGATGCCCGGCCGGGGGACAGGGATCTCACCCCCGAACGGCGAACGGCGAGCGGCCTGGTCAGCAGTAGGCCGACTCCAGCTCCAGCAGGGGCGTGAGGTTCTGCGCGTCGCCCGTCGGGAGGCCCGTGCGGTGGAGTTGTCTGCAGATGTCCTCCAAGGCCGTGATCTGGGGCTTGTCGCGGTGGACCGTGGGCCAGACCACTCCCAGGGTGCAGTCCGGCAGGTCGCGCACCGGGAGGTAGCGGATGTCGGGGCGGGGGTAGAGGCGGGCCGCCGCGGAGGGGACGAAGGCGATCGCGCCGCCGAAGGAGGCCATCGAGAGCAGCGACTCGAAGCGCGTGACGTGGTGGCTGGTGTAGTTGACGGGCGTGCCGTCCGGGCGTGGATCGGCCGCCCAGAAGTCCCGGCCCTCCTGGAACATCTGCGACGCCAGGCTCACCACCGGATAGCCGGCCAGGTCCGCCAGCGTCACCGAGGAGCGCGTCGCCAGCGGGTCCGAGCTCGCGACGCACACCACGCGCGGTTCCGTGGTCAGCGGCTGGCTGTGCATGCCCTCGGGTACCGGCAGGTAGGCGAACGCGGCGTCGATCGTGCCGTTCTCCAGGGCGGTCATCTGCTCGACGAAGTCGAGCACGTGGATCTCCGGGCCCATACAGGGGTACAGGGCGGAGAGCGCGCCGAGCACGCTGCGGGTCGCCTCCAGCGCGGCGACGTTCTCGCACACTCCCAGCCTCAGCCGGGTGTCGCCGAGCGCGGAGCGGGACGCCGCGTTGCGCAGGTGCTCCGTCGCGTTGACGACCTTCCGGACTAAGGGCAGTAACGCCTGCCCTGTCGGGGTCAGTTCGACGCTGCGGCTGGTGCGGGTGAAGAACTGCACGCCGAGTCGCTGCTCCAGGGACCGGATCTGCTGACTGAGCGCGGGCTGGCTGAGATAGAGCTTGCTGGCCGCACGCTTGAAGTGGAGTTCCTCGGCCAGCGTGAGCAGCAGTCTCAGTTGGTGAACAGTCGGATCCTCCATGGTCGGCTCCCCCTAGATTCATAATGTTTAATTTAACGCTGCCCGTATATGCGTAATGGATAAAGCGTTGACCGAGCCACGGCGCAAATGGCAGCATGGACCCCCACTGTAGCGGGGCACACTCTAGCGCGGGGCAGGGTGGTGGGTCACCCGATCGGTTCATTCCGCTTGGAATTCGGGGTCTGACCTGCCGGTTGTGGCGGAGCCGGGATAGTGGAGGCGGGGGAGTTTCCAGTGGGTTAAATCCGGGGGCGACCCCGTGGTCACGTCCGCATCGCCGCCGGTCCGCACCACGCGGTTCATCCGCCGGACACCGCCCACCGCGCGGGACGAGCGCCTGCGCCGCTGCTCGTTCGGCCGGTCGTACGTCGCGGGGCCGGCTTGGCGACACCGGAGGCCCGACCGTGTCCGCCGCCCGTCGTCGCACCCTCCAGCTGCTCACTTCTCACGCTTCTCACGTGCCGTGAAACCACTCTGTGCGTTCTTTGCGCACAAAGGGAACCGTCCGCTCAGTGCTGTGCAAAACGTGGAGCCACGCCAAAGCAAAGGCAATGGAGGGTCGGTATGTTGATGGAGCCAATAGTGACCACCGGCATCGAGCGCATTCCGGGAGTCGTGGGCGCGGATCTGTCCGTTCCGCTGGTCGACGGACGGCAGATATCCCACGCCAATCTCGATCACGCGGCGAGCGCGCCCTGCCTCACCGCCGTCCAGCACGCGGTGAACCGGTTGCTTCCCTGGTACAGCAGTGTGCACCGCGGCTCGGGCTTCACCTCCCACGTGTCCACGCGGGTCTACGAGCAGGCCAGGGCCTCGGTACGGAGCTTCGCGGGCGCCGGGCCCGAGGACGCCGTCCTGTTCACCCGCAACACCACCGACGCGCTCAACCTCCTGGCGCGCGCGTTGCCGCCGGACACCACGGTGTTCCGGTTCTCGACCGACCACCACGCCGCGCTGCTGCCGTGGCGCGAGGCCGAGGTCCGGCGGCTGGGGGTGCCCACCGGGCCGGACGACGCGCTGCGCGTGCTCGACGACGCACTGGCCGCCACACCGGCGACAGGGCCGCGGCTGGTGGTGATCACCAGCGTCTCCAACGTCACCGGCGAGGTGTGGCCGGTGGCCGAACTGGCCGAGGTGGCCCACCGGCACGGCGCCCGCGTGGTCCTCGACGCCGCGCAGCTGGTGCCCCACCGGCCCCTGGACGCGACCGCCTTGGGCGTGGACTGGGTCGCGCTGTCCGGGCACAAGCTGTACGCCCCGTTCGGCGCGGGCGCCCTGGTGGGCGCACCCGACTGGCTGGCCGCCGCCGAGCCCTACCTGGCCGGCGGGGGAGCGAGCGCGCGCGTGGCCGAGGACGCCGGCCTGGAGACCGTGACCTGGTCGGACCTGCCCCACCGGCACGAAGCGGGTTCACCGAACGTGGTGGGCGCCCACGCGATGGCCGTCGCCTGCGACACCCTGTCGGCGGCGGGATGGGACGCGATCACGGCCCACGAGGAGGCGCTCGCCGGCCGGCTGCGCCTGGGCCTGGCCGAGATACCCGGTGTGCGCCCGCTCGGGATGTGGGGCCCGGACCACCCCAGGATCGGCGTCGTGTCGTTCACCCTCGCGGACCGCGCCGGCGAACCGGCCGACCAGGAGCTGATCGCCACCGCGCTCGCCGCGGAGCACGGGATCGGCATCCGGTACGGCGCGTTCTGCGCGCACCAGGCCGTGCACCACATGGCGGGCGGCGACGACGGGGCCGGCCGCGCCCTGCGGGCCAGCGTCGGTCTGGGCACCACCGCCGAGCACGTCGAGCGGTTCCTCGCGGCGCTGGCCGAGCTGCTGCGCGACGGTCCGCGGTGGACGTACAAGCGCTCCGACGAGGGCTGGGTGCCGGTGCCCGACCCCCGGCGGGAACCGGACTTCTTGCGATGACACGAGGTTGCGAAAGCCTCAGCGGTGAAACAACGAGGGTGGGTTCACCTGCCGCCGGGAGCTCCATAATCATTCCCTTATCGGTCGGTGTTCGTATCTAATCGGTCAGCTATTGCGAGGCCACTCCGGGCTGTGGAAACCTAAGCAGCGTCTTGGGGGTGAGCCGAAGTCGATGCACTTTTCCGGGACGATCAGCCGAGATAATCGGTCGGGGATGTGGCGCCGACGGTCGAATCCGATTCGGATGCCTTTCCAGTGCCGGCCCCTGGGTGACGACAACGAGGTGCTCGACGGTGAGCTACAACGCCGGGCGCTTCCCTCGCCATGTCGTCAACCAATTCCTTGTCCGCATCTTTTCAAACGGGGGAGTCGAATTGAGTACACACCCGATAGAGGACATATCTCGCACGGAGTTGGCCGAGAAGATCGTCAAGCTGTTGTACTACTTCCGGCGGACCGAGAAGGAATCGGGCGAGGCGGTCGACGGTCAGGAGTGTCTCACCGCGCCCTGTACGGCCTGTCTTGAGGAACACCGCGCCAAGCTCGACCACTTCATCCGCCGGTCGGAGCCGATCCACCTGGTCCTGCCCGCGTTCCCGGCCAAGTCGCCCAACCTGACCAAGGTGTTGGGGCAGCTCCCGGACATGGGCGAGTACGTGGGGCTCAGCTCCCTCCAGTCGCTGTGCGACTACATCGGCCATTTCCACCCCGCGGGCGCGCGGATCACGATCTGCTCGGACGGCCACGTGTTCGGTGACGTGGTCGGCGTGACCGACGACGCGGTGACCGAGTACCGGGTGCGTCTGGCGGAGATGATCGAGACGGCCAACTGTTCGTCGCTGGACCTGTACGGGCTCGACGACGCGTTCGGCGGGGTCGACTACCCGAAACTGCGCCAGGTGCTCGAAGCCAACTACGCCCCGTCGGTGGAAGAGCTCAAGGAAGACGTGCGCACCGACAGCGCCACCCGATCCCTTTTCAACGGAATCCATCGCTTCATGTTCGAGGACGCTGTGGGCGTCAGGGGCGACAAAGCCTCGCGGACGGCGCTGCGGAACGAGTCCAAGGAACTGGCCTACCAGACCATCAGCCGGAGCAATGCCTGGAGCCGGGTGGTGGCCGAGCGGTTCCCGGAGGCCGTTCGACTGTCCATACACCCGCAATCACCGCATTCGCAGAAGATAGGCGTGCGGCTGTTGCGGACCCGGGACGCGTGGCTGACGCCGTGGCACGGAGTCGTGCTCGACGACGGCGCCAAGCTCTCGCTGGTCAAGAAATGGGACGCGGAGAAACTCGAAGCCTCCGTCGTCTGGCGCAACGGTCGCCCGAGCCACTTCGTCGCCCCTCAGTCGGCCATCAAATCGTAGGAAGGCACTGCCGTGTCGAATTCGGCGTCACAGTCCACCCAGCGGAGCTACCCCTGCGGCTCCACCGAGCACACCAAGCTGACGCACACCCCGCTCCGCCCGTTCGGCCGCATCGTGGAGGCGGCCGGCGGCGGCGCCCGGATCGACGACATCCCGGTCGAGACGCTCAAGCGCTGGACCGAGGAGTCGCGCGTCCTGGTGCTGCGCGGCTTCCAGCTGCTGCCCAAGCAGGACTTCGCCGACTACTGCCGGCAGTGGGGCGAGGTCCTGAAGTGGGAGCCCGGTGAGGTGGTCGACCTCGTCGTCGAGGAGAACCCGAAGAACTACCTGTTCGACAGCGGCGACGTGCCGTTCCACTGGGACGGCGCCTTCGTCGAGGCGGACCCGCGCTACTTCTTCTTCCAGTGCCTGGACGTGACTCCGGGCGTGGGCGGGGAGACCGTCTTCTCCGACACCTCCCGGGTCTACCGGGACGCGGACGACGAGCTGCGCGAGCGCTGGAGCCGTATCAGCATGACGTACTCGACCGACAAGGTCGTGCACTACGGCGGCGAGATCACCGAGCGGCTGGTCTCCCAGCACCCCGCCACCGGCGTGCCCGTGCTGCGGTTCGCCGAGCCGCTGTCGCCGGAGAAGTACAAGAACCCGGTGTACGTGAAGGTGCACGGGATCGACGAGTCCGAGGTGGAGGAGTTCCTCACCACGCTCGCCGAGCGCGTGCACCGCCCGGAGTACTGCTACGACCACGACTGGCAGGCCGGCGACATCCTGATCGCGGACAACTTCTCGCTCATCCACGGGCGCAACGCGTTCAGCGGTCCGACCAAGCGCCACCTCCAGCGGGTCGAGGTCATCTGAGGCCGGCGATCCCTTGGGCGCCGACGAGTTCATCGCGAAAGCACTGGCTGTGAGGAGCGGGGTATGAGGGTGGGACTGGCGTGGGACGCCGTCGGGCCGGTCGAGGGCGGGCGGGGTCTGCTCGACCTCGCGCGTTCCGCGGGGCTGGACACGTTCCTTGTGTTCGACCACTTGATCAACGTCTTTCCGCGTCAGGCATGGGACACCGACTTCAGCTACGTGGCGGCGGCGCTCCCGACCCCCGACCTGTCGCTCGAATTCGCCACCGTGCTCGGCAACTTCGCCTCGCACGCCGGTCCGGTACGGCTGGCGGTGGGGGTCACCGATCCGCACCGCCGGCACCCGGCGGTGCTGGCCCAGACCGCGCTGACGCTGGCTCAGTTCACCGAGCGCCCGCCGGTCATCGGCATCGGCGCGGGCGCGCAGGAGAACCTCCAGCCCTACGGCATCCGCCACGACCGCCAGGTGAGCCGCGTCGAGGAGGCGCTGCAGATCCTGCGGATGTTCTTCGACTCCAAGGGGCCGTACGACTTCAAGGGCGAGTTCTTCACCCTGGACCAGGCGGTCATGGACCTGCGCGCGCCCGACGGCGGCGTCCCGGAGATCTGGGTGGGCGGCAGCGGCCCCCGTATGACCGCGCTCGCCGGACGGTACGGCGACGGCTGGATACCGTCGGATCTGATGGCGCCGGCCGAGTACGCCCGCAGGTGGGCCGTCGTACGGGAAGCGGCCGTCGCCGCGGGCCGGGACCCCGACCGGATCGTCGCCGCGGGCGGAGTGCCGATCATCGTGGCCGAGACCGACGAGGCGGCCCGCGAGCTGTGCCAGGTCAAGGCGATCCGGTATCTGGCCCTGCACGCCGGCGCCGCCACGTGGCGCGAGTACGGCGTCGCCCATCCCTTCGGAGAGGACTACCAGGGGCTGTCGCACCTGCTGCCGCACCGCTTGACGCGGGAGCAGGTCGAGCAGGCGCTGGCCGTCGTGCCCGACGCGCTGGTCGCCGACCTGGCGATCACGGGCAGCCGGCAGACCGTACTCGACCGGATCGGCGAACTCGTCGACGCCGGCATGCGTCTGCCCGTACTGATCCCCGTCTCCGCCCTGGCCTCGCCCGAGGCCGCCGGGTACGCCGTGGAGAGCGTGGTCTGGCTGGCGGAGCAGCTGCGGTCGGACTCCTTCACCGAGCGGGTGACGGCATGACCGACACCGGCACCGGCACCGGCAACACCGAGACCGACATCGGCATCATCGGTTCCGGTATCTCCGGGCTGCAACTGGCCTTACGCCTCCAGCAGCTCGGCGTACCAGTGACGCTGTACTCCGCGCAGACCGCCGAAGAGCTCGGCTCGGCGCGGCCGCGGAACTTCCCCGCCCGGTTCGCCCCGACGCAAGCGCGCGAGGACTCGCTCGGCGTGCACGCCTGGCAGTTCGACGACGCCCGGGTGCACAGCTGGGCGATCACCATCCACGGCGAGGGCGCCGACCTGGAGTTCGCCGCGGCGCTCGCACCGCCGTCGAGCGTGGTGGACTTCCGCCTCTACCTGCCGCACCTGCTCACCGAGTTCGCCCGGCGCGGCGGGAACGTACGGATCGGCCCGGTCGTGGTGGACGAGGTCGCCCGTCGGCACGACCTGGTGGTGGTCGCCAACGGCGACCGGTCCATGCGGGAGCTGTTCCCCGTGGACCCCGAGCGGTCGCCCCACACGACACCCCAGCGGATCCTGTGCAGCGGCTTCTACCACGGCATCCGGGAGGACGTCCCGCACGAGCTGGACATCCACTTCCTGCCCGGGATCGGGGAGATCCTGCGGATACCGTTCCTGTCCCGCCTCGGTCCGGCCCACGTGCTGGCCTTCGAGGCGGTGCCGGGCGGCCCGCTGGAGGCGCCCGCCCACCTGGACGCCGCCGCCGATCCGGCCGGCTTCCACCGCGAGGTGCTGCGTCTGCTGGCCGCGTACGCGCCGAGTCTGCGCGAACGCGTCGACACCGCGCGGTTCGGCCTCGTCGCACCGGGCGAACTGGCGCAGGGCGGCGTCACGCCGACCGTCCGCCGGGGATGGGCGCGCCTCGCCGACGGCACGTGCGCCCTGGCCATCGGTGACGCCTGGATCACCAACGATCCGCTCACCGCCCAGGGCGCCAACCTCGGCTCGCACACGGCGTTCGCGCTGGCCGATCTCATCGCCTCCGCCACCGGTCCGCTCGACGACGCGTTCTGCCGCGACGCGTCGGCCCGGCTGTGGGACCACGCACGCCATGTCGTCGAGTGGAGCAACGCCTTCCTGGCGCCGCCCCCGCCGCACGTCATGGAGCTGTTCGGCCGGGCGGCCGGCGACAAGCAGATCGCGGACGCGTTCGTCGGCCGGTTCCACGACCCGGTGGCGATGTGGGCCGTGCTGTCCAGCCCGGAAGGGGTGGATTCCTTTGTCAGGAGCTGCACCGAAGGCGGTCGGCACGTCACGGACGTGGCGCATGGATGACCGCTTCTCGGGCCCTGCCCCGGACCCCTAGGTGCGCCCCGCAGCCGACTGACAGCGCACTACCGATTCAGATGCGAGAGTGAAAATGCCAATCCGTGTCCTGTCCCTCATGCTGTGTGTCTTCGGCATCACCACAGGCGAGTTCGTGATCGCCGGCATCCTGCCGGACGTCGCGAACGGCCTCGAGGTGTCCATTCCGGCAGCCGGTCTTCTCGTCACGGCGTACGCGATCGGAATGATCTTCGGCGGCCCGGTGGTGACGGCCCTCACCGCCCGCTACCCGCGGAAGCAGCTGATCCTGGTCCTGCTGGTGATCGCGATCCTGGGCAACGTGGCGTCCGCGCTCGCGCCCGTCTACAGCGTGGCGCTCGCGGCGCGCGTCATCACGGCTCTGGTGACGTCGACGTTCTTCGCCAACGCGATCGTCATCGCGACGTCGACCGTGCCGCCGGAGAAGGCGGCCTCCACCGTGTCGAAGCTGATCCTCGGCATGAACCTCGCGATGATCCTCGGCGCCCCGCTGGGCACCTTCGTCGGCAACAGCTTCGGCTGGCGCGCGACGTTCGTCGCCATCGCCATCACCTGCGCCGTCGGCCTGCTGATGGTCATGCGCTTCGTGCCCACCCTCCCCAACGACACCTCCACCTCGGCCTTCGGCGAACTGCGGGTGCTCAAGAACGCCCCCGTACAGCTGGCCATCCTGGTCACCGTCGTCGGCAACGCCGGCCTGCTCATCGTCTTCACCTACTTCGCACCGCTGCTGACCGACGTCTCCGGGTTCACCACCTCCGCGGTGCCGATCCTGCTGCTCGTCTACGGTGTCGGCGCGACCGTCGGCAACCTCGCGGGCGGCTGGCTCGCCGACCGCGCGCTCATGCCGTCGCTGGTCGGCCTGCTCGCCGCACTGGCCGTCGCCCTCCTGGGCATGTGGGCGGTCGGCGCCAGCCTCGTGGGCTCCGCGATCATGGTCTTCCTCCTCGGCGCGCTGGGCTTCTCCATCGTCCCCGGCACGCAGGCCAGGGTCCTGGGGACCGCCTCGCAGGCACCCACGCTGGCGCTCGCGGTGAACGCGTCCGCCTACCAGCTCGCGGCGGCGTTCGCGTCCTGGCTCGGCGGCCGGATCATCGACGGCGAGCTCGGCCTGCGCGGGATCTACCCCGTGGCCGCCGCCATCACCTTCCTCGGCATCCTGACCTGCCTGTTCGCCTGGTTCCGGGACCGCCGTACGACCGTCACCAAGGACCCGAACCCGAACCCCGAGGTCTCGGTGGCGTGATACGCCCCCGAAGCCGTCGCCCGGCGTGGTTCTCCCACCGAAAAGGAGCGCTCCATGGCTCGTGAATCCGTTCTGGTCACCGGAGAATGGGCGTCGGCCCGCATCGGTGAGCCGGGCACGGTCTTCGTCGAAACCGGAAACAGCGATGCCGACCACCGGAAGGGTCACGTTCCCGGTGCCGTCTGGATCGGGTGGGACGAGTTCCAGGACGACGTACGCCTCGGCGTCATCGACCGCGGCGCCTTCGAGAAGCTGCTCAGCGCGAAAGGCATCGGCAACGACGACACCGTCGTGCTCTACTCGCCGAACGCGAACATGCTCGCGGCGCTGACGCTGTGGTACTTCCGGCTCTACGGGCACCGGTCGGTGAAGCTGATCGACGGCGGCAGGGAGAAGTGGCAGCGCGACGGCCACCCGCTCACCTCCGAGGAGACGGTCCGCCCGGCCACCAGCTACCACGCCGAGGAACCCGACAGCTCGATCCGGGCCACCCGCGACGACGTGCTCGCCGCGATCGGCGCCAAGAACCTGATCGACGTACGCGCCCCGGACGAGTACGCGGGCCGCATCTTCGCACCGGGGTTCGCCGGCGAGGCGTTCGCGCCGGGCAACAGCCCGCACGACGTGGCGCAGCGCGCGGGCCACGTGCCCGGCGCGGTCAACCTGGAGTGGGACAAGGTCCTCGACGAGGACGGCGCCTTCAAGTCCGGCGAGGAACTGGCCCGGGTCTACGAGGGACTGGACCCGGCGAGCGGCTCCATCACCTACTGCTGGGTGGGCGCGCGCTCCGCGCACTCGTGGTTCGTCCTGAGCGAGTTGCTCGACTGGCCGGACGTGAAGAACTACGACGGGTCCTGGGGCGAGTACGGCTCGCTGATGGGCGTGCCCGTCGTACGTGGCGACAACCCGCTCTGACCCTCCCCACCACCTCCCGGCCACCACCCCGCCGCCCACCCCGCACACACCGGAGGAGGCCGGGCGCGGATCACCACCGCGCCCGACACCGTCATGAACGAGATAACTGGAAGAGGTTCGCGATGAGCTCCGACGTCCTCACCGCCATCGACGCCCTGGCGCCGCAGCTGACCGGCGCCGCCTCCAAGGCCGACGCCGAACGCCGACTGGCCGACGAGTCGGTGGCGGCGCTGCAGGAGGCGGGCGTGTTCCGCACCGCCACGCCCAAGCGGTACGGGGGCGGCGAGGCGACGCTCCGCACCCACCTGGAGCTGGCGTCCGCCGTGGCGGCGATCGACGGCGGCGCCGGCTGGCTGACCTCGCTGTGGAACGGCAACAGCTGGTGCGTGGCCCTCTTCCCCGAGCAGGCGCAGGACGACGTGTGGGGCGAGAATCCCGACGCCCTGATCAGCGGCACGCTCAAGCCCAGCGGCCCGGTCCGCCGCGTGCCGGGCGGCTACCGGCTCAGCGGCGGCTGGAGCTACGCCTCCGGGATATGGCACGCGTCGTGGGTGATCGCGTCCGTCGTCCTCGAGGACGGCCCGGCGGCCCTCCTGGTGCCGCGTGAGGACTACGAGATCGTGGACGAGTGGCACATGGCCGGCATGCGGTCCACCGGCAGCAACCGCTACGTGGTCGAGGACGCGTTCGTGCCCGACCACCGCGTGCTGCGGCTCGGTCCGCTGGTGGGGGGCGCGAACGTCACGCCCGACATTCCCTCCTCGTACCGCAACGCCATCGTGCCCTCGCTCGTCCTGATGGTCGCCGGCCCTCAGCTCGGCCTCGGCCGCGCCGCCCTGACGCACGTCGTCGAAGCCGCGGGGAACAAGGGCATCGCCTTCACCAACTTCGCCCGCCAGAGCGACTCCGTGGCCTTCCAGCTCCAGATCGCGGAGGCCGCCACCGCCCTGGACACCGCCGAACTGCACGCGTACCGCGCCGCCGACGCCCTCGACCGGCACGCCGCCGAGGCCGTCTACCCCGCCGAACTCCTCCGCGCCCGCTACCGCGCCGACGCCGCCGTGGCCGCCCGCCACGTGGGCCGCGCCCTGGACACCCTGATGACCGCCCACGGTTCGAGCGGACTCGCCGACGCGAGCCCGCTGCAGCGGATCTGGCGCGACGCCAGCGTGGCCGCCCGCCACGGCATGCTCATACCGCAGGTCAACCTGGAGGTCTACGGCGCCGCCCTGCTGGGCGCGGAGAACACCGTGAGCCCCTTCGTGTGACAGGGCTCGATCCGGAACGACCCTGGTCAGTGACCCCCGGTCAGGGGCCAGGCCTGGTCGGTCCGCGCAGGCGTCAGCCCGCGCGGCCGACCGCACCACCTACGGAGATGGAGAAAGACATCGTGACGAAGACTCTCGGGCTCATCGGCAGCGGCATGATCGGCGGCATGCTGGCCCGCCTCGCCGTGGCCGCCGGTCTGGACGTCGTGCTGAGCAACTCCCGCGGCCCCGAGACCCTCGCCGACCTCGTCGCCGAACTCGGCGCACAGGCCCGGGCGGCCACCCCCGCCGAGGCCGCCGAGGCCGGCGACCTCGTGGTGGCGACCATCCCCCTGCACGCCTACGACCGACTGCCCGCCGCCGCCCTGGCGGGCAAGACCGTCATCGACACGATGAACTACTACCCGGAGCGCGACGGCCGCATCGCCGGACTCGACACGCGCCAGGTGACCTCCAGCGCCCTCGTACAGCGGCACCTGGCCGACTCCCGCGTGGTCAAGGCGTGCAACAACATCTTCTTCATCAGCCTGCTCACCGCCGCCCGGCCCGCCGGCGCGCCCGACCGCAGCGCCCTGCCCATCGCCGGCGACGACCCCGCCGCCAAGGCCGACGTGGCCGGGCTGCTCGACACCCTCGGCTACGACACCGTGGACATCGGCACCCTCGCCGACAGCTGGCGCAGCGAGCCCGGCACCCCGGTCTACGTCCGGCCCTACTTCCCCGGGCCGCCGCCCTTCGGCGCGAGCGAGGACGTGCTGCACCGCTGGTTCCAGGAGACCCGGGGACCCGGCGTGGCGGCCGCCCGCGTGAAGGAACTGACCGACATCGCCATCCGGAACCACGCCGGGGAGAGGCTCCCCGGAAGGCTCACGTCCGACTGACCGTCCGGCGCGTCGGCGCCGGAACAGCCCTTGGCGCGACTGCGTGCGATCTTCTTCTCAGAATGGAGTGCCGGTGTCTGATTCCGACGGGCGGCCCACGCCGGCTTCGTTTCGGCAGACGATGTCCAGGTTCGCCTCCGGTGTCGTCGTGCTGTCCGTCGGCGAGCCCAACGTCCACGCGATGACCGCGAACGCGTTCGGATCGGTGTCGCTCGACCCTCCGCTCGTGCACTGCTGCGTCGCCCACACGGCGGTCATGCACGAGAAGATCACCAGATCACGGAGCTTCGGCGTCTCGATACTGGGCGCGAGCCAGGAGACGCTGGCCCGGTACTTCGCCGACAAGGCCCGGCCGCTGGGGATGGCCCAGTTCGACGGTGTCGCCTGGAACCCGGGCCCGTTGACGGGTGCGCCGCTGCTGCCGGGCGCGTTGGCGTGGATGGAATGCAAACTGGTCGAGTCGTACGTCGCCGGTGACCACTCGCTCTTCGTCGGCGAGGTGCTCTCCTCCGCCACCGGCGACGGAGACGAGGCCCTGCTGTTCTACGCGGGCCAGTTCCAGCGGATGGAAGCCTCATGAGGCCTGGTACCGGCCGGGGTCGGCGTCGAAGGCCGCCGCGCAGGCGGCCGAGCAGAAGCTGAGGGTGCCGGCGGCGGTCTCGCGCCGCTCCGGGGCGGTCGCCGGGTCCACGCGCATGCCGCAGACCGGGTCGACCGCCGTCGCGCCCTCGTCGTGACCGTCGTGCCCGCCGTGCCCGCCGTGCCCGCCGTGCTCGTCGTGCCCGCCGTGCTTGTCGTGCCCGCCGCGGTCCGCGGCGGACTCGACCCGGGGTTCGACCGGGGCGGGTGCGGCCGACGGCAGAGGTGTGGGGTGCCAGCGGCGCAGGCGGGAGGAGTTGGTGACCACCGACAGGGAGGACAGGGCCATCGCGGCGGCCGCGATGATCGGGCTGAGGCGGATGCCCCACAGCGGGTACAGGACGCCCGCGGCGAGCGGCACCCCGACGGCGTTGTAGATCAGGGCGAAGAACAGGTTCTGCCGGATGTTGCGCATGGTGGCTCTGGAGAGCCGGATCGCGGTGACGACACCGGTGAGGGAGCCGGAGATGAGCGTGATGTCGGCGGCTTCGATGGCGACGTCGGTGCCGGTCCCGATGGCGAGCCCGACATCGGCGGCAGCCAGCGCCGGCGCGTCGTTGATGCCGTCGCCGACCATGCCCACGGTGTGGCCTTCGGCCTGGAGGCGGCGGATCTCGTCGGCCTTGTGCTCGGGCAGCACCTCGGCCAGGACGCGTTCCACGCCGACCTGAGCGGCGATGGCGGCGGCGGTGCGGGCGTTGTCTCCCGTGATGACGACCGTCTCGATGCCGAGTCTCTGCAGGGCGGCGATGGCCTGGGCCGATTCGGGCTTGACGGTGTCCGCGACGGCGAGCACCCCGGCCGCCCGTCCGTCGACGGCGGCCAGTACCGGCGTCTTGCCCTGGGCGGACAGCTCGGCCGCGACCGAGGTCAGCGCGTCGGTGCCGACGCCCGCGTCGTCGAGCAGGCGCGCGGTGCCGACGAGGACGGCACGGCCGTCGACGGTGGCCCGGACGCCCTTGCCCGTGACCGAGTCGAAGGCGCCGGCCGTGGGCACGGTGAGGTTCCGGTCCCGGGCTCCGGTGACGATCGCTCCCGCCAGCGGGTGCTCGCTGTCGGCCTCGGCCGCCGCCACCAGCGCCACCACCTCGTCCTCGGCGAAGCCCTCAGCCGCCTGGACGTCGGTCAGGACGGGCTTGCCCTCGGTGACCGTGCCGGTCTTGTCCAGGACGATGGTGTCGAGTCCGTGGGCGGTCTCCAGCGCCTCGGCGGAGCGGATGAGGATGCCGGCCTGGGCGCCCTTGCCGGTGCCGACCATGATGGACAGCGGGGTGGCCAGGCCCAGCGCGCACGGGCAGGCGATGATCAGCACCGCGACCGCGGAGACCAGGGCCAGGGTGAGCGCGGGGGCGGGCCCGACGGTGTACCAGACCGCGAACGCGGCGATGGCGATGGCGATGACGGCCGGTACGAAGTAGGCGGAGACGGCGTCCGCGAGCCGTTGGATCGGTGCCTTCGACGCCTGGGCCTGCCGCACGAGGCGGATGATCTGGGCGAGCATCGTGTCCGCGCCGACCTTGCTCGCCCGCACCCGCAGGGAACCGGTGGTGTTGACCGTGGCGCCGATCACCGTGTCTCCGGCCTGCTTCGTCACCGGCATCGGCTCGCCGGTGACCATCGACTCGTCCACGGCGGAGGACCCGGACAGTACGTCGGAGTCCACGGGGATCTTCTCCCCGGGGCGGATCACGAGCTCGTCGCCCACGCCGACGTCCTCGATCGGCACTTCGGCCTCGGTCCCGTCGCGTATCACGCGGGCGGTACGGGCCTGCAGGCCCAGCAGGGCGCGGATCGCCTCGCCGGTGCCGGCCTTGGCGCGGGCCTCGAACAGCCGTCCGAGCAGGATGAGGGTGAGGATGACCCCGACGGCCTCGAAGTAGACCTCGCGCACGTCCTCGGGCAGCAGGGACGGCGCGAGGGTGACCAGCAGGCTGTAGCCGTACGCCGCCGACGTACCGAGCGTGATCAGGGAGTTCATGTCCGCGCCGCGGTGGCGCAGGGTCAGCCAGCCCGTCGCGTGGATCGGCCACCCGGTGTAGAACATGACCGGGGTGATCAGGGCCAGTTGGAGCCAGTGGTCGAGCAGCCAGTCCGGCACCCACTCGGCGCCGAAGAGCTCGTGGGCCATCACGGCGAACAGCACCGGCGCGGTGAGGACGGCGCCGAGACCCACCCGCCGGGTCAGGTCCCTGATCTCCGCCTGCCGCTCCTCCGCCTCGGCCGCCTCCGCCTCGCCCGCCGACACGCCGCCGAGCGGCGGAGCGACCGTACGGGACTCCGGCTCACCCCGGGCCCCGGGCGCGCTCACGACCGTGCCGCCGCCCTGGTCCCCGCCCTCGCCCTCGCCCTCGCCCTCGCCTCCGGCCTCGCCCGCCTCGCCCGCCTCGACGAGCAGGGTGCCGTGGATCATGTTCATTCCGCAGGCGAACCCGAAGGACCCAGGCCTGGGAGGATCGACGCGCACGGTGGTTCGCGCGTACGCCGGCAGACCCGCACTGACGCGCAGGTCGGGGAAGACGACCCGGTTGGTGCACTCCCCGCTCTCCTGCCGGTCGAAGACCAGCTCCACCGGGATCCCCTCGCGGACCCGGATGACATCGGGGCTGTACCCGCCGCGCACCGTCACGTCGACCCGCTGCACCCCGCCCTCCAGCCGCGCGGCGCGAGCCCGGCGCGGACCGAAGAAGAACCAGCCCAGAGCGGCGATCAACGCGACGGAGGACGCGACAACGACGACATCGACGGCGCCCATGGCAGACCGTCCCTCCTGCGACGTACTCCTGGAACCACGATGTCAGCCGTCGGGCGTGTTCCGCCACATCTGCGGCCTCCGGGGCGCCGCCAGGCTGCCGGGACCGGAGCGGGCGGACAATGGAAGCGGTGCAGACGCCGAGAGGAAGGCGGTCGCCATGATCATGCGGATTGTCGTCCCGGGGTGATGGCCGTGCGCAGTCGCTTCGAGCCCGACCGGCAGCTGACCGCCCGCATGGCGGTCACGATGTTCCTGCTCGGGCTGGTGTACGTGGCGTTCATCGCCGCGCTGATCGTGCTGCTCAAGTCCGTCGTCCTGGTGGTCGTCATCGCCGCGGCGCTGCTGGGGGCGCAGTTCTGGTACTCCGACCGGATCGCCCTGTACGCCATGCACGGCCGCCTCGTGACGCCCGAGGAGCAGCCCCGGTTGCACGGTGTCGTCGACCGGCTGTGCGCCGCCGCGGACATGCCCAAGCCCCGAGTGGCCGTCTCCGACATGGACCTGCCCAACGCGTTCGCCACCGGCCGCAACGCCGACAACGCCGTGGTCTGTGTGACCACCGGACTGCTGCGCCGCCTGGAGACCGAGGAGCTCGAGGGCGTCCTCGCCCACGAGCTCTCGCACGTGGCGCACCGTGACGTCGCGGTGATCACCATCGCCTCGTTCCTGGGCGTGATCGCCGGACTCGTCGTCCGCTTCGCGTTCTACTCCCAGGTGCTCGGCGGACGCGGCCAGCGCGACCAGAACACCGCGGTCGTATTCATGGCCGTGATGGCGGTCTCCGCGCTGGTCTACGCGGTCAGCTTCCTGCTCATCCGGGCCCTGTCCCGGTACCGCGAGCTGGCCGCCGACCGCGCCGCGGCCATGCTCACCGCGAAACCCTCCGCCCTGGCCTCCGCTCTGACCAAGGTCAGCGGCGACATCGCCCGGATCCCGACACGGGACCTGCGTACCGCCCAGGCGTTCAACGCGTTCTTCTTCACCCCGGCGCTCGGGCCTGGTACGACGGTGGCGCACCTGCTCTCCACCCACCCCAGCCTGGAGCGCCGCCTGGAGGCGCTCGAAGAGATCGCCGCCGAGCTGGGCGGGCCGGGCAGCCAGACCGGCGAGGAGCCGTGAGGAGCCGTGAGGAGCCGCGAGGCAGCGTGAGGCACTGTGAGGAACCGTGAGAAGGAGTTGATCTCCCGTGGGTTTCTGGGACGCCGTGCTCGGCCGCAGCAAGCCGGTCAAGCCTGACCTGGACCAGCTCTTCGGCCTTCCCTCGGCGGCGATCACCCTCCAGGCGGCCATCGGCTTCACCCCGACCGGCCTCGGCTCGGTGTGCTTCGCCGCCATCGAGGGCGGGGCCTTCGCCCAGGTCCGGCAGGAGGTACGCGAACTCCTCGACGCGGACGCCGAACGAGCCGGCTCGCCCGTGGAGTTCAGCACGGACGAGTACGGATACACGTGGCTGCTGTCCCGCCGGGATCCCTCCGAGCTGCCCGCCCTGGTCAACGACGTGCACGCGGTCAACACCACACTCCAGGACAGCGGCTTCGGCCCGCAGCTCCTGTGCTCCCTGGTCACCTTCCACGACGCCGAACTGCGCCGGCTCGCGCTCGTCTACCTCTACAAGCGGGGCACCTTCTACCCCTTCGCCCCGCTGCCCGGCCAGAAACGCGACAACGCGCTGGAGCTCCAGGTCAAGGCCACGGTGAGGGACGACCTGCGCATCGAGGAGGACCTCGGCCGCTGGTTCCCGCTCTGGGGCGCCCCCGGCCTGTGACGTCGCCGTGTCAGGCGAGTGTGAGGAACAGCTTCTCGAGTTCCTGCTCGCTCATCGGGGGCGCGCCCTCCTCGCTCTCGGCGAGGCACTGGCGCATGCCGCTGGCCACGATCTTGAATCCGGCCCGGTCGAGGGCGCGGGAGACGGCGGCGAGCTGGGTGACGACGTCCTTGCAGTCGCGGCCCGCTTCGATCATGGCGATGACGCCGGCGAGCTGGCCCTGGGCGCGGCGCAGCCGGTTCAGAACCGCGGTGGCGGCTTCTTCTTCTACTTTCACCGGGTTCCTCCTGCCGGTAGGCATCCGCTCTCAGGATACCCCCAAGGGTATCTAATCCCGGGTGGGTTCGGCGGGCTCGTGCGCACGTATCGGTGAAGGGGCGTCGGCGGGCCCGTCGCGGCGCGCTCGTACCGTACGCCATGTCAGCGCCGCGGTGGCGGCGAGGCCGGCGCCGGCCCAGGCGAAGGGGCTGGTCCAGACGGCGGCGCCCAGTTGCTGGGTGAGGACGAAGGCACCCATGACGACGACGAACCAGCCGAACGCCTTGCGCAGGGTGTCCTGGGGGATGCGCCCGGCGAAGCGGCTGCCGACGAGGCTGCCCACGACGGCCGCGGCGGTGACGGTCAGGGCGATGCCCCAGTCGATCTGCACCCCGGAGAGGTGGCCGGCCAGTCCGGAGAAGGACTTCATGGCGATGACCAGGAGGGAGGTGCCGACGGCGACGCTCATGGGGAGCCCGCCGAGCAGCGCGAGCGCGGGGACGACGAGGAACCCGCCGCCCGCGCCGACCAGGCCGGTGACCGCGCCGACGGCCAGGCCCTCGGCGACGATGTGCTTCACGGGCAGTTCGCGGTGCGCCGACGTGGCCGTCGTGCCTGTCGTGCCTGTCGTGCCTGTCGTGCCCGACGTGGGCGGGCGGGGCGTGCGCGGCTTGCGGAGCATGGCGGCGGCGGTGGCGAGCATCATCAGCGCGAACGCGACGAGCAGGACGGTGCCGGGGACGTACTCGGCGAGCCTGCCGCCGCCGTACGCGCCGGCCATGCTGACGGCGCCGAAGATCAGACCGGTGCGCCAGCGCACCCGTCCCGCGCGCGCGTACGGGACGAGCCCGACCGCGCTGGTGACGCCCACGACGAACAGGGAGGTCGCGATGGCTTCCTTGGTGTCCATCCCGGCGAGGTAGACCAGGATCGGCACGGTGAGGATGGAGCCCCCGCCGCCGAGGATGCCGAGGCTGACGCCGATGAGCAGGGAGCCCGCGAGGACGATCGTGATCACGAGTCGTCCCGCAGGGAGGCGATGACCGTACGGATGCCGGTGCGCGGGCCGCGGTTGTAGGGGAGCTTCGACAGCAGGACGCCCATGGCGCAGGTGTTGCTGAGCGCCGCGTACGTCAGACCGGCGCCCACCGCCGTACCGATCAGGTGGAGACCGGGGACGAGCAGCCCCGCAAGGCCGGTGATCAGGACGATCGAACCCGCCACGAGGCGGACCTGGCGTTCCATGTCCCAGCGGGCCTCGCCCCGGTTCACGGGGCCGCCGGCCGCCTCCCAGGCCGTCATCCCGCCGTCCAGGACGCGCAGGTTCGGCAGGCCGGCCTCGGCGAGCGCCTGCTCGGCCTGGGCGGCGCGGGCGCCGGAGCGGCAGACGAGGACGACGTCCTCGTCGAGGTGGCTCAGCAGCTCGGCGCGGTGCTCGCGCAGGGTGGCGAGAGGGACGTTGTAGGCGCCGGGGATGTGGACGGTGCGGAACTCGCCCGGGGTGCGGACGTCGAGCAGGCGCGGACCGCGGCCGTCCTCGATCAGCCGCTGCAGGGTGGTGGGGGCGAGGCCGCCGGTGCGGGAGGCGTCGGTGGTCATGGGGAACTCCGTGTGGTGCGAGACGTGAAAATACGGGGTGGGGTATACGGGAGGGCAGGCGTGGGCCCTCCCGGGGGGGCAGGTGTGTGTCTTGGCCGACCGCCCGTCCGGGCGGCCCGGTGTCAGACGGTGGCGGAGGTGTTCAGCAGCGACCAGGCGGCGTAACCGCCGAGGACGTCGGAGACGTCCGTGAAGCCGTGGTGACGCAGCAGGCTGGCGGCGATGGAGGAGCGGTGGCCGCCCGCGCAGTGCAGGACCAGGGGCCGGTCGGTGGGGATCTCGTCGAGGCGGCGCGGGAGTTCGCCCAGGGCGATGGCGAGGGCGCCCTCGATGACGCCGTTCGCGCTCCGCTCGCCGCAGGTGCGGACGTCGACGACGACCGGCGGCTCGTCGCTCGCCAGGGCGGTGCGCAGCTGGGCGGCGGTGAGGCGGCTCGCCCGGACGACCTCGTCGGTCATCGCGGCCAGGGCGTCGTCGGGGCCGCGCAGATAGCCCGCGACGCGGTCGAAGCCGATGCGGGCCAGACGCGTGACGATCTCCTCCTCGCGGTTCTGGGGCGCGACGACCAGCAGCTCCGCCTCGGGGGCGAGGACCGTGCCGGCCTGCTCGGCGAACCGCCCGTCGGCGGGCACGTTGACCGCCCCGGCCAGGTGACCGGCGGCGAACTCCTGCGGGTCGCGGGCGTCGACCACCACGGCACCCAGGCCGCGGCGGGCGGCGAACTCCTCGATGGACAGCGGCCGGGGCGCTGCGGCCGGGTCGAACAGCTCCCGCTCGCGCCGGTTGAGGTCGGCGTCGTAGGCGAAGTAGCCCGGAGCCGCCGACTGGCCGGCGGTGACCAGGGCCACGAAGTCGTCCTGGCTCATGGGGGCGCAGGCGTAGTTGGTGGCGCGCTGCTCGCCGATGGTGGACTGCTTCTCGGTGGAGAGGTTCTTGCCGCACGCGGACCCGGCGCCGTGGGCGGGGAAGACCCGCACCTCGTCCGGCAGGCTCATCAGCTTGTTCTGGACGCTGTCGTGCAGCATCGCGCCCAGCGTCTCCGCGGTCACGCCGACGGAGGCGAGCAGGTCCGGGCGGCCCACGTCCCCGATGAACAGGGCGTCGCCGGTCAGGACTCCGTACGGGACGGAGTCGTCGGCGTGCTCGTACACCAGGACGCTGATCGACTCGGGGGTGTGTCCCGGCGTCTCCATGATCTCCAGGGCGACGTCGCCGAGAACGATGCGCTCACCCTCGGCCAGCCTGCGGATCGGGTACTCCGTCTCCGCCCGCCGGCCGTAGCCGATCCACGCGCCCGTGCGGGCGGCCATCTCCAGGTGCCCGGCGACGAAGTCGGCGTGGAAGTGGGTGTTGACCACGCCCACCACGGTGAAGCCGTGCGCCTCGGCGTCCGCCAGGTACTCGGAGACGTCGCGGCGGGGGTCGACGACCACGGCCCGACCCGTGGCCTCGTCGGCGATCATGTACGACGCCTGGGAGAGGCAGTCGAGGTAGTACTGCGCGAAGAACACGGAGACCTCCGTAGAAGACGAGATTTCGATACCCCCCGGGGTATGTGAGAGAGTTCTCGATACCCCCTGGGGTATGACGTCATCGACGGTAAAGGCAGCGACTCGCGCCTGTCAAATACCCCCCTGGGTATCCCACGGAGCTGAGTGGGTCGCGAAACGGCCGACGCACCCGTCGGCCACGGGGCCGGTTGACCGGCCCGGGCCGGGGGTGCGTCGGCGCGGATCTGGGAGGGGCTGCGGGCGGGGCTAGCTGAGGTGGGTGCCCGTCAGGCGCTCCGGAGTGAGGAGTTCGGCGATGCGCTCCGCGGGCAGGAGGCCCTTCTCCAGGGTGAGTTCGGCGACTCCGCGGCCCGTCCGGAGGGCCTCCTTGGCGATGGCGGTCGCCGCGGTGTAGCCGATGTACGGGTTGAGGGCCGTGGCCAGGCCGATGGAGTTCTCCACCGCCGCCCGCAGCTCGTCGGTATTGGCCGTGATGCCCGCGACGCAGCGTTCCGCGAGGGTGAGGCAGGCCGCCCGCAGGGAGGTGATGCTCTTCGCCAGGGAGTGCAGGATGACCGGCTCGAACGCGTTGAGCTGGAGCTGGCCGCCCTCCGCCGCCATCGTGATCGTCATGTCGTTGCCGATCACCTCGAAGGCGACCTGGTTGACGACCTCCGGGATCACCGGGTTGACCTTGCCCGGCATGATGCTCGAACCGGCCTGTACGGCGGGGAGATTGATCTCGTTGAGGCCGGCGCGCGGGCCCGAGGAGAGCAGGCGCAGGTCGTTGCAGGTCTTGGAGAGCTTGACGGCGAGCCGCTTGAGGACACCGGAGAGCTGGACGAACGCGCCGCAGTCCTGCGTCGCCTCCACCAGGTTGACGGAGGTCACCAGCGGCATGCCGGTGATCTCGGCGAGGTGGCGGCGGACCGTCTCGGTGTAGTCGGCCGGGGCGTTGAGGCCCGTACCGATCGCGGTCGCGCCGAGGTTGATCTCGTGGATCAGCTCCACGGCCTCGGCGAGACGGTTTCGGTCCTCGTCCAGCATCACCGCGTACGTGGAGAACTCCTGGCCCAGCGTCATCGGCACCGCGTCCTGGAGCTGCGTGCGCCCCATCTTCAGGACGTCGCGGAACTCGACCGCCTTCGCCGCGAACGCGTCCTGGAGCACGGACGCCGCCTGGAGCAGTCCGCGTACCGCCGTGATCGCCGCGATCCGCACGGCGGTCGGGTAGACGTCGTTGGTGGACTGGCTGAGGTTGACGTCCTCGTTGGGGTGCAGGAACTGGTACTCGCCCTTGGCGTGGCCGAGGAGTTCGAGGGCGCGGTTGGCGACGACCTCGTTGGCGTTCATGTTCGTCGAGGTGCCGGCGCCGCCCTGGATGACGTCGACGACGAACTGGTCGTGCAGCTTGCCGGAGCGGATCTCCTGACAGGCGGCGACGATGGCGGCCGCCTTCTCCGGGGCGAGCAGGCCGAGTTCCTCGTTGGCCAGGGCGGCGGCCTCCTTGACGGCGGCCAGGGCGTCGATCAGCTGCGGGTAGACGGAGATCGGCGTTCCCGTGATCGGGAAGTTCTCCATGGCGCGCAGGGAGTGGATGCCCCAGTACGCGTCGGCGGGCACCTCCCGCTCTCCGAGGAGGTCGTGCTCACGGCGGGAGACAGTGTTCATGGAGGTCAGGGCCTTCGGGGTGGGGAGGGGAGGGCAGGGCGAAACGGGGTGGAGCGGGGGTGGAGCCGGGGAGGGTACGCGCGGGTCAGGAGCCGCCGGAGAAGCGGGAGCCGGCCGCCGTCAGGGCGGGCTCCGCGCGCGTGGGGCCGTTCAGCAGGCCGTGCAGCAGCGCCGGGCGGCGCTCCGGGGTGACGTCGGACAGGAGCGTCGCCAGGACGGCCATCCGGGCCTGGCCCGCACGCAGCGTCCCGGTCGGCACCGCACCCGCGGCCACCAGGTCGACGGCCCCGCCGCCGGTGTAGATCTCGGCGACCGGCCCGGCCGGCACCCTCGTGCTGAGCGCGACCAGGACGCCCTGGGCGACCGCTTCGCCGACGGCCTCGGCTATCTCGGGGGTCGCGTTGCCCGCGCCGGTGCCGACCAGCACGACGCCCTGGGCGCCGGCGGCCACGGACGTGTTCAGGAAGAGCGCGTCGCCGTCGCTGTGGTGCATGACCAGGTCGACCCGGGGCAGGGCGCCGATGATGCCGGGAGCTCCGGCGGCCGGCAGGGGGAGCGGGGTCGGGCGGTCCGGCCGGCGGCGGATGTCCACGGTGCCGAAGCCGACCTTCCCGAGGCTGTGCTCGGAAGGGTCGGCGAAGGCGTCGGCCGCCAGGGTCTGCGTCTTCACCGTGCCGCGCGCCGCGTGCACCAGGCCGTCGAAGACCACGAGCACACCCAGGTCACGTACCGAGGCGGCGACCTGCAGAGCGTCGTACACATTGCCCGGACCGTCGCCGTCGCCCGTGCCGAGCGGGCGCTGCGCGCCGGTGAAGACCACCGGGCGCGGGTCGCAGTGGTGGAGGTCCAGGAAGAACGCCGACTCCTCCAGGGTGTCCGTGCCGTGCGTGACCACGACGCCGTCCACGCCGGGGTCGGCGAGCGCCGCGTGGACCGCGCGCAGCAGCGTGACCTGGCGGGCGGAGGTCATACGGGAGCTGTTGACGTTGAAGAGGTCGACGACCTCGACCGTCACGCCCTCGGGGAGGGGCGAGGTGGCCAGGACGTCGTCGCCGGACGCGTCGGCCGCGTACCCGGTGCCCTGCCAGCGGCTGGCGATGGTGCCGCCGGTGCTGATGAGGGTGATCCGGCGCGGCCGGTCGTCGCGTGTCCACTGCATGTCTGTCTGTCCCGGAGGTCGAAGGTCGTCGCCCTCGCAACGATAGGACAGTACGACTGCAATTCGATTGCGAATTCAGCGCCACGATACGAGTCGCGTGCGTGGATAATTGCGCCATGGACAAGATTGATCGCAGCATCTTGCGCGAGCTTCAGGAGGACGGTCGGCTGACCAACCTGGAGCTCGCCCAGCGCATCGGCCTCAGCGCCTCGGCATGCCTGCGGCGCGTGCGGCAGCTGGAGGAGGACGGGGTGATCCAGGGCTACCGCGCCGTCATCGACCCCGGGGCCGTCGGGCGCGGCTTCGAGGTGCTGGTCTCGATCGAGGTCCGGCGCGACCGGGAGACGGTCGAGGCGTTCGAGGCGGCCCTTCAGGACATCCCCGACGTCATCGAGGCGTACCGCCTCTTCGGCAGCCCCGGCTGCCTCCTGCGGATCGCGGTCGCCGACCTCGCCGCGTACGAACGCCTCTGGATCGAGCGGCTGACCTCGCTGACCGGAGTCACCGAGGTCAACTCGCAGATCATCATGAAACGGGTCAAGGAGCCGCGCGGGCTGCCCGTGGACACGAGATGACGGATACGAGATGACAGCGGCCGCGCGCAGATGATCTTGTGTGCGGTGGTGGCCGAGTCGTGTCGTGTCGCTGTTGGGCCGATCGGGTGAGGAACGGGAGGATGGGTGCATGAGTAGGTACGAGAGGTACGACGTCACCGACGAGCAGTGGGAGGGCCTCGCCCAGGTCGTGCCCCTGCGCGGCCGTGACGAATGGCCGTCCAGGGTCGACCACCGCGCGATCCCCGACCCGTACGACGCCGCGGAGCAACGCCGCATGGTCGTCCTGCGCGTACAGGTCTTCGCCGACGCCCGCGAGGTCGCCGAATACCTCATCGCCCGGATCCCGGTGCTGCTGGACCTGACCGGCGCCGACACCGAAGTCGCCAAGCGCATCCTGGACTTCAGCAGTGGCGTCGTCTTCGGGCTCGGCAGCGCCATGCACCGCGTCGACCGCAACGTCTTCCTGCTGACCCCGGCCGGTACCGAAGTCGAGGGCGCGCCGGAGACGGAGCACGAGGAGGACGGGGCGGGGATCGCCGTCCCCCGATCGTAGGAAGGTCATCACGGCGGAACGGTTCGTCATACAACGAGCTGCGTACGGTCCGATCATGCACTCCACCAGCGGCTCCGCGCCCGACCGCACGTCTGACGCGCCCTCATCGGGCGGGGCTTCTCCGTCCGCTTCCGCCTTCGTGCGCAACCTCCTGGGCGGCATCCCGCGCCACCGCACTCGCCCCGCCGTCACCGAACTGCGCCTCTCCGCCTTCGCCTCCCACCGCGCCGCCGTCTTCCCTCTCGGGCCGGTGACGCTGTTCGCCGGCCCGAGCGGCAGCGGGAAGTCCGGCGCCCTGCGGGCCTACGAGGCGCTGGCACGGCTGGGCGCGGGCGACGACCTGGCCTCCGTGTTCCCCGACGCGGCCGACTGCGTTCCCGAGCGGGCCAGGCCCGACGCCCAGGGGAGACGCGGGTTCCGGATCGGCTGCACGGTCGACGGCCCGGCCGGCCCCGTGCACCTCGACGTCGCCGTCCAGGCCGAGCCCCGGCTCCGTATCGTCGGCGAACGCCTCACCTGCCGCGGCCGTACGCTGCTCACCACCGCGCTCCGCGACCCGGGCCGCGACGCCGTCCAGGCCGAGTGGCACACCGCCGGAGCCACGCCCGTCACGCGGGCGCCGTTCCCCGACGACATCCTGGGAACCGCCCTCCTGCCGCTGCGGGTCGCGGGCAAGACGAAGGGTCAGCTGGAGGTCCTGGCAGCGGCCGAGCAGGTGGTCGTCGCGCTGCGCTCGGTCTTCGCCTGCGATCCCCGGCCGGACAGGATGCGGGCGCCGGTGCCGGCCGGCGAGGGTCGGCTGCGGCGCGGGTGCGACAACCTCGCGGAGGTGCTGCACCGCACCCGCACCGACTGCCCGCGGCGCCACGCCCGGCTCGCCTCGGTGGCGGGCGCGGGCTGCGCCGGGCCGGTGACGGCGCTGGGCGTGGAGGAGCTGCCCGACGCGAGGGTACGGGCGGTCCTGGAGCGCACGGCGGCGGAGTCAGGTGGGGGCGGTGGTGGGGGCGCGTTACGCGGAGCCCGGCCGGGCGGCCGCGTCGCCACCCCGCTGGGACGGCTCGGCGACGGGGAACTGCGCTATCTCGCCCTCGCCCTCGTCCTGCTCACCGGTCCGGGCGTGCTCGCCATGGACCAGCTCGGAGAAGTGCCGGACGCCATGCGGACGCTGACCGTCCTCGCGGACGGATTCGACCGGGGGCTCGACCGGCGTCAGTTCCGCGAACTGCTCGGCCTCGCCACGACGATCTGCGCCGGCGGACACATCCGGCTCGTGGGAGCGGTCGGCGAGACGGCCGCGACGGGCGCGCGGCAGACACCCGGGGTGTCAGTGGTAGACCTGAGCCGTGAGTGAACTTGATGTAGCGGGATTGCAGCGCAGGCTGGCCGAGTTCGCGGCCTCACGGGAGTGGCAGCCGTACCACACCCCGAAGAACCTGGCCGCGGCGCTGAGCGTCGAGGCGGCCGAACTCCTCGAGATCTTCCAGTGGTTGACGCCGCAGGAGGCGGACCGGGTGATGGACGACCCGGACGCGGCGCACCGGGTCGCCGACGAGGTCGCGGACGTGCTGGCGTATCTGCTCCAGTTCTGCGGGGTGCTCGGCATCGATCCGCTCGCCGCGCTGTCGGCGAAGATCGACAGGAACGAACTCCGCTTCCCCGTCGGTCGTCCCCCTGGACGGGCCGCGGACACCCCCGAAGACGCTGATCGTCACTCTTCGGAGTGATCGGGATTTCCCCGTCGAGCTTCCTGTCCACAGATTTCCGAATTCCTCTGGAGTTTGGGCTCAGGCGCCTTCACTCTGGGTAATGACTCAGTGAGCAGTAAGTCGTACGAACGGGGGCGGCGTACATGGAAGCGGAGCGACTGATCGCGGCGGGCCGGCACGCGCTGGCGGAGAGCCGGACGGCGTTGGACATCGTGGCGGAGGCCTGGCAGGCCCAGGCCCTCGCCCAGGCGATAGGCAGTCATCTCGCGCTGTGCGGACCGCTGGAGCTGCGCAGCGAGGCGCGCGGGCTGAGCGAGATCGGCGGCGGACGCGGGGTGGTCGACCATTCCGCGCTGCGGACGGGCGGACCGAGGGCCGCCCGGCTGACCGAAGTCGGGGACGCGCGCGTGGCGTTGACCGCGCTCGGCGTGCTCCTCGGAGAAGTGGGGATCGCCCTCGTCGGCGTGGCCTGTGCGACCGACGAGGAGGGGCTGTACTGGCAGTGCATCGAGGCCATCGACGCCGCCGACGAATCGAGCGATCGCGTGCGCGGGATGCTGCGCCGGCTCGCGGTGCGGGAGCGGGACCGGCCGCCCGATGCCGCCCGGGAGAGGGCGGGTCCGGCGGGGCCGTCATGAACGGCGGCCGCGGGGACGGGTGGAGGACGGCCGGAACGCGATCAGAAGGAGCGGCCGCCGGAGAGCCCGCCCGAGCGGCCCTCGGTGCCGTCGCGACGGATGGGCCCGCCGGGACCCGTGGAGGAGCCGTCCGGCTCGGCCGGCAGCCGGTCCTCGGGGCGCTGCTCTTCCGCGCGGGTCTCGTGGCGGTCCGCCGAGGACTGAAGGTCGGCGTCGAGCTGCGACAGGTCGGCGGTCAGCGCCGCCATCAGCTCCTCCATCTGCTGCAGCAGGCCCTTGGGGGCGCCGGCGCCCTTCTGCTCGGGCACGGACTGCTGGACCGGCTGCTCGGGCATCGCCCGTTCGGGCGCGGCTTCCTGGGACATGGCGGCCTCCTCGGCCCAGGCCCTTCCCGCAGGGGAGGGGCCACACGTGAGAACGACGCACCGGCAGCGGCCGCCGGCACGCGGGCCGGGCGGTCCGGCTCCGCCCGAGCCAACGACGGGTGCCCGGGCACGGTCACTGGCCTGGCCGGACGCGGCCCGCCAGGGGGCCGGATATTCACCCGACCGGGCAGGCGCGGACCTGGCGCTGACGTAGAGGTTGACGACCGCACCACGGTGCAGGATGGAGGTATGGATCTTCGAATCTTCACCGAGCCCCAGCAAGGGGCCGGCTACGACACCCTGCTCACGGTCGCCAAGGCCACCGAGGACCTCGGCTTCGACGCCTTCTTCCGGTCCGACCACTACGTCAGCATGGGATCCGCCGACGGGCTGCCCGGGCCGACGGACGCGTGGATCACCCTGGCGGGCCTGGCCCGGGAGACCAGCCGGATCCGGCTCGGCACGCTGATGACCGCCGGCACCTTCCGCCTCCCCGGCGTCCTGGCCATCCAGGTCGCGCAGGTCGACCAGATGTCCGGCGGGCGGGTCGAACTGGGCCTCGGGGCAGGCTGGTTCGAGGAGGAGCACCGGGCGTACGGGATTCCGTTCCCGAAGGAGAAGTTCGGCCGGCTCGAGGAGCAGCTGGCGATCGTGACGGGCCTGTGGGGCACCGAGGTCGGCAAGACCTTCTCCTACGAGGGCGAGTTCTACCAGCTCGCCGACTCGCCCGCGCTGCCCAAGCCGGCCCAGTCCAAGATTCCGGTGCTCATCGGCGGGCACGGTGCGAGCCGTACGCCACGCCTCGCCGCGCGGTTCGCCGACGAGTTCAACATCCCCTTCGCCTCGCTGGAGGACAGCGAGCGGCAGTTCGGACGCGTCCGGGCCGCCGCCGAGGCCGCCGGCCGCCGGGCCGACGAGCTGGTGTACTCCAACGCCCTGGTGGTCTGTGTCGGCAAGGACGACGCCGAGGTGGCCCGCCGGGCGGCGGCCATCGGACGGGAGGTGGAGGAGCTGAAGGCGAACGGGCTGGCCGGCTCGCCCGCCGAGGTCGTGGACAAGATCGGCCGGTACGGGGCGATCGGGTCGTCCCGGATCTACCTCCAGGTCCTCGACCTGGACGACCTGGACCACCTGGAGCTGATCTCCGCCCAGGTCCAGTCCCAGCTGGTCTGAGGGAAGGGCACCTCGATGACACGCGCGCGTTCACTCGCCGAGGCACTCGACGAGGAGGTGCTCGTCCTCGACGGCGGGCTCTCCAACCAGCTGGAGGCCCAGGGCTGCGATCTGCGGGACGAGCTGTGGTCGGCCCGGCTGCTCGCCGACGGTCCCGAGCAGATCGAGGCGGCGCACACGGCGTATGTGCGAGCGGGGGCGCGGGTGCTGATCACCGCCGGCTATCAGGCGACCTTCGAGGGCTTCGCCCGCCGCGGCATCGGCCGGGAGGAGACGGCCCGGCTGCTCGCGCGGAGCGTGGAGCTGGCCCGGGCCGCGGGGGAGGGGGCTCGGGAGCAGGTGTGGGTCGCCGGATCGGTCGGGCCGTACGGAGCCATGCTCGCCGACGGCAGCGAGTACCGGGGCCGGTACGGACTCTCGGCGCGCGAGCTGGAGCGGTTCCACCGGCCCCGGATCGAGGCGCTCGCGGCGGCGGGGCCCGATGTGCTGGCCCTGGAGACGGTGCCGGACACCGACGAGGCCGAGGCGCTGCTGCGGGCCGTCGAGGGGTGCGGGGTGCCGGTCTGGCTGTCGTACACGATCGCGGGGGAGCGCACGCGCGCCGGGCAGCAGCTGACGGAGGCGTTCGCGCTCGCGGCGGGCAACGACCAGGTGATCGCGGTCGGGGTCAACTGCTGTGAGCCGGGCGACGCGGCCCGGGCCGTCGAGCTCGCCGCCGCGGCCACCGGCAAGCCGGTGGTCGTCTACCCCAACAGCGGGGAGGAGTGGGACGCCGTCGCCCGGGCCTGGCACGGGAGCGGGGCGTTCGATCCGGGGCGGATGCGGGGCTGGCCGGAGGCGGGAGCCCGGCTGCTCGGCGGCTGCTGCCGCGTCGGCCCGGACCGTATCGCCGAGCTGGCCGCGGCCCTGGCATCGGTGCCCTGAACCCACTCGGCCCCGTACCGGGTCGGGTACGGGGTCGAGGTGTGACGGACGGGGCCGGAGGATCAGCCCTCAGAGGTGGACGCCACAAGGCCGGCGCGTGGACCTACCGCGAGGCGGAGGCGGGGATTCCCAGGGAGGAGGCGGAGAGGAACATCTACCTGGAGCGCCCGTTCGTCAATCAGCCCACCGTGCGCGACGGCATCGGCGACGTGCCGTTCCACGCCCTGGCCATCGCCGTGGACGACAGAGACCCGCACGCGCTGCGGGAGCACCTGGCCTGGTACAAGGACCCCGACGTACAAGGACCCCGACCCGGACGGCGGCCCGGTGACCTATCGGGGCGTCTAGGGGCAGGCGGGGCGGGGCGGGGCGGGGCCGCCGGGGGCCGGCCGGGGCTGGGTCAGGTCAGGGCGTCGATCAGCTCGTCGCGGGTCATGGTGGAGCGGCCCGGGACGCCTTCGACCGCGGCCTTCTCGTAGAGCTCGGCCTTGGTGAGGTCCTGGAGGTCCTTCGCCTTGGGGGCGGTGCGGGCGCGCTTCTTCGGCTGGGCCCGGGGTTTCCTCCTGACACCCGGGGCGGTGGCCTTCTCCCCGGTGTCCTTCGGGCTGCGGGCCCGTTCGACACTGGCGCGCAGGGCCTCCATGAGGTCGACGACCTGGGTGGACTCGGCCGGCGGTGCGGCCTTCTCGACGGTCTCGCCGGCCTGCTTGGCCTTGACCAGCGCGGCGACCTTCTCCTGGAAGGTGTCGTGGTAGTCCCCGGGGTCCCAGTCGATCGCCAGCGCCTCGATGAGCTGCTCGGCCATCTTCCGTTCCTTGTCCGAGGTCTTCACCCGGCCGGGCAGTGTGTCGATCTCCTCCCTCGGGTCGCGGATCTCGTCGGCCCAGTGCAGGGTGTGGCAGGTCAGCAGGCCGTTCTCGGCCTTCACGGCGACCAGGTACTCGTGCTGGCGCATCACGAACGTGGCGATCCCGGCCCGGTTCGCGCGGGCCAGGGCCTCTTCCAGCAGCCGGTAGGTCTTGCCGTACTCCTTGCCGCGCGGGCCGAGGTAGTACGTCTTGTCGAAGAAGATCGGGTCGACGTCGTCGAGGTCGACGAACCCGGTGATCTCCAGCGCCTTCGAGCGGCCCGGCGCGATCTCCTCCAGCTCCTCCGGCTCCACGACCACGTACTCGTCACCGGTGTCGAACCCCTTGACGATGTCGTCGAGGTCGACCTCCTTGCCGGTGCGCTCGTTCACCCGGCGGTTGCGGACACGGTCCGAGGTACCGCGTTGCAGCTGATGGAAGCGGACCGCGTGACTCTCGGTGGCCGTGTAGAGCCCCACCGGCACACTGACCAGGCCGAACGACAGGACTCCCGACCACACGGGCCTCGCCATCACCCTCACCGCCCCATCGGCGTCGCGGCTCCGACGTACCGCGACTTCCCCTACGGGGCGGCCGCATTCGTCCCGAGGCGGCGCGCCTGGCCGGAGCGCCGCACGCGCTGAGGAAAATGCCTGGTCGGGGCGGGGATCGCGGACCATACTCGGACGTGTGTTCCTGACGATCAGTACGACCGGCTCCCCCGAGCGTCCCGCGACCGACCTGGGCTTTCTGCTGCACAAGCATCCCGACAACGCGCAGACGTTCTCGACCTCGCACGGCACGGCGCACGTCCTCTACCCCGAGGCGACCGCCGAGCGGTGCACGGCCGCGTTGCTCCTCGAGGTGGATCCCGTGGGGCTGGTGCGGCGCGGCAAGGGCAAGGGCCGGGGCGGCGCCCCCGACTCCGCGCTCGCGCAGTACGTGAACGACCGGCCCTACGCCGCGTCCTCGCTGCTCGCCGTCGCGCTCTCCACGGTCTTCAAGAGCGCCCTGCGCGGCACGTGCAAGGCGATGCCCGAGCGGGCCGCCGCACCGCTGCCGCTGCGCATCGAGGTCCCGGCGCTGCCCGCCCGGGGCGGCGCGGAACTGGTCCGCAAGCTGTTCGGCCCCCTGGGCTGGGACACGGTCGACGCGGAGCCGGTGGTGCTGGACACCGCGTTCCCCGAGTGGGGCGACTCGCGCTATGTGCGGCTCGTCCTCGAAGGGGAGCTGCGGCTCGCCGACGCGCTCAACCAGCTCTACGTCCTGCTGCCCGTCCTCGACGACGCCAAGCACTACTGGGTCGCGCCCGACGAGGTCGACAAGCTGCTGCGCGCCGGTGACGGCTGGCTCGCCGAGCACCCCGAGCAGAAGCTCATCACCAGCCGCTATCTCTCCCGCCGTTGGGGGCTGACCCGCGCGGCCATGGAGCGCCTGGAGCTGGTACGGCTCGCCGAGAGCGACGGCCTGGAGGTCGAGGACGTCGACAACGCCGTCGACGAGACGACCGACACCGAGGAGAAGCCGGTACCGCTCGCCGAGCAGCGCCGCGAGGCGATCCTCGCCGCACTGCGCGCCGCCGACGCCACCCGGGTCCTCGACCTCGGCTGCGGGCAGGGCCAGTTGGTGCAGGCGCTGCTCAAGGACGTGCGCTTCACCGACATCGTCGGCGTCGACGTGTCCGTACGCGCCCTGACCATCGCGGGGCGGCGGCTCAGGCTGGAGCGGCTCGGCGAGCGGCAGGCCGGCCGGGTGAAGCTGATCCAGGGCTCGCTCGCGTACACCGACAAGCGGCTCACCGGCTATGACGCGGCCGTGCTCAGCGAGGTCATCGAGCATCTCGACCTGCCGCGGCTGCCCGCGCTCGAGTACGCCGTGTTCGGCTCGGCCCGTCCCCGGACGGTCCTCGTGACCACGCCGAACGTCGAGTACAACGTGCGCTGGGAGTCGCTGCCCGCCGGGCATGTCCGGCACGGCGACCACCGCTTCGAATGGACCCGCGAGGAGTTCCGTACCTGGGCGGCGGGCGTCGGCGAACAGTACGGATACGGAGTCGAGTTCGTCCCCGTCGGCCCTGACGACCCCGAGGTCGGCCCGCCCACCCAGATGGCCGTCTTCACCCAGAACACCGCGACCCCGAAGGAGGAGCAGGCATGACCACCGAGACCCGCAAGCTGCCCGTCACCGACCTGTCCCTCGTGGTCCTGATCGGGGCGAGCGGCTCCGGAAAGTCCACCTTCGCGCGCCGCCACTTCAAGCCGACCGAGGTCATCTCCTCCGACTTCTGCCGGGGCCTGGTCGCCGACGACGAGAACGACCAGAGCGCGAGCCGGGACGCCTTCGACGTCCTGCACTACATCGCCGGCAAGCGACTGGAGGCCGGCCGGCTGACCGTCGTCGACGCCACCAACGTGCAGCAGGAGGCGCGGCGCCAGCTCGTGCGGCTGGCCCGGCAGTACGACGTGCTGCCCATCGCGATCGTCCTCGACCTGCCCGAGCAGGTGTGCCAGGCGCGCAACGCGGCCCGCCCCGACCGGGCGGACATGCCGCCGCATGTCGTCCAGCGGCACCGCAGCGAGCTGCGCCGCTCGCTGCGCGGCCTGGAGCGCGAGGGCTTCCGCAAGGTCCACGTCCTGCGCAGTGTCGAGGAGGTGGAGGCGGCCGAGGTCGTCCTGGAGAAGCGGTTCAACGACCTGCGCCATCTCACCGGCCCCTTCGACATCATCGGCGACATCCACGGCTGCCGCTCGGAGCTGGAGACCCTGCTCGCCAAGCTCGGCTACGTCGACGGGCACCACCCCGAGGGCCGTACGGCGGTCTTTGTCGGAGACCTCGTCGACCGCGGTCCCGACAGCCCGGGCGTGCTGCGCCGCGTCATGTCCATGGTGGCGGCCGGGGACGCCCTGTGCGTGCCCGGAAACCACGAGAACAAGCTCGGCCGCTGGCTCAAGGGCCGCAAGGTCCAGGAGACCCACGGTCTCGCCGAGACCATCGAGCAGCTGGGCCGGGAGCCGGAGGAGTTCCGCGCGGAGGTGAGCGCGTTCATCGACGGGCTCGTCAGCCACTACGTCCTCGACGAGGGCAAGCTGGTGGTCTGCCACGCCGGTCTGCCGGAGAAGTACCACGGCCGTACCTCCGGCCGGGTGCGCTCGCACGCGCTGTACGGGGACACCACGGGCGAGACCGACGAGTTCGGGCTGCCGGTGCGCTACCCGTGGGCGGAGGAGTACCGGGGCCGGGCGACCGTCGTCTACGGACACACGCCCGTGCCGAACACCTCCTGGATCAACAACACCATCTGCCTCGACACGGGTGCCGTGTTCGGCGGGAAGATGACCGCGCTGCGCTGGCCGGAGCGTGAACTCGTCGACGTACCGGCGGAGAAGGTCTGGTACGAGCCGGCCCGGCCGCTCGCGACCGAGGCGCCCGGCGGGCACCAGGGACGGCCCCTGGACCTCGCCGACGTGCACGGACGCCGGATCGTGGAGACCCGCCGGATGGGCAACGTCTCCGTACGGGAGGAGAACGCGGCCGCCGCTCTCGAAGTCATGAGCCGGTTCGCGGTCGACCCCCGGCTCCTCGCCTATCTGCCGCCGACGATGGCACCCACGGGCACCTCGAAGCTCGACGGCTACCTGGAGCACCCGGCCGAGGCCTTCGCGCAGTACAAGGCGGACGGCGTCGAGCGGGTGGTGTGCGAGGAGAAGCACATGGGCTCGCGGGCCGTCGCGCTCGTCTGCCGTGACGCGGAGGCGGCGCGCGAGCGGTTCGGGGTGGACCTCGCGGAGGGGGTGACCGGCGCGCTGCACACCCGTACCGGCCGGCCCTTCTTCGACGAGCGGGCGGTCACCGAAGAGGTCCTCGATCGGCTGCGCGCGGCGATCACCGCCGCCGGTCTGTGGGACGAGTTCGACACGGACTGGCTGCTGCTCGACGGCGAGCTGATGCCGTGGTCGCTCAAGTCGGCCGGGCTGCTGCGCTCGCAGTACGCGGCCGTCGGGGCGGCCTCCCGTGCGGTCTTCCCCGGTGCGCTCGGCGCGCTGGAGCAGGCGGCGGCGCGGGGTGTCGCCGGTCTGGACGGGCTGCTCGCCAAGCAGCGGGAACGGGCGGCGGACGCCGAGGCGTTCACCGAGGCGTACCGCCGCTACTGCTGGCCGACGCAGGGCCTCGAGGGCGTGCGCTTCGCACCCTTCCAGGTCCTCGCGGCGAAGGGCCGCTCGCTGGCGGCCGTGCCGCACGACGAGCAGCTCGGTTGGCTCGACCGGCTGGTCGAGCACGACCCGACGGGGCTGCTGCAGGTCACCCGCCGCCTGGTCGTCGACACGGGCGACGAGGCGTCGGTGCGGGCCGGTGTGGACTGGTGGCTGGAGATGACGGCGGCCGGCGGCGAGGGCATGGTCGTCAAGCCGCTGGCGGCGCTCGTGCGGGGCGCCGACGGCCGGCTCGTCCAGCCGGGCGTGAAGGTCCGCGGCCGGGAGTACCTGCGGATCATCTACGGTCCCGAGTACACCCGCCCGGGGAACCTGGAGCGCCTGCGGAGCCGCTTCCTCGGCCACAAGCGCTCGCTGGCGCTGCGCGAGTACGCGCTGGGCCTCGAGGCGCTGGACCGGCTCGCGGAGGGCGAGCCGCTGTGGCGCGTGCACGAGGCGGTCTTCGCGGTGCTCGCACTGGAGTCGGAGCCCGTGGACCCGCGTCTGTGACAGGCCGTCCCACAGGGGGCGCAGGGGAGCGGATCACAGCGCTCCCTTGCGCCCCCTGTGCTCGTTGGACGCGTGTCTTCGCGAGCCCCTGGCGTTCTTCACCCCACGGCGTGACGGAGCGTCAATAGTGTGACTACGCGCGCCACTTGAGGTGGAAACAAGCATACGAGTGGGCGTGCGGGGTGCGACGCGTCCCGTGGCTCCGAGGCTGCCGCAGCGGGGGCGGGGGCGAGAGCGCGGTGAGTCTTTTCGGCCAGGACCGCTCCTTCCTCCACGCCCTGCCGGACCGGGACCGCCGGGCGCTCCTCGCCGAGGGGACCCCGCGCGCGTACGAGCCCGGCGAGGTGATGATCCGTGAGCGGGACACCTCCGCGTACGTCCTCCTTGGGCATGGAGGCGGAGAAGCTGATGCGCGCCGCCATGTACGACGCCTTCGGCGAGGCGTACGCCGCCATCGGCGTCGAACTCGCGGCCCCACGAGCAGTGGCCGGGGCCCGAGCGCTCCGGTGCCGAGGGGGCTCGCGGGCGCTCCTCCGCGAGGTCTACGCCCAGCCCGCGCCGCCCGAGCCCGTGCCCCCGCACGCGTCCGACGGCGACCGCGACGACCGGGCCGTCGTCTTCGTGATCGTCGCGGTGATCGGGCTCCTGATCCTCTTCATCGTCGCCTCCCTCGTGACCAGGGGCGGCTGACCCGTCGGAGAACCACGCGCGAGCCGCCCGGCTCCGTCAGGATGGGCGCATGGGATTCCATGTCGATTCCGAGACCGGGCGGCTCCGCCGCGTCATCCTCCACCGGCCCGATCTGGAGCTGAAGCGGCTGACACCCTCCAACAAGGACGCTCTCCTCTTCGACGACGTGCTCTGGGTGCGCCGGGCGCGCCAGGAGCACGACGGGTTCGCCGACGTCCTGCGCGACCGGGGCGTCGAGGTCCATCTCTTCGGGGACCTGCTGCGGGAGTCGCTCGAACTGCCCGCCGCCCGCAAGCTCGTCCTCGACCGGGTCTTCGACGAGAAGGCGTACGGACCCCTCGCCGCCGACCACCTGCGCGCGGCCTTCGACTCCCTGGACGCCGCCGAGCTCGTCGAGGCGCTCGTCGGCGGGATGACGAAGCGTGAGTTCCTGGCCGCGCACCGGGAGCCGACCTCGGTCCGGTTCCACGCGATGGACCTGGACGACTTCCTCCTCCGGCCGCTGCCGAACCACATCTTCACCCGGGACACCTCCGCCTGGATCTACGACGGCGTGTCCATCAACGCGATGCGCTGGCCCGCCCGCCAGCGCGAGACGGTCCACTTCGAGGCGATCTACAAGCACCATCCGCTCTTCACCGGCCCCGAGGCGGGGCACTTCCACCACTGGTCCGAGGGCCAGTCCGACTACCCGTCGACGATCGAGGGCGGCGACGTCCTCGTCATCGGCAACGGCGCCGTGCTGATCGGGATGAGCGAGCGGACCACCCCGCAGGCGGTGGAGATGCTGGCCCGGGGGATGTTCGCGGCCGGCTCGGCGCGGTCGATCATCGCCCTCGACATGCCGAAGCGGCGCGCGTTCATGCATCTCGACACGGTGATGACGATGGTCGACCACGACACCTTCACCCAGTACGCGGGGCTCGGCATGCTCCGCTCGTACACGATCGAGCCGGGCGACGAGGGGCAGTCGCTGCGGGTCACCGACCATCCGCCGGAGCACATGCACAGCGCCATCGCCGCCGCGCTCGGCCTGCAGGACGTCCGTGTCCTGACGGCGACTCAGGACGTCCACTCGGCGGAGCGCGAGCAGTGGGACGACGGCTGCAACGTCCTCGCGGTCGAGCCGGGTGTGGTGGTGGCGTACGAGCGGAACGTCACCACCAACACGCATCTGCGCAAGCAGGGCATCGAGGTGATCGAGATCCCGGGCAGCGAGCTGGGGCGGGGGAGGGGCGGCCCGCGCTGTATGAGCTGCCCGGTGGAGCGGGACGCGGTCTAGCGGCACGGTCTGGCGGCACGGACCAGCGGCACGGTCCGGCGGTGCGCCGGGGAGGGGAGAGCCGCCCCGGCCTCTGCCGGAGTGGGGGGCGTCACTGTATAGCCATGCTGATCTACGTATAGACTTCCAGTAGTCGCCATCCCCGACCGTATCCCAGGAGCGCCCCATGGCCACTGACCTCATCGGCCGCCACTTCCTCAAGGAGCTGGACTTCACCGCCGAGGAGTTCCGCGGTCTGATCGCGCTGGCCGCCGAGCTGAAGGCGGCCAAGAAGGCGGGTACCGAGGTCCAGCGGCTGCGGGGCAGGAACATCGCCCTGATCTTCGAGAAGACCTCGACCCGGACCCGGTGCGCCTTCGAGGTCGCCGCCGCCGACCAGGGGGCCTCCACCACGTACCTGGACCCCTCCGGCTCGCAGATCGGCCACAAGGAGTCGGTCAAGGACACCGCCCGCGTGCTCGGCCGGATGTTCGACGGCATCGAGTACCGGGGCGACAGCCAGGCGAACGTCGAGGAGCTCGCCGCCCATGCCGGCGTCCCCGTCTTCAACGGTCTGACGGACGACTGGCACCCCACCCAGATGCTCGCCGACGTCCTGACCATGACCGAGCACACGGACAAGCCGCTCGACGCCCTCGCCTTCGCCTACCTCGGCGACGCCCGCTTCAACATGGGCAACTCCTACCTGGTCACCGGCGCCCTGCTCGGCATGGACGTCCGGATCGTGGCCCCCGAGGCGTACTGGCCGGCGGCGGAGATCGTCGCCTCGGCGCGCAAGCTGGCCGAGGTGAGCGGCGCGACGATCACCCTGACCGAGGATGTCGCCGAGGGCGTCCGGGGCGCGGACTTCGTGGCCACCGACGTCTGGGTCTCCATGGGTGAGCCCAAAGAGATCTGGGACGAGCGGATCGCCGACCTCGCCCCGTACTCCGTGACCATGGACGTCCTGCGCGCCACCGGCAACGCGGACGTGAAGTTCCTGCACTGCCTGCCCGCCTTCCACGACCTGGGCACGGCCGTCGGCCGCGACATCCACGCCCGGCACGGTCTGACCGAGCTGGAGGTCTCCGACGAGGTCTTCGAGTCGGAGCACTCCGTCGTCTTCGACGAGGCCGAGAACCGGATGCACACCATCAAGGCGATCATGGTCGCCACCCTCGCGGGCGGCGCGTGACGGTTACGACCGCGCCGCCGCGCGACGCTGCCGCGGCACCGCCGGCAGGGTGAACCAGACCGCCTTGCCGTGTGCGGTGGGGCGGTGGCCGCAGTCGCTGCTGAGCGCGCGGATGAGCAGCAGCCCGCGGCCGTGCTCCTGCCAGGGATCGGGCGCCTCGCCGGGCTCGGGGCAGATCAGGTCTCCGGGCCGGGCGGGGCGCCGGTCGTGCACCTCGACCTGACAGCCGCCCGGCAGCAGCTCGACGACCAGCTCGATGGGGTCCTCGCCCTCGGTGTGCTCGACCGCGTTGGCGACGAGCTCCGCCGTCAGCAGCTCCGCCGTGTCACTGTCCGCGGGCGCGTCGAGGTCCGTGAGCGCCGTACGGACCAGCGCGCGGGCGATCGGCACGGCCGCGGTGGTGTGCGGAAGCCGGATGTGCCACGTGGTGGGGTCGGTGGCTTCGACCATGGCTGGGTCCGTTCGCCGGGGGAGATGGGGAGGACGCGCCCCGAGACGTCCTACTTTCAACCTTACGAACCGCAAAAGCGAATCCCATAGGCACCCCCTCCTTCGCGGTCGGGTCCAGGGTCACCGGCCGGCCGGGACCTTCGACCGCACGGTCCGACGCGCGGCTTATCGCGCACTCGTGACGACAGTCACAGAGCGGTGATACGCTCGGGGAGGAGGAAGGGAGGGTGTCCCGTATGAGCCCCTTTACCGGCTCCGCACCCCGTACCGAACAGTGGCGGCATCTGCGCCTGACCGTCGACGACGGCGTCGCCACCGTGACCCTGGCCCGTCCCGAGAAACTCAACGCGCTCACCTTCGGCGCCTACGCCGACCTGCGCGACCTGCTCGCCGAACTCTCCCGGGAACGCGCCGTGCGCGCCCTCGTCCTCGGCGGCGAGGGGCGCGGCTTCTGCTCGGGCGGGGACGTGGACGAGATCATCGGCGCGACGCTCTCCATGGACACGGCACAGCTCCTCGACTTCAACCGGATGACCGGGCAGGTCGTCCGCGCGATCCGGGAGTGCCCCTTCCCCGTCGTCGCCGCCATCCACGGCGTCGCCGCCGGAGCCGGGGCGGTCCTCGCCCTCGCCGCCGACTTCCGGATCGCCGACCCCAGTGCCCGCTTCGCCTTCCTCTTCACCCGCGTCGGGCTCTCCGGCGGCGACATGGGCGCCGCCTATCTGCTGCCCCGGGTCGTCGGCCTCGGCCACGCGACCCGGCTGCTCATGCTCGGCGACCCGGTCCGCGCCCCCGAGGCCGAGCGCATCGGCCTGCTCAGCGAGGTCACCGAGGAGGGCGGCGCCGACGCCCGCGCCGCGGAGCTCGCCCGCCGCCTCGCCGACGGACCGGCCCTCGCCCACGCCCAGACCAAGGCCCTGCTCACCGCCGAGCTGGACATGCCGCTCGCGGCCTCCGTCGAACTGGACGCCGCCACCCAGGCGCTGCTGATGAACGGCGAGGACTACGCCGAGTTCCACGCCGCCTTCACCGAGAAGCGCCCGCCGAAATGGCGGGGGCGGTGACGATGACGCCCGCCCAGGACCCCCGCACCGCGCCGAGCGGCACCGGCGCGGTGCGGCCGGAGGCCCACGCGGTGGCGACCCTCCCGGACGGAACCCGCGCGCCCCGGCCCGAGACCCGCGCGCCCCGGCCCGAGAACCACGCGGTGGCGACCCTCCCGGACGGAACCCGCGCGCCCCGGCCCGAGACCCGCGCGCCCCGGCCCCGCACACCGGAGACCCGCGCGCCCCTCCGTGTCGCCGTCATCGGCGGCGGGCCCGGCGGGCTCTACGCCGCGGCCCTCCTCAAGCGGCTCGATCCCGCCCGCGAGGTCACCGTCTGGGAGCGCAACGCCCCCGAGGACACCTTCGGCTTCGGCGTCGTCCTCTCCGACGAGACCCTCGGCGGCATCGAACACGCCGACCCCGCCGTCTACCGCGCCCTCCAGGACACGTTCGTCCGCTGGGACGACATCCACATCGCCCACCGCGGGCACCTGCTCACCTCCACGGGCCACGGCTTCGCCGCCCTCGGCCGCCGCCGGCTCCTGGAGATCCTGCACGCCCGCTGCACCGAACTCGGCGTACGGCTCCGCTTCCGCACCGAGGCCCCGCCCGCCGCCGAGCTCGCCGCCACGCACGACCTGGTCGTCGCGGCCGACGGGGTCCACAGCCGGACCCGGGACGCCCACGCGGACGTCTTCCGGCCCACGCTCACCACCCACCGCTGCCGGTACATCTGGCTCGCCGCCGACGTCGCCTTCGACGCCTTCCGCTTCGAGATCGCCGAGACCGAGTACGGCGTGATGCAGCTCCACGGCTACCCCTTCTCGGCCGACTCCTCCACCGTCATCGTCGAGATGCGCGAGGAGGTCTGGCGGGCCGCCGGCTTCGACGAGCTCGACGAGGCGGAGTCCACCGCCCGCTGCGCCAAGCTCTTCGCCGAGGCGCTCGGCGGCAGAGCCCTGCGCTCCAACAACTCCTCCTGGACCGCCTTCCGTACCGTCGTCAACGCGCGCTGGTCCCACGGCAACACCGTCCTCCTCGGCGACGCCGCCCACACCGCGCACTTCTCCATCGGCTCCGGCACCAAACTCGCCGTCGAGGACGCCCTCGCGCTCGCCGCCTGCGTGGAGGAACAGCCCACCCTCGAAGAGGCGCTCGCCGCGTACGAGACGGAACGGCGGCCCGTCGTCGAGTCCACCCAGCGCGCCGCGGCCGCGAGCCTGCGCTGGTTCGAGGAGCTCGACGGCTATCTGGACCAGCCGCCCCGCCAGTTCGCCTTCAACCTCCTCACCCGCAGCCGCCGCGTCACCCACGACAACCTGCGGCTGCGCGATCCCGCGTTCACCGGCTCCGTCGAGCGGGACTTCGGCTGCCCGCCCGGCACCCCGCCGATGTTCACCCCCTTCCGGCTGCGCGGACTGACCCTGCGCAACCGGGTCGTGGTCTCACCCATGGACCTGTACGTCGCCGAGGACGGCGTCCCCGGCGACTTCCACCTCGTCCACCTCGGCGCCCGGGCCCTCGGCGGCGCCGGGCTCGTCATGACCGAGATGGTGTGCGTGAGCCCCCAGGGCCGTATCACCCCCGGCTGCACCGGCCTCTGGACCGACGAGCAGGCGGCGGCCTGGAGCCGGATCACCGCCTTCGTGCACGGACAGTCGCCCGGCACCGCGATCGGCGTCCAGCTCGGCCACTCCGGCCGCAAGGGCTCCACCCGCCGCATGTGGGAGGGTATCGACCAGCCGCTGCCCGCCGGCAACTGGCCCCTGACGGCCGCCTCCCCGCTCCCGTACCGCCCCGGCGTCAACCAGATCCCGCACGCCCTCGACCGGGACGGGATGACGGCCGTACGCGAGGACTTCGCGGCCGCCGCCCGGCGCGCCGCCCTCTCCGGCTTCGACCTGCTCGAACTCCACTGCGCGCACGGCTATCTGCTCTCCGGCTTCCTCTCCCCGCTCACCAACCACCGCACCGACGCGTACGGCGGCGCGCTCGCGAACCGGCTGCGCTTCCCGCTCGAAGTCTTCGACGCGGTACGGGAGGTGTGGCCCGAGGACCGGCCCATGACCGTCCGTATCTCCGCCACCGACTGGGCGGACGGCGGTACGACCGCCGAGGACGCCGTCGAGATCGCCCGCGCCTTCGCCGCCCACGGCGCCGACGCCCTCGACGTCTCCACCGGCCAGGTGGTCCCCGACGAACACCCCGAGTACGGCCGCTCCTACCAGACCCCGTACGCCGACCGGATCCGCAACGCACTCGCCGTCCCGGTGATCGCGGTCGGCGCGATCTCCTCCTGGGACGACGTCAACTCCCTGCTTCTCGCGGGCCGCGCCGACCTCTGCGCCCTCGCCCGCCCCCACCTCTACGACCCCCACTGGACCCTGCACGCGGCCGCCGACCAGAACTACCAGGGCCCGGCGGCCCCCTGGCCCGCCCCGTACCGCGCGGGCAGCCGCAGACCCCCGACGGGCCGCACGGACGCGCCGAAGCCGCGACTCAGCCTGACGCCTCGCCCGTGAGCCCGAGCACGAACTGCGCCCCCCGGTCCCGCAGCCGCTCGTGGAGCGCCGCGAAGACCTCCGCCGAGCGGGCGCCCGGCCAGTTCTGCGGCAGGAGTTCGGCCGGCAGGACCGGGTCCGCGTACGGGAGGCGGCGCCAGGAGTCCAGAGCGAACAGGTAGTCCCGGTAGGCGTCCTCCGCCGACCCCGGGGAGGCCGTCCAGGCCCGCAGGACCGGCTCGTGGGCCGCGAGGAACTCCTCGTGGAGCTTGGCGATCGACGGCAGGTCCCACCAGCGGGACACCGCCTCCGCCGTCGGCGCGTAGCCCAGGTGCTCGCCGCGGAACAGGTCCACGTACGGGGAGAGCTCCAGGCGCTCCAGGGTGTGCCGGGTCTCCTCGTACAGCCGTGCCGGGGCGATCCACACCCCGGGCGCCGCCGTGCCGAAGCCCAGACGGGCCAGCCGGGAGCGCAGCAGATGGCGCTTGTGGCGCTCGGACTCGGGGACGGTGAACACGGCGAGGACCCAGCCGTCGGACAGCGTGGGCTCCGTACGGGCGTAGATCCGGCGGTCGCCGTCCTCCAGGAGCTGGCGCGCGTCGTCCGACAGGGCGTACCCGGCCGCGCCCTCCGCCGTCCGCCTCGGCAGCAGCAGGCCCCGCCGTTTCAGCCGGGACACCGAGGAGCGCACCGACGGCGCGTCCACGCCGAGCACCGCCAGAAGGCGGATCAGCTCGGCCACGGGCAACGGTTCCTCGCCCGGCGCGAGGCCACGGCCGTACGCGCCGTACAGCGAGACGATCAGGGAACGGGGAGTGTGCTGCTCGGCCACGTGATCACTCTAGGGGGTGTCCTCCGGGCCCGCGCGCAGCCGGAAACGCTGCAGCTTGCCCGTCGCCGTCCGCGGCAGCGCGTCCAGGAAGACGATCTTCCGGGGACTCTTGTACGGCACCAGCCGGGACCGTACGAACGCCCGCAGCGCCGCCGCCGTGTCCGCGTCCCGCGGCACCCCGTCCCGTACGACCGTGTACGCCACCACGATCTGGCCGCGCAGCTCGTCCGGCTGCCCCACGACCGCCGCCTCGACCACGTCCGGGTGGGCCAGGAGCGCCTCCTCCACCTGGGGCCCCGCGATGTTGTAGCCGGCCGAGATGATCATGTCGTCGGCGCGGGCGACATAGCGGAAGTACCCCTCGCCGTCGCGCACGTACGTGTCGCCCGTGACGTTCCAGCCGTCCAGGACGTACTCGCTCTGCCGGGGGTCGGACAGATACCGGCAGCCGACCGGGCCGCGCACCGCGAGCAGGCCCTCCTCGCCGTCCGGGACCTCGGCGCCCTCCCGGTCCACCACGCGCGCGTGCCAGCCGGGCACCGCCCGCCCCGTGGTGCCGGGACGGATGTCGCCGTCCGCGGCGGAGATGAAGATGTGGAGCAGTTCGGTCGCGCCGATGCCGTTGATGAGCTTCAGACCGGTGGCCTTGTGCCAGGCGTCCCAGGTCGCGGCCGGCAGGTTCTCGCCCGCCGACACACAGCGCCGCAGGGAGCCGACCTCGGGTCCGCCGTGCCGCTCGATCTCCTCCAGCATCACCCGGTACGCGGTCGGCGCCGTGAACAGCACCGACACCCGGTGCTCCGCGATCGCCGCCAACAGCTGCTTGGGGCCCGCCTGTTCGAGCAGCAGCGCGCTGGCCCCGGCGCGCAGCGGGAAGAGCAGGAGTCCGCCGAGGCCGAAGGTGAAGCCGAGAGGCGGCGAGCCGGCGAAGACGTCGTCCGGCCGCGGGCGCAGCACGTGCGCCGAGAAGGTGTCGGCGACGGCCAGGACGTCGCGGTGGAAGTGCATGCACCCCTTGGGCCGCCCGGTGGTCCCCGAGGTGAAGGCGATCAGCGCCACGTCGTCCGCGGCCGTCTCCACCGCCTCGTAGGCGTCCGGCCGGCCCATGGCCAGGGAGAGCAGGTCGTCCGGGGAGTCCCCGCCGAAGCCCGTGATCCGCAGCCCCGGCACCCGGGCCTCGACCAGGTCGTCGACGCTCCGGATGTCGCACAGGGCGTGGCTGCAGCGGGCCATCTCGCACATCACGGCCAGCTCCTGGGCGCGCTGCTGGGCCAGGACGGTGACGGCGATCCCGCCCGCCTTCATCACCGCGAGCCAGCAGGCGGCCAGCCAGGGCGTCGTGGGGCCGCGCAGGAGCACCCGGTTGCCGGGCAGCACGCCGAGGTCCGAGGTCAGGACGTGGGCGATGCGGTTCACCCGCTCCCGCAGCTGTCCGTATGTCCAGACATGCCCGTCGCCGTCCCGGAACGCCGGACGCTCCCCGCCGAAGCGTTCCACCGTACGGTCGAGCAGCTCGGCCCCGCAGTTGAGCCGCTCGGGGTACGCGAGCCCCGGCAGGTCGAAGAGCAGGTGCGGCCACTGGCCGGCGGGTGGCAGCTGGTCACGCGCGAAGGTGTCGTGGTGGGCCGAGGGGGTCAGCTCCATGAGTTCGTCCCCTTGTCGTGGTGGGGTCGCCCTTCGAGCGTATCGTGATGGTGACGACAGTCAACGGTGCGCGATAGAAGTGATGTCGGCGAACGGGACAGGGGTCCGAATGTCCGTATTCTCACTCGATCCACAGCAGACCGCGCGGTGTGCGGAGCTCCGCGTCCTCGCGGCCGAGCGCCTGCGGCCCCTCGCCGAGAAGGGCGAACCCGGCCGGGTGAACCGCCCCCTCGTCGCCGCCCTCGGCGAGCTCGGCCTGCTCGCCGGGCTCTTCGACGCCGGCGCCCTCGACCTCTGCCTGCTGCGCGAATCCCTCGCCCACTCCTGTACGGAGGCCGAGACCGCGCTCGCCCTCCAGGGCCTCGGCGGCCACCCGGTCGCCGCCTTCGGCACGGCCGAGCAGCGCGCCCGCTGGCTCCCCGAGGTCGTCGCGGGGCGCGCGGTCGCCGCGTTCGCGCTCAGCGAGCCCGACGCGGGCTCCGACGCGGCCGCCCTCGCCCTGGAGGCCCGCCCCGACGGCGCCGGCGGCTGGCACCTCCACGGCGAGAAACGCTGGATCTCCAACGCCCCCGAGGCCGACTTCGCCACGGTCTTCGCCCGCACGACCCCGGGCGCCGGCGCCCGGGGCGTCACCGCCTTCCTCGTCCCGGCCGGCCGGCCCGGGCTCACCGGCAGCCCCCTCGACATGCTCGCCCCGCACGCCATCGGCTCCCTCGTCTTCGACGGGGTCCCCGTCGGACCCGAGGACGTCCTCGGCGAGACCGACCGGGGCTTCCGCGTCGCCATGACCACCCTCAACCGCTTCCGCCCCAGCGTCGGCGCCTTCGCCGTCGGCATGGCCCAGGCCGCCCTCGACGCCACCCTCGCCCACACCGCCACCCGCCCCGCCTTCGGCGGGGTCCTGCGCGACCTCCAGGCCGTCTCCCACCAGGTCGCCGAGATGGCCACCCGCACCGAGGCCGCCCGCCTGCTCGTCTACGCGGCGGCCGCCGCGTACGACGCGGGAGCCGACGACGTGCCCCGCCGCTCGGCGATGGCGAAACTGCTCGCCACCGAGACCGCGCAGTACGTCGTCGACGCCGCCGTCCAGCTCCACGGAGCACGGGCCCTGCAACGCGGCCATCTGCTGGAACACCTGTACAGGGAAGTACGTGCCCCGCGCATCTACGAAGGAGCCACGGAGGTCCAGCGCACCATCATCGCCAAGGAACTCTTCAAGGAGCTGTCCCCGGAGCCGTCCAAGGAGGCCGCCTCATGAGCCTGCACCGGCACAACCCCGCCGAACTCTCCCCGCCCACCGGCTTCTCGCACGCCGTCACCGCCACCGGCTCCCGCGTGCTCTTCCTCGCGGGACAGACCAGCCTCGACCGCGACGGCAAGGTGGTCGGGGAGACCCTGCCCGAGCAGTTCGAGACCGCCCTCGCCAACCTGCTCACCGCGCTCCGCCACGCCGGCGGCAGCCCCGCCGACCTCGCCCGCGTCACCGTCTACGCCACCGACATCGCCGACTACCGGCAGCACGCGCCCGAACTGGGCCGGATCTGGCGGCGGTTGGCCGGACGCGACTATCCGGCGATGGCCGTGATCGGTGTCGTACGCCTGTGGGACGATCAGGCCCAGGTGGAGCTGGACGGCTTCGCCGTGCTGGAGTAGCCCGGGAGCGAGGGGGAGCCGTGCCGGAGATCGAACTGACCGCGGGAACCGTCACGTACGAGGACACCGGCGGCGACGGCCCCGTGGTCGTCCTCCTCCACGGACTCGTCCACGACGCCACCGTCTGGCGCGCGATCGTCCCCGCGCTCGCCCCCGACCACCGGGTTCTCACGCCCACCCTCCCGTACGGCTCCCACCGCACCCCGATGAAGCCGGACGTGCCGCTCTCGCCCGACACCGTCGTCGAGCTGATCGCCGAATTCCTCGACCGGCTCGACCTCACCGGCGTCACCCTCGTCGAGAGCGACTGCGGCCGCGCCCAGACCGTCGCCGTCCGCCACCCCGAACGACTCGCCCGGCTCGTCCTGATCTCCTGCGAGGCCTTCGACAACTACCCTCCCGGCGCCCCCGGGAAGATGATCGAGCTGGCCTGCCGCATCCCCGGCGGGGTCGCGCTCATGGCCAGGATCCTCGGGCTGAAGCCGCTGCGCCGCCTGCCCGTCGGCATCGGGGCCCTCACCCGGCGGCCCGTGCCGGACGAGATCGTCGAGGGCTGGCTGCGTCCGCTGCGCACCGACCCCGCGATCCGCCACGACTTCCGCCGCTACAACCTCTCCGTACGCAAGGACGAACTCCTCCAAGCCGCCGAAGGACTACGGACGTTCGACCGCCCCGCGCTCGTCGTCTGGGCCGTCGACGACCTGATGATGCCGCGTGAGCACGGCCGCGGACTCGCCGAACTGCTGCCTCAGGGGCACCTCGTCGAGATCGAGGACAGCCGCACGCTCATCAGTGAGGACCAGCCCGAACGGCTCGCGGCCGAGCTCAGGGCCTTCATCGCGAAGACCGCTTGATCAATTGGTCACCCGCCGGACCCGGGCTTAGTGTCGAAAGGTGGACTGACCGGCCCACGGCTCCCTCACCACGCGAGGGCGCGATGCGCCATGAGTACACCGAAGCCGACGACACCCGCACAGACCGCAGCCCCGAAGCGTCGGGGCGACGGCAAGGGCATCGCCCTGTTCGTCATCGCCTCGTGCCAGTTGATGGTCGTCCTCGACATCACGATCGTGAACATCGCGCTGCCGCACATCCAGCGCTCGCTCGAATTCTCCACGACCAGCCTCTCGTGGGTCGTCAACGCCTACACGCTCACCTTCGGCGGACTGCTGCTCCTCGGCGGACGCGCCGGTGACATCCTGGGGCGGCGGCGGGTCTTCATCTTCGGCGTCCTGCTCTTCGGACTGGCCTCGCTGCTCTGCGGAGTCGCCCAGACCGACTGGCAACTGCTCGCCGCACGGGCCCTGCAGGGCGTCGGCGGAGCGATAGCCTCCCCGACCTCGCTCTCCCTGATCACCACGAACTTCGACGAAGGCCCGGAACGCAACCGGGCCTTCGGTGTCTTCGCGGCCGTCTCGGCGGGCGGCGGCGCCATCGGACTGGTCGCCGGCGGGCTGCTCGTCGAATGGCTCGACTGGCGCTGGATCTTCTTCGTCAACGTGCCCATCGCGCTGCTCATCGCGTTCTTCACCCCCCGCCACATCAAGGAGTCCGCACGGCACCCCGGCCACTTCGACTTCACCGGGGCGCTGACCGCCACCCTCGGCATGGTGGCGCTGGTGTACGGGTTCATCCGCGCCGCCCAGGAAGGCTGGCGCGACCCCTGGACGCTCGCCTCCTTCGGCGCCGCGGTCGTGCTCCTCACCCTGTTCATCCTGGTGGAGCGCCGCTCCCGGCAGCCGATCACCCCGTTGCACATGTTCGCGGACCGCAACCGTGCGGGCACGTACGGCATCATGCTCTGCCTCGCCGCGGCGATCTTCGGGATGTTCTTCTTCCTGACCCTGTTCGTGCAGAACGTCCTGGACTTCAGCCCGTTGCGGACCGGCCTCGCCTTCCTGCCGGTCAGCGCGATCATCGCGGTCGGCGCCGGGATCACCTCCCAGCTGCTGCCCAGGTTCGGGCCGAAACCCTTCATGGTGATCGGCTCGCTCCTGGCGGCGGCCGGTCTGTCCTGGCTGACCCTGACCGATGTGCACTCCACCTATCTGGGCAGCATCCTCGGGCCGATCCTGGTCTTCGGCCTCGGCATGGGCCTGATGTTCGTCTCGCTGACCCTGATGGCGCTGTCCAACGTCGAGCAGCAGGAGGCGGGCGCCGCGTCCGGCCTGCTCAACGCCACCCAGCAGGTGGGTGGTTCGCTCGGCCTGTCGATCCTGGTGACGGTCTTCGGCACGGCGAGCCGTACGGAGGCGGAGAAGCAGGTTCCCGCCTTCCTCTCCCAGGCCGGACCGCTGGAGAAGGCCGAGTTCGCCAAGACCGGCCAGCTGCCACCGCCCTGGAGCGACGAGGTCCTGACGGCCGGCGTCTCGTCCGGCTTCGTCACGGCGGCGGCGTTCTCCGTTCTGGCGTTCGTGATCGCCATCGTCGCCATCCAGGTCCGCCCCTCGGACATCGAACGGCTCAAGGGCGGGATGGGACCCCCCGGAGCCGGCTGACCCTCCGGAGCCGGCTGACCCTCCGGAGCCGGCTGACCTCCTGAGTCGGCTGACCCTCCACCCGGTGACGTAAGACTTTCGTCACCAGGCAAGACTTCCCCACGGCAGGGTGCGTCGCGTTGGATGGCTGAGATACTCCGACGTCGACCGAAGGGGGTGCGCCGTGGGGCGCGTCGCAGGAAAGAAGCTCTGGGCCGGGGTGGCCGTCGCCGCCGTCGTGGTGGCGTTCGGACTCGTCTGGTTCAAGCCGTGGACGCTCTTCGTGGACGAGACCGTCAACGAGGCCCTGCCGACGGCGACCGCCCCGGGCACCGGCTCGCCGACCCCCTCCGCCCCGGACGCGGCCCCGGGCGCCACCGCCTCCACGACCCCGCCTCCCGCCGGGCCCCAGACCCTGGCCGAGGGCCGGTTCATCACGCACGAGCACGCGACCACCGGCTCCGTGAAGGTCGTACGGCTGGCCGACGGCAGCCACACCCTCCGGCTGGAAGGACTCGACACGAGCAACGGCCCCGACCTGAAGGTCTGGCTGAGCGACGCGCCCGTCAAGGAGGGCACGGCCGGCTGGGGCGTCTTCGACGACGGGAAGTACGTCGACCTCGGCAAGCTCAAGGGGAACAAGGGCGACCAGAACTACCCGCTGCCCGCGGGCGTCGACTGGTCCGCGTACACGAGCGTCAGCATCTGGTGCGACCGTTTCAACGTGTCCTTCGGCGCCGCGGAACTCGTGCGCGCCTGAACGAGGGGGGAGCGGAGCGGAGTTCCGCGTTCCGTAGTCACGATGATCACGCCCCGACGGCGAGATCCGGCGTGGACATCACAAGTGGATCATTGGAAGCATGCGCGCGTCTGTTCCCTCTTGCTCAGAAGGAGTACGGCGTGCACAGATCCACCGGCCGGTCCCGCGGACCGGCCCGGCGTGGCGGGGCCCACGGCCTCGCCCTTCCCCTCGCACTGATCCTCCTGGCCGAAACCGGCGCCGCGTTAGGCCTGGCCCCTCTCGCGACCGCCGCGGAACCGGTGGTCACCGCCCGGACAGCCCCCGCCGCCCCCGCGTCCACCGCCTCGCGCGACGAGACGAACGCCCGGCTCACCGCCCAGGCACAGGGCCGGCGGATCGAGGTCGTCAGCGCCCGCACCGAGCGCACCACCCTGTGGGCGAACCCCGACGGCACCATGTCCGTGGAGTCCTTCGCCGGACCGGTGCGCTACCGCGAGAACGGCCGCTGGGTCGCGGTCGACGTCAACCTCGTCAAGGACGCCGACGGCTCCGTACGGGCCAAGGCGCACCCGCGGGGCCTGCGCCTCGCCGGGCGCACCGGATCCACCGGCGGCGACCTCGTCACCCTCGGGAGCGGGGACCAGGAGATAGCCCTCGGCTGGCAGGGCGCGCTGCCCGAGCCCACGCTGCGGGGCCCGAAGGCCACGTACGAGAACGTCCTCCCCGGCACCGACCTCGTCGTCGAGGCCACCCGTACCGGCTTCGAGCAGTACCTCGTGGTCGACGACCGGCAGGCCGCCGAACGCGCGGCGAGCTTCAGCCTTCCCGTACGGACCAAGGGGCTCAAGGCCGAGCAGAAGGCCGACGAGACACTGGTCCTCACCGACACCCGCACCGGCAAGGAGGCCGGGCGCGCCCCGACCCCCTTCATGTGGGACGCCTCCGCGGGCCCCGACGGGGCGGCCGGCGCGCACAAGGCCCGGGTGGACCTCGATGTGGCCCAGCGGGCAGGGGGCTTCGACCTCACCATCAACGCCGACCGGGGCTTCCTCGCGGACAAGAACACGAAGTACCCGGTCACGATCGACCCCGCCGTCTACTTCGGCACCAACTTCGACACCTTCGTCCGCAACGGCGACACGGCCGACTTCTCCGGCGGCGTCGACCTGCGTGTGGGCCGCGAGTGGCAGAAGGGCGAGGCGCGCTCCTTCGTCAACTTCCCGCGCCACTCCTCGGTCACCGGCCAGGACATCCTCAACGCCGAACTCAACCTCTACGCCACCTGGTCGGACTCCTGCGAGGCGCGGCCCTGGGAGATCTGGGACACCGGCACCGCCTCCACCGCCACCACCTGGGGCAGCCAGCCGGCCTGGCGCTCCAAGGTGACCTCGTCGAGCCAGACGTACGGACACACGGACTGCGGCGTCCGCTGGATCTCCGAGAACATCACCCCGCTGGTGAAGCAGTGGTCCCAGACCAACCGCACGGTCGACACGATCGGCCTGCGCGCCACCGACGAGGCCGACTACAAGGCGTTCAAGATCTTCGCCTCCGCCGACACACCGCAGGCGCCGTCGATCCTCGTCACGTACGAGACCCCGGCCGACCCGGTGAAGGACCACGTCGTCTACTGGAACGACGTCCTGCAGGAGACCTTCCGGCAGGTCGGCGGAGCCCCCGGCCCGCTCGCCCGCGCCGGGGCGATGATGCACGGCGCCATCTACGACGCCGCCAACTCGGCGCGCTGCGCGGAGGGGCCCGCCAAGTGCCTCGGTGACGCCTACCTGGTGAAGGCCACCGCCACCAACGGCGCCCTGCCGGACGTGAACAGCGCGATCGACCACGCCGCCTTCGACGTCCTGCGCTCCGTCTTCCCGGACCACGACTTCGACGCCGAGATCGCCGACGCCCGCGCCACGATCCCCGCCGCGGTCACCGCCGGGCAGCGCGCGGCGGGCACGGAGATCGGGCAGAAGGCCGCCGTCGCGATGATCGCCGCCCGGCAGAACGACGGCTCGGCGCCCATCGCGCCGTACACCGGCAGTACCCAGCCGGGCTACTGGCGTCCGACGGGCACGGGCGACGGAGCCACCCCGCAGTGGGGCACCGTCAAGCCGTTCGGCATGGCGTCCAGCACGCAGTTCCGCACGTCCGGCCCCGCCGGGCACACGCAGATGAGCACGCTGCTGCCGAGCCAGACCTACGCCGACCAGGTCAACGAGGTGAAGAGCCTGGGCAGGGCGGAGTCCACCACACGGACCGCCGACCAGACGAAGGCGGCCCTGTTCTGGGCCAACGACCTCGACGGCACCTACAAGCCGCCGGGCCAGCTCTTCGACCACACGCAGATCCTGTCGCGCCAGCACGGCATCACCGTGGCCGGCAACGCCAAGCTGTTCGCGCTGACCGCCTTCGCCATGGCGGACGCGGCCATCGTCGCCTGGGACATGAAGTACCAGACCGCCGTCGACCTGTGGCGGCCGGAGAGCGCCATCCGCCTCGACGGCGACGGCAACGCGAACACCACCGCCGACGGCAACTGGCAGCCGCTCTCCCAGGACCGCAACGGCGCGCACTTCAGCCCCGCGTTCCCGGCGTACGTCTCGGGCCACGCGACCTTCGCGGGCGCCTGGGCCAAGGCCACGCAGGACTGGTTCGGCACCGACCAGATCAGCTGGACGGCGACCACGGAGGACCCCAACGCCCTCGGCGTCACCCGGAGTTTCTCCACGATCTCGGCCGCGGCGAACGAGAACGCCGTCGGACGGGTCTGGCTCGGCGTGCACTACCGGTTCGACGGCACCGACGGTGTGAGCGCCGGCACCAACGCCGCCGCCCACGTCTCGGCGAACCGGCTGGGGCCGAACACGGCCGCCACCTGGACGACGTACGAGGTCCTGCACAACCTCGCCGGCTGCCAGGAGGTCGGCAAGCGGCTGGTCGCGGAGCACCGCTGGAACGCGTACCAGTGCACGCAGGTCAACGCCCCCGAACCCGACCACACGCTCTCTGTGAAGTAGGCGGCCGATGAGGAGAAGAGACACAGTCATGCGTGTGCGGAAGACGTCTCGAAAGGGTACGGGGCGCGCGGCGATCGCCCTCGTCGCGGCCTGCGCGATCGGCGCTGTCACGACCCCGCTGGCCATCGCCGTCGCCTCCCAGGAAACGGCCGCGGAGGCGGCCGCCGACGGCGGACCGGACGACCTGCTCCTGCCGACGCCCGAGGCACCGCGCATCTCCGACAGCGCGTACGCGGGCTTCCAGAGGTGCGGGGCGGCCTCGGGTGACCCCGTCGTCACCAGTGGCTCCCCGACGCTGGCCGCCACGCTGGAATCGGTCGCCCCGCCCGGGACCGTGGAGCCTGCCCAGCCCGGCCCGCGCCGCAAGGTGGTGTTCGAGGTCGACACGGCCGCGGGCGAGCAGGTCGTGCACAAGCAGCTCACCAGCGACACCAGCCACGACGCAGCCTTCCAGCTGCCCGAGGGCACCCTGGGCGACGGCGCCTACCGCTGGCGCACGCGGGTGAAGGACGGCGGCACGGTCTCCCAGTGGACCGCCTGGTGCTCCTTCACGGTCGAGCGCCGCTGAGCAGGCGCTGAACCGCCGCTGACCAGCGGCGGAAGCCACCTGTGCCCCGGAGCGCCGAGCGCGCTCCGGGGCACAGCCGTTCGCCCTGGCGGTCACGCCGCGGGGTCGGGTGACCCCTGCATGTCGTCCTGGGGCAGCTGGATGCCCCAGCGCGCGTGGTCCCGCAGCAGCGCGGCCCGGGCGACCGAGGCGAAGGCGCTCTCGCCCGCGCGTACGGCCCAGGCCGCGACGGGCTCGGGCGCGAAGGCCGGATGGGTGTCGTCTTCCACTGTTCCTCCTCCGTCTGGCGTGGGTCGGGTCAGCCGGCGAGCGGCAGTGCGGTCCGGGCCGGCCGCGCGTACGGCGTCGCTCCCCAGCGCAGCAGGGCCGAGCCCACGTTCATGCCGCCGCCGAACCCGGTCAGGAGCACGACGTCGTTCTCCGCGAGCAGTCCCTGACGGTGGACCAGGTCGAGCGTGATCGGGACCGATCCGGATCCGGTGTTCCCGTACCGCTTGAGCGCGAGGTGCAGCGCCGCGTTGTCGAGCCCGAGCTCGGGCCAGACCTCGCTCAGCATGACGCCGTTGGCCTGGTGGGGGATGAAGTGCTGGACCTCGTCGGCGGGGACCCCGGCCGTGTCGAGGAGCTGGTGCAGCGCGGCCGGCAGGTTCTCGTGGACGAATCCGCGGACCCCGCGCCCGTCCATGCGGAAGTAGTGCTGCCCCGCCCGGACGCTCTCGGCGGACGGCGGGATGCGGCTGCCCCCGGCGGGAACGCTGATCAGGCGGTGCTGGTCGCCCCGGGTGATCAGACCCGTCTCCAGCACGCCCTTCCCCTCCTCCGCGGGGCCGAGCACGACCGCTCCGGCTCCGTCGCCGAAGAGGATGCACGTCTTGCGGTCGGAGTAGTCGAGGATCCGGGAGTAGATGTCCACGCCGACGACCAGGCCGTAGCGGTTCCCGGGCTGTCCGGCGAGGAGGCGCTCCGCGACGGTGAGGGCGTAGACGAAGCCGCTGCAGACCGCGTTCACGTCGAAGGCCGCGGCGTTCGTCGCGCCGATCAGGTTCTGGACGATGCTGGCGGTGGCCGGCTGCGGATGGTCCGGGGTGGAGGTGGCGAGCACGATGTACGAGAGGTCCTCGGGCCGCAGGCCCGCCTGCGCGAGGGCGCCGCGCGCCGCGTGCGCCGCGAGGTCGGACGTCGCCTCGTGGTCGGCCGCTCTGCGGCGCTCGTGTATGCCGGTCTTGCGGATGATCCAGTCAGCGGTGACGCCGGCGTCACCGGCGAGCTCCTCGTTGGTGACCACGGTGGTCGGTACGTAGGAGCCGGTGCTGACGATGCCGATGGGGCTCACGATTACTCCTCGATACGTGCCGCCCGCCCGAGGGGCGGGCGGCAGCGGTGACGGACTTACTGGACGCCGACGAGCGCGAGACGGCGCCAGCCGTGGCGGGCGGCGTGGTCGACCAGGACCGAGTCCTCGCCGACGGCGACCGGGTGGCCGACGGCGCGCAGCATCTCCAGATCGCTGACGTGGTCGCCGTACGCCGAGGACGCCGCCAGGTCGATGCCCGCGAGGGCACCCGAGGCCTGGACGACACGCCCCTTGGCCGCCCCGATCATGGGCGTGAGGACGTCGCCCGTGAACTGCCCCCGGCGGATCAGCGGACGGGTGCCGAAGGCGCGGTCGGCGCCCAGCCAGTCGCGGACGGGGTCGAGACAGGCGAAGAAGGAGCCCGAGACGAGCAGGGTGAGGTCGCCCGCCTCCTTGTGGCGGTGCAGTTCGGCCACCACGTCGGGGTGGAAGAGGCCGTCCTCGAGTTCGCGCTCGAACCACCCGCGCCCCGCCGCCCTGACGTGCCGGACCTCCTCGCCCTCGTAGAAGCGGTAGTAGGCGCGGTTGATCGACGCGCGCGGTATGCCGAGCGCGGCGGCGGACCGGAGTTCGCCGTGCAGTCGCGCGTACGTGCTGTCGGGCTCGCCCCGCAGCTTCAGATAGAACTCCAGGAACCGGAACATGCTCTTGACCCTGATGAGGGTCTCGTCCACGTCGAAGAAGGCGGCGGTGCGCTGCGTCATGGGGGGCTCTCTCTCCTGTCGGATTCAGGCCGTGCTCGGGGTCGGGCCGGGGTCGGGGCGACCGGGCCCGGAGGTGCTCAGCGGCCCTGGAGCCGGCCGAGGGAGAGGCTGAACTTGCTGATCGGCTCGCCGCCCTGCAGCGCCGTGAGGTTGACGACGATCTGCTCGGCGAGTTCGCGCGAGGTCAGGGCGTCCGCCTGCAGCGCGCCGCCCTGCGTGTAGTAGACCTCGGGGTCCTCGCCCCGCCGGCTCTCGACGAAGGCGCTCAGCGTCGTCTTCTCGTCCAGCTCGCCGAACTTGGTGAAGACGACGCTGAGGTCGGTGAGCAGGGTCCGCGCCGCCGATATGCCGCACATGTCGAGCGCGGTGAAGAGCGCCAGCTGGCGGGCGGCCTCGGCCAGGACCATGCCGGGGATGTGGTCCTGCGGGTGGTCGAACATGCTGGGGTGGCCGCCGGGGACGTGCAGGGCGGCCGTGGCCATGGCCTCGGAGCTGTCGGCGTCGAGCAGCACGACGTTCTCCGGGGAGGTGCGGCCGACGAGCGCCGGGTCGACGAGCGTTCCGGTGACCTGGCCGATGGGGGAGGCCGAGGAGGGCAGGGAGCGGCCGTTCCGGTTGCTGGTACGCAGCCGGGTGTAGCTCTCGGGGCTCTTGAAGCGCAGGCCGACGGAGGCCTGACCGATCATCACGCCGGCCACGGACATCCGGACCTCGTAGTCGAGGCCGACCGTGCGGCCCTCACGGAGCTTGATGTTGCCCGTCCGGATGTCCATGTGCAGGGCGAACGGGGAGTCGCCGACCGTGGTCAGCTCAGGGTGGGCGAGGTGGATCCGCAGGTGGGTCAGGATGAACTTGTGGCTGCGCGGGACGCCGAAGAAGGCGTGGGCGCCGGCGAGCGCCGCCTGACGGGCCGTCTCCAGCAGGAGGATCGGGTCGTAGCTGTGCGGGCGCAGCATGTGGTCGCCGTAGTACGCGTGCGAGCGCGGGAGCTGCGCGGCGGCCAGGTAGCTGCCGGAGCTCGCGCCCTCCCGGAGGTCGGTGACGAAGACCTCGCCAAGGCTGTCGCGGTGGACCAGCTGACGGTCGATGGTGCGCTCGAAGGAGAGCTCCTTCGGCTGCTGGCTCACGGCGTTGTCGGTACGTGTCTGGTCGATCGAAACAGTCGTCATGGACGGCCACTCCCGTTGAGTTCTGCGCTCGATGAGGGTTGCGACGGCGTGCGGGCCGGCGGCGTGCTCCTTGGGGCAGCGAGGCACGTCAGCCCTGTATAGGTCAGATCTCTTATATCTGTCAAAGGTCATATGGTCCAGGCGAGTTGGGTTTCCATCGTGTGTCGTTCGATTTGGAGATCCCTGCTTGTTGACAGGTCTCTCATGTTGCTATGGTCTCTGCCAAGCATCAGATCTCTTATAGTTCTGCCATGTCGAACCGAAGGAGCAGGCCATGCCCGCCAACACGCTTGTGGTGACCGAAGTCCTCGTCGAGGAGACCTCCGTGGAGACGGCCGTCGAGGCATGGCGCAAGCACAACGCCGCCCACCCGGCCGAGGGCCGCTCGCTCTACCGCGGCCTGGAGGACAACTCGCTCCTCGAACTGCACCCCGTCGACGGACTCGACGCCGTCCCCGCCCTGCGGGACCAGTGGCAGTCGCTGTGGACGGAGCTGACCCCGCTGCTCGCCGGCGACTTCAGCCGCCAGGTCCTGGAGTTCGTCGAGGCGCCGAAGTCCACCGACGACCTGGTCCCCGACACCGCCTACCTGCAGATGCGGCACGTCGAGGTCAAGCCGCCGGTCTTCGAGGCGTACCGCGAGTGGCGCGACCAGACGATCTTCGAGGTCGTCCGCGGCGCCGACGAGGTCGAGGTGTTCCTCGCCTACCACTCGGTCCTGAGCACGGAGCCGGGCGTCATGTTCGTCTCGGGCTTCAACGTCGAACCCGCCGCCTACACGGCCGTGTTCACCGACGAGCGCTACCAGGAGATCGTCCGCCAGGCCGGCGACCGCTACATCACCGGCGGCGAGCGCGGCCTGTACACGAAGATCTACGTCCGCGTCGACGCCTGAACCAGAGCCGTACCCCCCCGACAACTCCGAAGGAGACAAGGCATGCCGGCGCTGAACCGGTCCGCACCTCCCGCGTCGGTACGGGCGCCGGTCATCGGGGCCGTGTCCACCTGCCTGGTCGTGGCGACGGTCTACATGACGCCGCCGATCTTCCTGGAGATCGCGCAGACCCTGCGCGTCGACCCGGTGGACGCCCGCCTCGCGTTCTTCTACGTGAGCCTGACGTACTCGCTCTCGTTCTTCGTCTTCGGCCCCCTGTCCGACCGGTTCCAGGCGAAGACGCTGGCGACGTGGGGCACGGTCGCACTCGTCGTCCTGCTGGCGGCGGCCTCCCGCGCACAGAGCTTCGGCCTGTTCATCGCGGAGCTCGCCGCCGCCGGCGTGGCGGCCGCCGCCATCCCGGCGGCGACCCTCGCACTCATGCCGCGCATCGCCCCGCCCGGCAGGGCCGGCACGTACTTCGGCGTGGTGATCGCCGCATCGGTCGCGGGGATCACCGTGGGACGCTCCGCCACCGGCATCGTCGCCGGCTGGCTCGGCTGGCGCTCGGCCGTCCTGCTCCTCGCCCTGCTCAACGCCGTCTGTCTGCTCGCCCTCGCGGCGCTTCCCCGCACCGAGACGGCCGACCGGACCACCTCGGCGCTCGACGCCTACCGGCAGGCGCTGCGCATGTTCACCCGAGGGCGCGTCGTACGCCTCCTCGGGATCGGCGCCCTGCTGTTCTTCGGCTACCTCGGCGCCGTCACCTTCCTCACCTTCCGGCTGGCCGACCCGCCCTTCGGGCTCGGCGCCTCCGCGATCGGACTGGTCAGCGCCATCGGCCTGGGAGCACTGTTCGGCGCCCCGCTGTCCGGCGCGATGATCCCGCGGCTCGGCGCCCGGCGCGTCGTCCTGGCGGCCCTGCCCACGGCCCTCGCCGGAATCCTCGTGCTCGCCGTCGCACCGAGCACACCGCTCGTCGCGGTGGGGCTGCTCCTGGTCTTCCTCGGCGTGTTCTCCTGCCAGCCTGCGGTGCTCGTCCTGCTCTCGGAGGCCGTGCCCGCGCACAACCGGGGCAGCGCCTCGTCCAGCTACATGCTCACCTGCCTGTGCTCCGGAAGCCTCTCCACGATGGCGCTCGGACCGGTCTGGAGGAGCCACGCCTGGCCCGGGGTGATCACCGTGGCCTGCGCGGCGATCCTCGCCGCGATCCTGCTCGCACTCCACGCCACGCGCCCGCGGCGCCCCCAGGAGGGCGACGCCGACCGGGCGGCCGCGGGCACCGACTCCGTACCGACCAGCAAGAAGTGAGGTCCCGATGGGCCACGTCCGCGACTACGAGCTCAGCCTCACCACCCAGGGGCCGACCTACCCGCCGAGCGAGGTGATGGACGAGCACGGCGACTTCATCGTCATCGGCCGGGTCAACAGAGCCGGCCCCGACGGGCGCACCACCTCGGAGTGGGGGGCCGCCGTCGTCGCGGCGGACAGCTCCCTGCCGCCGTTCGGGGAGAACCACCCGTACACCATTGTCAAGGAACTCCCCCTCGATCCAGCGGAGTTGACCGAGACCGATCGCAACCGCGTGCTGCACACCCTGCCGCTGCCGCTGCCCTGCGCCAACTACCCCATGGTCTTCGCGCCCGAGCAGTGCCCCGAGGCCGACAGCGTGCGGCGGCCCAGCTACCCCTTCCACCAGGTCCCCGTACCCGATCTCAGGCCGGAGGACGGGCCCAAGCTCACCTCGCCGGTCACCCTCGGCCAGTGGGTGCGGGCGAAGGGCCGGCTGGAGGTGAGCCTCACCGAGGACGAGCGCGGAGCCCGCTTCTTCTTCGAGTTCGCCGGACTCGTCCCCGACAGCGTCTACACGATCATGTCGCTGCGCGAGCACGACCTGGACCCCGCCGGGCCCACCCGGCCCGGGCCGCTCGGCGTGCCGAACGTCTTCGTCACCGACGAGGACGGCAACGCCACCTACCGCGCCGTGCTCCCCAACCCCTTCCCCGCGCCCGGCACACCGGGCGCCAACCGGATCGTCAACATCGTCGTGCTCTTCATGAGCTACCAGCAGAACTACGGCGGCGCGATCGGCTGGTTCGGGCTCGGCGGGGACATCCACGCCCACCTGAAGCTGCGGCAGCCCAGCTTCCAGGAATTCATCACCCTCCCCTGACCCCTCCGACCCCCTGACCCCTGACCCTCGCAGCAGGAAGGAATTGACGTGGCCAGGTCCAAGACAGCCGGCGGCGTCGCTGGCGGCGTCATCAACGCGGTCGCCGGCGGAGGCATGTTCGCCGTCGCGAAATCGGGGTTCGACCATCTGGACCCCTTCCACCTCGTCTCCGCCCGCTTCGTCGTCGCCGCTCTCGTCTTCGTCGCGCTGCTCGCGCTGAAGGAGGGTCTCGGCGCGCTGAGCTTCGACGGACGACTGCTCAGGCTCTGGTGGCTGGGCACCATCGGCTTCGCGGGCTTCAACCTCTTCGTGTACGTCGGCCTGCAGACCATCCCCTCGCAGAGTTCGGCCCTCGTGATCGCCACGATGCCCGCGCTCACCGTCCTCGCCGTCTGGGCGCGCAGCAGGCAACGGCCGCACGCCGCGACCCTCGCCTTCGTCGCGCTCGCGCTCTTCGGCGTCGCGCTCGTCCTCGGCAACGGGAACCCGGTCAGCGTGGTGACCGGCGGCGTCGGCTTCGGCGGACTCCTGACCCTGGTCGGGGCGGCCGGCTGGGTCATCTACAGCACGGGCGCCGCGGCCCACTTCCCCGACTGGTCCCCGCTGCGCTACACGAGCATCACCTGCCTCCTCGGCACGGTCAGCATCGTGGTGATCACCGGCTTCTCCTCGGCGATGGGGTGGATCCCGCAGGCCGCGGCCAGCGACTACACCGCCTCCTGGTGGCAGATCCTCTACATGGCCATCCCGGCCAGCGTCATCGCCATGCTCGGGTGGTTCACCGCCCTGCGCACCCTCGGCCCGGCCAACGGGGCCCTGTTCATCAATCTCGTACCCGTCACCGCCTTCGTCGTACAGGCCTTCCTGGGCCATGTGCCGACCGGCCCGGAGATCGCGGGCATCTGCCTGGTCATCGGCGCGCTGGTCGCCTCCAACTTCCACAGCCGTCATCGGGCCGCCAAGGACGCCGGCGCCGCGCAGCAGTCCACCACCACGGACGACCTCCCCGTACCCACAGGTAAATAGGAGGACAGATCCCCATGACACGAACCGCCCGACTCACCGGCCGGATACGCGGCGCCTGGTCGTCGTTCGCCGGCGGCTACCGCAAGCGCAGCTCGGCCGTCCTCAGGATCAGCGTCGGCATCCTCTTCCTCTGGTTCGGCGTACTGAAGTTCACGCCCGCCATGAGCCCGGCCGAGGACATCGCGATCCGCGCGATGGGCGTCATGACCTTCGGCGCCGTCCCGGCCGAGGTGTCGCGTCCGCTCCTGGCCACCATGGAGGTCGCGATCGGCCTCGGCCTGGTCACCGGCATCCTGCTGCGACTCGCGCTCACCGTCTTCTTCGTGCACATGCTCGGGGTGTTCTCCACCCTCGTGATCCTGGCCGACGAGGTGTGGTCCAGCGCTCCGTTCGTACCCACGATGGACGGCCAGTACATCCTCAAGAACATCGTTCTGATCGCCGCGTGCCTCGCCGTCGCCACGGCCCAGGCCGCCCCCGCCCCCGCCCCCGGGCCGGCCCCGGCTCCCGCCGACACCGGTGTCGAGCCGCAGCCGGAGGCCGCCGCCGAGCCCCAGCCGGAAGCCGGGTCCCAGCCGGAGCCCGAGTCCCAGCCGGAGCCCGCCGCCCGGCCCGTCGCGGCCGGCTCGTCCCTCGGCTGAGGGCCTTTCCCCCAGTACCTCCTCGCGGCGGGCCGCAGGCGCCACCGCGGGTGAGTCCGTATATCCGATGCACAGTTCCGAAAGGGAAACACCCATGAGCAGGGTTCAGATGATCCAGCCGTCCGAGGCACAGGGCGAGTTCAAGGACGCCCTCGACACGGTGCAGAAGGGGATGGGCGCCGTGCCCAACCTGGCCAAGGCCCTGGCCAACTCCCCTGCCGTGCTGAAGGCCTACCTGGCTCTCTCGGGCGCCGTGGGCGCGGGCATCCCGGCCCCGGTCCGTGAGCGCATCGCGCTGACGACCGCCGAGCACAACGGCTGCGACTACTGCCTGTCGGCCCACACCTACATCGCCGCCAACGCCGCCAAGCTGCCCGAGGCGGAGATCGCCGCGGCCCGCGAGGCGAAGTCGGAGGACGCCGGCCACCAGGCGGTGCTCGCCTTCACCAAGTCCGTGCTGACCAACCGCGGTCACGTCTCCGACCAGGAGATGGAGGCTCTGCGGGGCGCCGGCTACGGCGACAAGGAGATCGTCGACATCGTCGTCTCCATCTCGCTCAACATTCTGACGAACTACTTCAACCACGTCGCGGAGCTCGACATCGACTTCCCCGTCGTGCACGCGGAGCCGCAGGGCTGAGCGGAGCGGTCCGAGGGCCCGCGTCCCCTTCGGGGGCGCGGGCCCTCGGCCGTTCCCCAGGTCATCGTGATGCAGATAATCATAAGAAGTCTTACATGTGTCTGACCCTTGATATACGGTGACCGCGAATGTCGGGCGGACCGTGTGAGGGGGAAGTGTCGGGATGCACGCCAGACGCTTGAGAGATGCCGTGACCCGGGTCGTACGGGACGAGACCGTCGCCGAGGTCTCACGCAGGATGCTCGCGTCGCTGCCGCGCCGCGACCAGCGCCTGAAGGGGGAGAAGTACGTCGAGGGACTCCTGCGGGTCCCGGGGCGCAAGACCATGCGCGCCATCGCCGCGGCGGCCGGCGGGGGCGCCGCCGAGCAGAGTGTGCACCACTTCATCAGCAAGTCCTCGTGGGACTGGTCACGGGTGCGCCGGGACCTGGGGCAGTACGTGGACGAGGCGATCGAGCCCCAGGCCTGGGTGGTCCATCCGCTCGCCATACCCAAGTGGGGCCGGCACAGCGTCGGTGTGCAGGAGTCGTACGTCGCCGCGCTCGGCCGGGTCGCCAACAGCCAGCAGGCGTACGGGGTGTGGCTCGCCAGCGAGACCGTCAGCGCCCCCGTCAACTGGCATCTGCTGCTGCCCGAGGGCTGGCTGACGGACGACGAGCGCCGCCGGCGGGCCGAGATCCCCGAGGACGTGTCCGCTCTCGACGCGGACCGGGCCCTCCTCGACGTCGTCGGCGAGATGGCGGGGGACTGGCCGGTGCGGCGCAGACCCGTCGTCCTGGACGGCCGCCAGGCCGAGGATCTCGTCTCCCTCGTGGACGCCCTGCGGCGGGCCGGCATCCCGTTCGTCATGCGCGTCGGACCGACGGCCCCTCTCGCCCCGTGCTCCGGCGGCGAGGGCGGGGGAGCGGATGCCGCGAGCGTCGCCGAGCGGGCCCGCCCCGGGGCGCTGCCCGTGCGCTGGATGGACCCGGAGGGGTGGGGCGCCGCGCGGGTGCCGCTGGCGACCCGCGTCCCCGTCGTCCTCGCCGCCCCCGGCCGTCGCGCCGCGCCCACCCCGCTCGCCCTCGTCGCCGCCTGGAACGGGACGGCGGCGGGGGCAGTGGGGGCGGGGGCGGGGGCGGACGAGCTGTGGCTCTCGAACCTGTTCGCCGCGTCGGCGGCCGACCTGCTGCGCCTGGGACGTCTCGTACGGCGCGTGGAGACGGACGCGACGGCGATCGGCGGTCGCGTCGGCCTCCGGGACTTCGAGGGGCGGTGCTACGGCGGCTGGCACCGGCACGTCACCTTGTGCTCGATCGCCCACGCCGTCGTCGCGGCGGCGGACGCGTAGGGGGCAGGACGCGGGGGCGGGAGAAGGGGCGGTACGAGAAGGGGCGGCACCGGAGGGTGCCGCCCCTTCCGCATGTCCGTGCTCCGGTCGCCCGCGGGGCGATGTGACAAAGACCAAGCCGTTCCCGACGGCTTGTCCCGACCGGACATCGTGATTCGTATACCCATCAGATGCTTGATTGTTTGGTGAAGATAACGGGACAAGGCGCCTCATGAGCGCATATACATGCCGGGAACCTGGCTGCGGACCGTCCCAAGTGCCGGGATTTCAGGGGGAATTGGTGACGGAGAGTGAACGACGGCTCCGGCCCGGCCCGCCTATGTTGCTCGTACCGAACACGTCAGCGACCAGTCGCCGAAGCCTCCGGGCGCGGCCAGTCGTCGCGAATTCCTCCTGGGAGACATCATGAGTCCTGCCATGAAGTCGATGCGCCGCGGACGGGGCGCCGGCATCTCCACCGCCGTCGCGGCCGCGCTGATCGGCACGGTGGCTCTCACTGTGAGCCCCGCCTCCGCGCAGCCCACGGCGACGGACGCCGGCGCGCCGGCGACCGAGGCCTCCGAGGCGGCGCAGGGTGGCGACAACCTCGTCATCCAGTGGAACAAGATGGCCTACGACGCCTCCGTGAAGACGGCCGCGAAGACCAACGGGCTGAAGCGACCGCCGCTCGGAAGCCGCGTCTACGCCACGGTCCACTCCTGCATATACGACGCCTGGGCCGCCTACGACTACAAGGCGGTGGGTACCCAGCTGGGCGACGACCTGCGTCAGCCGTACTACAAGCGCACCCTGGCCAACCGCAAGACCGCCATCAACTACGCGGCCTACGACGCGCTGGTCTACCTCTTCCCCGACTTCAAGGCCGATTTCGACGCCAAACTGCAGCAGCTGGGCCTCGACCCGGCCAACACCACGCGGAACACCACGACGCCGGCGGGCGTCGCGCACACCGCCTGTGACGCGGTCATCGCGGTGCGCCGGGCCGACGGCTCCAACCAGGACAACAACTACGCCGACACCACCGGCTACCAGGCGGTCAACCCGCCCCAGGACTTCAACGCGTTCGACAAGTCCACCATCGTGGACCCGAACCGCTGGACTCCGCTCACCACCAACGGTGTCACGCCCTCCTTCGCGACGCCGCAGTGGGGTGACATCACGCCGTTCGCGATCAAGGACCCCGCTTCCTTCCTCCCGCCCGCCCCGCCGGTCTACGGCAGCGCTGCCTCGCAGGCGGACATCAAGACCCTGATGGACGTCAACGCCAAGCTGACGGACCGTGAGAAGGTCATCGCCGAGTACTGGCTGGAGCGCTCCGAGACCCCCACCGGTCACCAGAACCAGTGGGCGCAGTTCATCTCGCACCGCGACGGCAACACCCTCAGCGAGGACGTGAAGATGTTCTTCGCGCTCAACCTCGCGATGGGTGACTCCGGCATCGTCGCCTGGAAGACCAAGGTCCACTACGACTACTCCCGGCCGATCACGATGATCCGGTACGACCAGTCCGGCAAGACCGTGCAGGGCTACGGCGGCCCCGGCAAGGGCACCCAGACGATCGACGGCTCGGCCTGGAAGCCGTACGTCACCACCCCGGCCTTCGGCTCGTACGTCTCCGGCCACGCCGTCTGGGGCGCGGCCGCCGCGGAGGCGCTGAAGCTGTGGACCGGCAGCGACAAGTTCGGTGACTCGTTCACCTTCAAGGCCGGCACGTCCACCTTCGAGCCCGGCCAGACCCCGGCCGCGGACGTGACGCTCAAGTGGAACACGCTGAGCGAGGCCGCCGCCGAGGACGGCATGTCGCGGATCTACGGCGGCGTGCACTGGACCTTCGACAACCTCGAGGGCCAGAAGGTCGGCCGGACGGTCGCCAAGGCCACGCACGCCCAGGCGCTGCGGTACATCAACGGCACCGCCTGATCCGAAACGTGCGGCCCGCCGTCTCCTGCGGCGGGCCGCATCGTCGGGCCCGACCTCCGCGCCGAGTCATCCCCCGCCCAGGCGCGCGGTACCGGTCCGAGCGAAAAAGGTGAAGACCTTGCCCTTCCGGGCAAGGTCTTCGCTGTTTTCGTACCGGTGCGGCGGTGTTCGGGCCCCCTGCCGGGGCCGGAGCGCGGCGTGCTCAGCGGGAAGAGGACTTGCGGGCCGAGGTGTCCGCGGCGCCGGCCAGGGCCGTGGAACACCGCTCCAGGCTGGAGACCAGCGCCTTGGCCTCGGCGGAGGTGAACTCCTCGGTCAGCAGCAGCTCCACCGCCGTCACGGCCTCGTCCGCCTTCGTCAGAAGGTTCTGCCCGGTGCGGGTGAGGCGGGCCTCGAGGATGTGACTGTGGACGGGATGCGGCTTGCGTTCGACCAGCCCTCGCCCCTCGAGCGTCGCCAGGACGGACGACATCGTCTGGGGGGTGACCATGCACCGGCGCGCCAGGACGGCCCCGGAGAGGCCGGGTTCCTGGGAAAGCGTCAGCAGCACGCTGTATTGAGGGACGTTCAGCTTGAAGGGCCGCAAGCAGCTGTGCTTGGCGGCGCTGAGTTCCTGCTCCACCCGCTTAAGGTGGTGGCCGAGTCGCTGGTCAATGGGGAGCCGCATGGGCATACCTTAATGTCAGGTGTCTTATCTGTATACGAGCTCGACCAATTGTGGCCTGATCGGAATCACGTCTCTCACTCCGGCTCGTATGACGCTTTGTGACCGGGAAGTACGTCAGCGTACTGATCGGAGGGCCGCCTCGGCCGCCGTCGCCGCCGGGCCGCCCGCCTCTCGCCTCCCTCTCGAACCCGCAGGTCGCACCGGTGGCCGGGGGTGCGCGGAGCACGGCGCGCCCCGACCGGCGCGCGCCGTGCCAGGAGCGTGTCCGCGCGGGCGGCGAGAGAGGGCCCGGCCGTCCGGAAATGTTTCCCGAGAGTGACGGGATGCCGACAGATCGCGGCGTGGGCGTACGGCGTGAAATTGACCTTCGAGGAAACTCGAAGAGTGAAGTCCAGGGCGGCCCTTCAAGGGCCGCCCTGGAATGCCGTACCGATTTCCGGAGTCAGCCGTTCGAGAGGCGGAGGGCCGCCTCGCCGTACCGCGGTCCGGATGTCACGCCGTCCCGGAAAAGGTCCGACAGTTCGTGAACATCGTCTTTTTCGAGCTGAATCGAGGCGGCGGCGGAATTCTCCTCGAGGTAGGAGACGCGTTTCGTTCCCGGGATCGGGACGACGTCGTCGCCCTGGTGCAGGAGCCAGGCGAGGGCGAGCTGCACGGGGGTGCATCCCCGTCGCGACGCGATCGTCTCGAGCCGCCGCACCAGCTCCAGGTTCTTCGCCAGGTTCTCGCCCTGGTAGCGCGGGTCGTTGTGGCGGTAGTCGTCCGCCGGGAGGTTCTCGAGCGAGGTGATCGCCCCGGACAGGAACCCCCGCCCGGCCGGTGACCAGGGCACGAGACCGATGCCGAGCTCCCGCGCCACCGGCAGGACCTCGTGCTCGATGCCCCGCTCCCACAGCGACCACTCGCTCTGCAGGGCGGTGACCGGGTGGACGGCGTGGGCGCGGCGCAGCGTCTCCGCGCTCACCTCCGAAAGACCGATGTGGCGGACCTTGCCGGCCCGGACGAGTTCGGCCATGGCGCCCACGGTCTCCTCGACCGGCACGTCACGGTCGCGGCGGTGCAGGTAGTAGAGGTCGATGCGGTCCGTGTTCAGCCGCCGCAGCGAGGCCTCGCACGCCCGGGCGACGTACTCGGGCCGCCCGTCGATGGTGCCCGGGGTTCCGTGACCGCCGGTCGCGAACCCGAACTTCGTGGCCAGGACGGCCTCGTCCCTCCGGCCGGCGAGCGCCCGCCCCACCAGTTCCTCGTTGTGCCCCTGCCCGTAGACGTCGGCCGTGTCCAGGAAGGTCGTGCCGATGTCCAGGGCGCGGTGGATGGTCGCGATCGAGGCGTCCTCGTCCGCCGCACCGTACACATGGGACATCCCCATGCAGCCCAGACCGACCGCGGACACCTCGAGTCCGCCGCCGAGCATGCGTGTGCGCATCCCGCCTCCTTCAAGTGTTCGAACTCTTACGTAGGTACGATGTCTTATACTAGGCCCATGATGGGGGTGGGGGGTATTCGTCGCGTACGGCATTGGGGAGGTGGTTTTTGTCGTTCCGTGCGCAGGGCGGGGCGAGCGTTCGGAATTGAACTTTCCGTTTCGCCCGCCGGGGTGTCGATGCCGACTGGTGCGCTCCTGGTCATGCATACGAAACAATGGCCGCCGAGTCGTATGAAACCTGAATCCGGGTGTGGCTGTTTCTCGTTGACAAGCGAGCTTGTGAACGATTTGAATGAGGTCGTGCCCGGGGGGGCTTGCGGGCAAGGGAATCGACAGCTCGAAGTGGCCTCCGTCACATCCACTTGGTTCATATCGAGAGGTCCGCCACTATGCCGAAGGCCGTGGGGTCATCCCCCTCGATCGGTAGACGTCCGTCCCCACGCGAGCTCGAGGACATGCTGCACACAGCGGCGACCACTCCCTCGTTGCGCGGCAAGTACGCCCAGCTTCTCGGCCTTTCGAGGCCCGTGGACCTGTCCGAGGTGCCCGTCCTCACGCAGGAGGAGTACCACGAGACCGTCCGCCAGCTCCTGGAGAACCCGAAGCACCGCCAGGGCGCGATCCTCTCCGCCGGCGGCGGAACCCTCACGCACCCCGAACTGAGCATGCTCCCCGACGACATGTTCGCGCCACAGCTGCTCGCCCGCTGGAAGCCTCTCGACAGCGGCGACGTCGTGGCCAACCTCTTCCCCGCCGGCCGGCTGCAGTCCGCCTTCCACTTCTTCAACGTCTACGCCGCCCTGTGCGGGGCCACCACGGTGCCCATCGGCCACCTGAACGACGACGAACTGGGCCAGTGGCTCGACTTCCTGGAGAACCGCGGCGTCACCGCCCTCGCGGCTCCCTCGGCCGTCATCGCGCGGGTCGTCCGCATGGCCGTCGCGTCCGGGCGTTTACTGCCCTGGCTGCGCAAGATCCTGCTCAGCAGCAGCGGCGACGTCACCGGCACGGCCGAACTCGTCGGTCTCCACCTGCCCAAGGCGAAGATCTGGGCCCTCTACTGCTCCCCGGCCTCCGGCCCCATCGGCCACAACACCCCCGACTGCCCGGCGGACACCTTCCATGTGCTGCCGCACCAGTACGTCGAGATCGAGGACGAGCGGCTGATCGTCACGAACACGCACACCGAGTCGACGTTCCCGCTCCTGCGCTTCCAGACGGGCGGCCTCGGCGAACTCGTCGAGTGCACCTGCGGACGCCCGGAGCCGACCGTGCGCCTGCGCGGCCAGTCGGGCGCGGCCCTGACCTTCCGCAGCCGTACGTTCGCCGCCGAGGAACTCGTCGCGCTGGCCTGCGCGGAGGCGGAGGTCGCCGAGGCCCAGGCGATGCTGGTCAACCAGGGCACGGCCGAAGAGCAGCTCTGCCTGACCGTACGACTGCACCACGACGTCCCGGCCGACCAGTACACCTGCGGCTGGATCCGCAGCCAGATCCTCGGCAACCACCTCACCCTGCGCGGCGCGGTGGACGAAGCCCCCGACTCCTTCGAGGTCATCGCCGTCGAGCGCCTCTCGGGCGCCTCCATGGTCGGCGGCGCCCCGACCCTGGTCATCGCCGAACAGGCCCCCGACGCGCTCTTCGAGTACGAAGAAGCGAGCTGACCCCACTGCCGCCGCCCCCACCCCTGCCACCGGGGGTGGGGGCGGACGCGCGGCCGTCGGCCGTCTCAGATGTCCCGGAAGATCTCGATCTGCGCGCCCACCGAGTTCAGGCGCTCCGCCAGGTCCTCGTAACCCCGGTTGATGACATACACGTTCCGCAGGACCGACGTGCCCTCGGCCGCCATCATCGCGAGGAGGACGACCACGGCCGGGCGCAGGGCCGGCGGGCACATCATCTCGGCCGCGCGCCAGCGGGTCGGGCCCTCGACGAGGACGCGGTGGGGGTCGAGGAGCTGGAGGCGGCCGCCGAGGCGGTTGAGGTCCGTGAGGTAGATCGCCCGGTTGTCGTAGACCCAGTCGTGGATCAGGGTCTTGCCCTGGGCCGTCGCCGCGATGGCCGCGAAGAACGGCACGTTGTCGATGTTGAGGCCGGGGAACGGCATCGGGTGGATCTTGTCGATCGGCGCCTCCAGCTTGGAGGGACGGACCGTCAGGTCCACCAGCCGGGTGCGGCCGTTGTCCGCCGCGTACTCCGGCGAGCGGTCGTGGTCGAGGCCCATCTCCTCCAGGACCGCGAGCTCGATCTCCATGAACTCGATCGGGACGCGACGGATCGTCAGCTCCGACTCGGTGACGACGGCCGCCGCGAGCAGGCTCATCGCCTCGACCGGGTCCTCGGACGGGGAGTAGTCCACGTCCACGTCGATCTGCGGGACGCCGTGCACGGTCAGCGTGGTGGTGCCGATGCCCTCGACCCGTACGCCCAGCGCCTCCAGGAAGAAGCACAGGTCCTGGACCATGTAGTTGGAGGAGGCGTTGCGGATGACGGTGACGCCGTCGTGGCGGGCCGCGGCGAGCAGCGCGTTCTCGGTCACGGTGTCGCCGCGCTCGGTCAGCACGATCGGGCGGTCGGGGGCCACGGAGGACTCGACCTGGGCGTGGTAGAGGCCCTCGGTCGCGGTGATGTCCAGGCCGAAGCGGCGCAGCGCGATCATGTGCGGCTCGATCGTGCGCGTACCGAGGTCGCAGCCGCCGGCGTACGGCAGCTTGAAGCGGTCGAGCCGGTGCAGCAGCGGGCCGAGGAACATGATGATCGAGCGGGTGCGGACGGCCGCCTCGGTGTCGATGGACTCCATGTCCAGTTCGGCCGGGGGCACGATCTCCAGGTCGACGCCGTCGTTGATCCAACGGGTGCGCACCCCGATGGAGCCCAGCACCTCGAGCAGACGGAAGACCTCCTCGATCCGCGCGACGCGGCGCAGGACCGTGCGGCCCTTGTTGAGGAGCGAGGCGCAGAGCAGCGCGACACAGGCGTTCTTGCTGGTCTTGACGTCGATGGCCCCGGAGAGCCGGCGGCGGCCGACGACCCGCAGATGCATGGGGCCGGCGTAACCCAGGGACACGATCTCGCTGTCGAGTGCTTCGCCGATGCGTGCGATCATCTCAAGGCTGATGTTCTGGTTGCCGCGTTCGATCCGGTTGACGGCGCTCTGACTGGTGGCCAGGGCCTCGGCGAGCTGCGTCTGCGTCCAGCCGCGGTGCTGGCGGGCGTCACGGATGAGCTTGCCGATACGTACGAGGTAGTCGTCTGCCATGGCGTCACGTTATCTCAGATATGAGATGACGCCCGTGAGGGGGGTGGGCCGTCAGGGTGGCGGGCGGTGCGCGGTCGGGTGGCGCGGTTCGTAGAGCGGCAGTTCGGCCCCGCTCGGCATGCGGACGGCGGCGAGCAGGCCCCAGCCCTGATCGCTGATGGGCCGTGAGATCTCGGCCCCGCGGTCCTCCAGGGTGGTCAGCGTGCCGGTGATGTCGTCGCACATCAGATAGAGCTCGTGCTTGGGCTCGCCCGCGGTGGGGTGGACGGCCACCTCGGCCGGCGGCAGCGTGAAGATGAGCCAGCCGTCTCCCGCGTCGACGTGCGCGAACTCCAGCACGTCCTTGAGGAACGCCCGGTCGGCGTCCGCGTCCGGGGTGTAGAGAATCACATGCGCGCCGCTGAACATGGTTCGATCCTCGGTCGGCGGTGCGGCCGCGGCAATCGTTCCGCGGCCGTACGGGTGCGAGAGGCATGCCGGGCATGACCGAACGGCAGGCATGCACTAGAGTTATCTCGACATCGAGATAACTGCTTACGGCGCACCGCTGCGGCTCACCCGGTAAGGATTACCTAACTAAGCCTTACCTTAGCGGATTGGCGAGGAGTCGTGGCGGCAGCATGACGGTAATACGCGCACATTGATGAAGGAGACTGTCGTGTCGGCGAACAGCTTCGACGCCCGCAGCACGCTGCGCGTGGGCGACGAGTCGTACGAGATCTTCAAGCTGGACAAGGTCGAGGGCTCCGCGCGCCTTCCCTACAGCCTGAAGGTGCTTCTGGAGAACCTCCTCCGCACCGAGGACGGCGCGAACATCACCGCCGACCACATCCGTGCCCTGGGTGACTGGGACTCGCAGGCTCAGCCGAGCCAGGAGATCCAGTTCACGCCGGCCCGCGTGATCATGCAGGACTTCACCGGTGTGCCCTGTGTCGTCGACCTCGCCACCATGCGCGAGGCCGTCAAGGAGCTCGGCGGCGACCCGGCGAAGATCAACCCGCTGGCCCCGGCCGAGCTGGTCATCGACCACTCCGTCATCGCCGACAAGTTCGGCACGAAGGACGCCTTCGGCCAGAACGTCGAGCTGGAGTACGGCCGCAACAAGGAGCGCTACCAGTTCCTGCGCTGGGGCCAGACCGCCTTCGACGAGTTCAAGGTCGTCCCGCCCGGCACCGGCATCGTCCACCAGGTGAACATCGAGCACCTGGCCCGTACCGTCATGGTCCGCAACGGCCAGGCGTACCCCGACACCCTCGTCGGCACCGACTCCCACACCACCATGGTCAACGGCCTCGGTGTGCTCGGCTGGGGCGTCGGCGGCATCGAGGCCGAGGCCGCCATGCTCGGCCAGCCGGTCTCCATGCTCATCCCGCGCGTCGTCGGCTTCAAGCTGACCGGCGAGCTCCCGGCCGGCACCACCGCCACCGACCTCGTCCTCACGATCACCGAGATGCTGCGCAAGCACGGCGTCGTCGGCAAGTTCGTCGAGTTCTACGGTGAGGGCGTCGCCGCCACCTCGCTGGCCAACCGCGCCACCATCGGCAACATGTCGCCCGAGTTCGGCTCCACCGCCGCGATCTTCCCGATCGACGGCGAGACCCTGAACTACCTCAAGCTCACCGGCCGCTCCGAGCAGCAGGTCGCGCTCGTCGAGGCGTACGCCAAGGAGCAGGGCCTCTGGCTGGACCCGTCCGCCGAGCCCGACTTCTCCGAGAAGCTGGAGCTCGACCTCTCCACGGTCGTCCCCTCCATCGCCGGCCCGAAGCGCCCGCAGGACCGCATCATCCTGGCCAACGCGGCCGAGCAGTTCGCCCAGGACGTCCGCAACTACGTCGAGGACGACGACGAGGCGGGCAAGGAGTCCTTCCCGGCCTCCGACGCCCCGGCCGAGCACAACGGCGTCCCGACCCGCCCGACGCTGGTCACGGCCCCCGACGGCTCGACCTACGAGATCGACCACGGCGCCGTCACCGTCGCCGCGATCACCTCCTGCACCAACACCTCGAACCCGTACGTCATGGTCGCCGCCGCGCTCGTCGCGAAGAAGGCCGTGGAGAAGGGTCTGACCCGCAAGCCGTGGGTCAAGACCACCCTCGCCCCGGGCTCGAAGGTCGTCACCGACTACTTCGACAAGGCGGGCCTGACCCCGTACCTCGACAAGGTCGGCTTCAACCTCGTCGGCTACGGCTGCACCACCTGCATCGGCAACTCCGGCCCGCTGCCGGAGGAGGTCTCCAAGGCCGTCAACGAGCACGACCTCGCGGTCACCTCGGTCCTCTCCGGCAACCGGAACTTCGAGGGCCGTATCAACCCCGACGTCAAGATGAACTACCTGGCCTCCCCGCCGCTGGTCGTCGCGTACGCCATCGCGGGCTCCATGAAGGTGGACATCACCAAGGACGCGCTCGGCACCGACACCGAGGGCAAGCCGGTCTACCTCGCCGACATCTGGCCCTCCGAGGCCGAGGTCAACGACGTCGTCGCCAACGCCATCGGCGAGGACATGTTCAACAAGTCCTACAGCGACGTCTTCGCGGGCGACGCCCAGTGGCAGGCGCTGCCGATCCCGACCGGCAACACCTTCGAGTGGGACACCGAGTCCACCTACGTCCGCAAGCCCCCGTACTTCGAGGGCATGACGATGGAGACCACCCCGGTCACCGACATCGTCGGCGCGCGCGTCCTGGCCAAGCTGGGCGACTCGGTCACCACCGACCACATCTCCCCGGCCGGTGCGATCAAGGCCGACACCCCGGCCGGCACGTACCTCACCGAGCACGGTGTGGAGCGTCGTGACTTCAACTCCTACGGCTCGCGCCGAGGCAACCACGAGGTCATGATCCGCGGCACGTTCGCCAACATCCGCCTGCGCAACCAGATCGCGCCGGGCACCGAGGGCGGCTACACCCGCGACTTCACCCAGGCCGACGCGCCGGTGTCGTTCATCTACGACGCCTCGCGCAACTACATCGAGCAGGGCATCCCGCTGGTCGTCCTGGCCGGCAAGGAGTACGGCTCCGGCTCGTCCCGCGACTGGGCCGCCAAGGGCACCGCGCTCCTGGGCGTCAAGGCCGTCATCGCCGAGTCGTACGAGCGCATCCACCGCTCGAACCTCATCGGCATGGGCGTCCTGCCGCTCCAGTTCCCGGAGGGCGCCTCGGCGCAGTCCCTCGGCCTGACCGGCGAGGAGACCTTCTCCTTCACCGGCGTGACCGAGCTGAACGAGGGCACCACGCCGCGCACGGTCAAGGTCACCACCGACACCGGTGTCGAGTTCGACGCGGTCGTCCGCATCGACACCCCCGGTGAGGCGGACTACTACCGCAACGGCGGCATCATGCAGTACGTGCTTCGCCAACTTGTCGGTTCTTGACCTGACGTGAACGAGCGCCCTGCCCCTGCATCTCGCGCGCGGGGGCAGGGCGCTCGCGCTCGACGGGGCGGAAGGTGCGCGGCGATCATGAACGCACGCGATCTGTTCCCGGGGTGGAGCTGAGCATCCTACGACGACGAAGAACCCCGCACCTGGTACCAGGTGCGGGGTTCTTCTGTCCTTGCGGGCGTGTGGCGAACGAGCGCCACTGGGCGATGTGCTGCAGCTGCGTGTCGTCGCCGTCGCTCAGCCGTGCGGGGAGGACCGGCTCGAGCGAGGCCTGAACGGGAGGTAGCTCGAGTCGGTCGGAGTGTCAGTGGCAGCCGCCATACTCAGAAGACGTGCACCTCCAGGAGTCCTCGACCGAGTAGGAACGAATTGACACACGAGAGCGAAGCGGTGCCCGACCGCGACCCGTACCTTCTGGCGCAGATGCGAGAGGCGTTCGGGCGCGTGGTCTACAGCCACAAGACCCATGAGAAGCAGGCGGACATCTGCTTCACCAAGCACCGGTGGCAGCAGGGCGTCCTCATTGCCCTCACCGCGATCGGTTCGGGCACCTTCCTTGCCGCGGTGGTCGGCCTGCTCGGCAACGCAGTGCTGACGAGCCTCGCGACCTCTTCTATCGCGCTCCTGGTCAGCTGGATGAGCCTTGGGACGAAGACCTTCAAGTTCGAGGAGGAGTCCGAGGCCCACCGCGCTATCGCCTCTCGGCTGTGGGACGTCCGGGAGTCGTACATCTCCCTCATCGCCGACCTGATGTCCGGCACCGTCTCCAACGCAGAGGGCCGAGAGCGACGGGACGAGCTGCAGCAGGCCGCGCGCGTCGCCTACGCCGAAGCGCCCAGGACGAGCAACAGGGCGTTCGCGCGTGCCCAGGGCGGACTGCAGAACAACGAGGAGATGACGTTCACCTCGCACGAGATCGACCTCTTCCTCCCGGAGGCGCTCCGGCTCGGCGAAGGCGAGGCATGACGATGAAGACCTCAGAGATCTTCGAAACGCTGCTCCAGAACCTCAAGGTCGGAGAGACGGCCACGACGGTCGCCTCGCGCCGGGACGAGATCACGAAGGCGCTCAACAAGGACTTCCGCGACAAGGACGGTTGCATCGAGTACAAGCTGATGGTCGGATCGTTCGGCCGGCATACCGCGATCAAGGGTGTGTCCGATCTCGACATGATCTTCATCCTCCCGCCCGGGATCCGGGCGAGCTACGACGGGGACACCGGCCCGCGGAGGATTCTCGAGAGGGTTCGCGACGACCTCAAGGCGCGGTACAAGAACACGGAGATCCGCGTCGACCAGTGCGTGGTCCGAGTGCGGTTCACGTCTAACGCCTTTAAGTTCGAGGTCCAGCCGGCATTTGAGAACGCCGATGGCAGCTTCGACTACCCGGACACGAAGGTTGGGGGCTGGAGGGTTACCAAGCCGCGCGAGGAGATCGCCGCGACCAAGGAGTGCAACGACCGCACCGCGACGAACATGCGCCACCTCGCCCGGATGGCACGGGCATGGAAGAACGCGAACGGCGTAAGTATGGGCGGCCTGCTCATCGATACCCTCGTCTACAACTTCTTCGACCAGACCGACGACTACGACGCAGCGGGCACAGGCTCGTTCGACCTCATGGCCCGCGACTTCTTCGAATTCCTGAAAGATCAGCCAGAGCAGGAGTACTACCTGGCGCTGGGCAGCCGGCAGCGGGTCCACGTCAAGGCGAAGTTCCAGCCGAAGGCGAAGAAGGCGTACAACCGATGCCTTGAGGCGATCGCGGACGAAGGCAAGGCGTCTGCCAACAAGAAGTGGCGCGAGGTCTTCGGCACGTCGGTGCCGCTGGCGAAGAGCGCGAGCGAGTCGTCCCGGTCGTTCAGGGACACCGAGGAGTTCATTGAGGACGAGTTCCCGGTCGACGTCTCCGAGACCGTGTCCATCGATTGCGAGGTCACGCAGGCCGGATGGCGTCCGACCTGGCTCCGCACGATGCGTCGCGGCGGGATCCTGCTCAAGGCCGACAAGAGCTTGAGGTTCGTGGTCACTCACTGCTCGGTCGAGGAGCCCTACACGCTGAAGTGGAAGGTGCTCAATCGTGGCCCGGAAGCCGAGCGGAGGGACAATATCCGCGGCCAGATCGTCGACTCGAGCACGCGGGGAGTCCGCACCGAGCACTCGCGCTTCAAGGGCGAGCACGTCGTCGAGTGCTACGTCGTCAAGGATGGGGTCGTCGTCGCTCGGGACCGGATCGATGTGCCGGTCAGCAACACGAGCGTCAAGACGGCGAACGTCTCCTAGGGAACCGATCCTCGGAGCGCGACGAGGCCCCGACGAATATGCCGAGGTCTCGTCGCATCAGACGCATCCGCCCGTAGGGTCGAAGCATGAGCGGTTCTCTCGCTGCTATGTCCGAGTCCCTGCTCAACGCGGAGATGGCTGCGGGCAAGCGGTATGCAGCCGGGCTGCGGTCTTACGCCGCATTGCCCGTCTCGATGCGGAGAGATTCCCCACCGGCCAGGCGCATTTCCACATCTGCAGGCTGGAGCGACGCCGTCGGCGCGGCGAGGCGGAGAGCGGCGTCGGCGAGGACCGTGACGACCCGGGTAGCCAACTCCTGGGGTTCGAGTCCGTTGTCAGTTCCACGGGGGATAGACAGCCACACCCGGCAGTCGTTGCCCGCCAGGACCTGCACCGGACCATCCGGGACGCAGAGGATGCCGCCGCTGGCGAGTGCCTGGACAGCCGTGGCGTGCAGTTCGGCGGTGTCCTTCTTGTCGACCTCACGCGCGGCCATGTAGATCGCGTGGGCCAGTTCACCGGCGGCCTGGTCGACTGCGCCGACGTCGATACGGAAGGGCCCCAGGGAAACGGTGTCGGTGGTCGGGTCATAGCCGAAACCCCAGAAGGCGCGCGCGACGTCACGTGGCGCCTCACCGGCCTTGATTCGCTCCTTCTGCGGACCGCGCCCCTTCCCTCGGGACCAATCCTCGAAGTGAGTCAGACCGTCACGCATGTGCTTGATGCCGGGCAGCGCAGTCTCGAACCGCTCCCGCGCCTGCTCCAAGGCCTGCACGGCCGCCGGGTCGACACCGAGTTCATCCAGGGCGAGCTGCTGCAGTTTCTCCGCCGTCAGCAGCTGGCACAGGGCGACACACAGCTGTCGCGCGTCGATCTGCCGGGAGTCGACCCAGCCGAGCATTCCGCCGTCGGCGCGCATCCGCCGGACCGCGAGCATGGCGGCGCTCTTCCACCACTGCGCCTCCGATACAGCGATCGCATACGGGTGGTCCGCCGGTGACCAGTTATCGGCCGCGGTGTCGCTCATAGCGAGCATCATCACCGTTCAGCAGGCCAGTGCGCTGGGTATTTTCCGCAGCCGTCGACGGCAGCAGGCGGGCGGTCGCCGAGGCCGGAACGCGCTGTCGGTGGCGTGCCTCACAATGGCGGTGCATGAACGATCCACGACTGGAGACAGCGATGGCAGGTAGCGGCTTCAAGATCAACAGGCAGGGCATCCGGAAGATGATGAACGAGATCCAGCGGGAGATGGACAAGCACCCGGTCAAGGCTCGGGTGGAGTCCGACACCTCGGGTCTGTCCCTCGGCTCCGGCAGCATCCTGGGCGGCGGCAACATCTTCAACGGTCCCGTGATCCACGGCGACCTCAACAATGCTCAGCTGGCGTGGGGCAACACCTCGGTCAACCAGACCCAGCACACCGAGGGCCAGCAGATCGCCCCCGGGTTCGAGGCCATTGCCCAAGCAGTCGTCGACGCTCTGCGGCAGCTGCCCACCATGGGCGTCTCCGAGGAAGACATCGAAGACGCCGCAGCTGCTGGCGAGGAAGTCCTCAACGAGGTGGTGCAGACGGATCCGGATCGCGGAAGGATCCGCCGTGCCGTGGCTGCGCTGAAGGGCTACTTCGCCCCCATCGCGACCGGAGCCATCGCCGCCGGCGCCGGGGCAGGCTCGGAGGACGCCGCCCGCGCGGTCATCGAAAACCTCAGCACCGCCCTCTAAGACCCGTTGCCGAGAAGCTGCCCGACCACGTCACAAAGGAGCTCGCCAAGGCCACGGGGATGGACCCAGGGCTGTCAGTAGCGGCTGTCAGGCTGAACCGATAGACCGTGATGACGAGCAGCTGCTGCGCCGCCAGGTCTACGGCACCGGACCGCGACCCTCCGATCCCGCGGCCGGACCGGGCCTACGCCGAACTGATCGGCGGCCCGCTCGACGGCCTGCTGCTCGACATCACCGGCCGCAGTGCGGCGGCGATCCGGTCCGCCGTGGCCCCGCCGGAGATCGGCACCTCGGGCATCGCGGCCCGTACGGCGTCGGTGTCCAGTGCTTTGACGGCTGCCCGCGAAGTCCCAGCCTGCGTCGTGCCGGTGGCGGACCGGGGGATGCCGACCTAGTCGAGGCCATGACCGGCACGGTGCACTGCGCCGGGCCCGTTGCCGACGCCGCCCACCCCCTTGGGAGCAGGGGAGCCGCATGGCATGCCGACCGGGCGCGCCGATCTCGCCGACCGCTGCGCCAGGCCATCACCGCCTGCGCCACCGCCACCGGCTGATCGCCCGTTGCCCACCGACTGCCCGCTCGTTGGACCCGCCGAGCGCCCCGGCCAGGGCGCTCGGCTGCGCCTGCTCCACACGCCCGGCACGTACACCCCCACGGCCCGGGCGCCGCACGGTGAAACCCTCGGGCGGCCGGGCCCGGGGCACACCCGGGCCGCCCCCTTCCTGCGTCACGAGGGGCTCCGTTGTCAGTCCCTGGAGGTAGGGTGCCCGCCACCGTCTTGAGCGAGGAGTACCCGTTGGCAGAGCGCCTGAGCACCGCGGAGCGGCAGCAACTGATCAGTAAGTGGATCTCGCCGTCCACCGAGGCCGAGGCGGACCGCCAGGCGAGGGCAGAGCGGATGGTGAAGGACGCCATAGCTGCGCATGGTGCCTTCGACGACGTGCGCAGCAACCTCACGATCGTGGCCAAGGGCTCCTACCCGAACAACACCAACGTGCGCTCTGACAGCGACGTCGACATCAAGGTGCAGCTCAACAGCCTGTACTACTACGACTTCGCCCCCGGCGTTGTGGCCTTCCCGAACCGCTCCTCCAGCTCCTACACCGGCCGGTGGACCCCCACACTCCTGCGCCAGGAGGTCGGCAGGGCGCTCGTGAAGGCTTTCGGCTCCGGCGTGGACGATAGCCACAACGTCGCCTTCTACGTCCCCCCAGTGCCGGGGAGCCGGCCCAACGTCGACGTGGTCCCGTGCTTCGAGTACCGGCTCTTCACCAACGGCGCTGGCACCAGCTTCCACACCGGCAGCGTGGTGTACTGCCGGGACAGCGGGCGGATCGTCAACTGGCCCGAGCTGCAACTGGCCCACGGCCGTACGAAGAACACCAACACCGGCAAGCGCTACAAGTTCGTGGTGCGGGTACTCAAGTCGGTGGAGAATGAGCTGTGCTGGCAGAAGCGCATCGAGGCGGTCCCCTCGTACTTCTCCGAGTGCCTGATTTACAACGTGCCCGATCACGTCCTCAAGAACGGCTCGTTCGACGACGCGGTCCGCCTGTCCCTGGGCGAGGTCTATGCCCAGCTCGGAAGCCGGTCGGAGGCGATGATGGAACCGAACGAGATCAAGAAGCTGTTCGGCCCGCAGCAGAAGTGGACGGTGGAGACCGCCCGCGAGCTCGTCGAGCAGGCCTGGGTCTACCTCGGGTACGGCCGGTGAGCCCCGCGACCACCGTCCGAACGACGGCCTCCCTCCTCACGACCGCCTACACCATCGCTCTGCCGCTGCTGGGCATCACACCCACCCAGAACGCGAAGTACCTGTTCGCCTATCTGCCCTCGCTGATCGGCTACGGCGTCCTGGTCTTCGACAAGTGGGCATGGCGCTGGTGGGGCATCCACCGCATCACTGGCCACCCGTGGATCGGCGGCACCTGGCGCTCGGTCCTCGCCCCCGCCGCCGAGAGCCACATCCCCGCCGGCGGCAACCGCGGCCCCATCACCACCTACCTCACCATCGAGCAGACCTACTGGACGCTTCACGCGACGTTGCGCACGGCGGAGAGCATGTCGCGCTCGAACAACGCGACGATCGTGAAGACGGACGGCTCGGGGATCGCAGAGGTCCGGTTTCTGTACGAGAACACCCCGCGCACCGAGCACCAGGCCCGCAGCCCCCGGCACACCGGCTCGTGCCAGCTGTCCGTCGCCGGGCGCGCGCCGCGCAGCCTCGCGGGCAGCTACTTCACCAGCCGCTTCACCGCCGGGGACATAGACTTGACCCTGGTCGACCGCTCCACTGAGTACGCCACGTTCGCCGATGCCCAAGCGGCCGACCAGCGGGCGTCGGCAGCACCCTGACACTTCGCACAGCACCACCACGGCCCCGAAGCGGGGCCAACGTCAACCGAGAGCTCTGTGCCAGCCCGCTGGGCGGTCTCCTGCTGGACGTCACCGGCTGGGACGACGAGCAGCTCGCCGACAGGGCAGCGCTGCTCACCGAGCTCGGCCGGTGCGGCCCGGCGGCCGTGCCCATTACGAGCCGCACCCGGCTGACCCGCGCCGCTGGGACGGGCAGGGCGACCTTCCTTGACGCATGGCGGGCCCTCCGGGCAGTACGCTCAGCCGACCGCAAATGCCGTGGAGGCTGTCGGCGGCCGGTCCTACACTCGTCAGATGGCGCTCACGTACAGCAGCGGTAGCAGCAACGGCCTACCTGAGGAGGCTCGGCCGGAGTCGTATCTGGCCGGGATCAATGCCACGCCCACGCAGTGGGTCACCGTCCTGCACCACACGCTCGACGGCCGTGACTTCGGGATCGGCAGCTACCTGACGAGCTTCGTCGGCCGCGAGCACGCCCTCTCCGAAGTCTCCTGGACCCACGGAGGGGTAGGGAGCGCCGGCATCTGGCGGCAGGGCGACGACTCCGGCTTCTACGACGGCCTGACCGATGACTCCGATCGTGCGGAGTTCTTTGTCCAGCGCCGCCATCATCAGCCGCCTGGGATCGAGCCCACCACGGAGTTCACCCCGTCGTTCCTGTGGTACTTCGAAGCCATCCCGCGCCCCGATGGCAGCTGGTATTACCTCGACGGCGCCGGACGCGACCAGGAGCTCGTCCGCATCCAGCACACCCCCACCGACTTCATCATCGAGATCGCCGCCCTGCCGCTGCGCCGCTACCTCGCAGTCCGAGAGCGCTTCCTGGTCGTGCAATGCGACAAGGTGACCCGGCTTGCGTCGGTGCCGGAGCCGCGAATCGACGCGACCCTGCACACCGAGGTGTGCCGGTTCGGCTTCCACAGCGGAGACCTCCGCTCCGCCAACCGTCCGGGCTTCGTCCGCTTGCTGGGCAAACACCTCGTCCTGCCGATCAACGCCGAGCCGGCCGACCTCGGCTACCCGTATGCGACCGTTGAGTCGTACCCCGAGTTCGTGATCGACACCGACCCGGCGACCGGCCAGCCTGTCACCTCCACCTGCGACCCGGAGCAACTGAGCAACCGTTTCCGCGATCGCGGCACCCCGCACTACCTCACCACCGTCTACTTCCGTCGCGAGGTTCTGCGCCGCTACACCTCCGAGCCCTCCCGCTACACGGTGGGCCCCCACAGGCTGACATGCCTCAGCCAGTGGGGCCTGTCCATCGGCCGCAACGGCGAGAACCTGATCGAGGCATATCTCGGCGACCTCGGCCGCGACCTGCCCAGCGCCGAACGCTCCCACTGGCTCAGCTTCAACGTCCCACCCAGCGGCGGCGTCGACGAGGCCCGCTTCCGCCGCAACATCCTGGGCCAGTGGGTCGACGGCCTCCCAGACCCGCTGGCCCGGCTCACCCACGCCCGGGAGCGCTTCAGCTCCGCCCTCTCCGCCCTCGTCGGCGAACCGGTCTACCGGCCTTGGGACGCCGCCGACCAGATCGCCTTCTCCGGCCTGCACCTGCCCACCAGTAGCGAGCAGAGTGAGGCCGACACCCAGATCCTCACACTCGCCAAGGGCGTCATCGAGTACCTCAATACCAAGGCACTGCGGAAGCTCCCCGGCGCAGACCCCAAGGCCCCCACCATCAACTGCATCGACGGCTGGGTGAAGCACACCGACGGCGACACCGACACCCTAGTCGGGCCGCTACGCACCCTCCAGGGCCTGCGGTCCAACGGCGCCGCCCACGCTCGCACCAAGGATTGGGCAACCATCCTCACCCGGGCCGGTCTCGACATACTCAAGCCGGACGAGCAGTTCCTCGGGCTGGTGAGCAGTACTGCCGACGCCCTCGAAGCTCTGTCCGATCACGCCGAGGCGCAGGCGCAGCAAGCTGCCCCTGGCCAGTAGATCAGGGCGCGTTCGATGTCCGGAGCTACCGGAGCCCGACTGCCCGAAGTGCCTGCTCGTCCGCTCGGTACTCGTAGAAGTGGCCGTGGTCGAGGCTGGTCTGGAGCAAGACTCCCTGCTCCTTGTCGGGACGGAACAGCGACAGGGTGGCGCAGCCCTCGCACTTCTCGCAGGTGAGGAACGGGCTCAGCGGGTGGAGCCCTTGGTCACGGTCAGCTAGGTACAGGCTGGTGGCGATCCGGCCTGGTCCGGTGTGACGCAAGTTCTCGGTGGGGACGACCGAGTGGTCTCCCATCAGCCGCCGAAGGGTGATGGTGTCCGACCGCTCGTGGCGATCCCACGCCACGTTGGTCACATCGAGCAGTTGCAGGTCGGCGAGGAACCGTGCTCGACCGAGGAGGAAGCGCAGGCTGTCGTGTGCCTCGTTCAACTTGGAGGCGGAGACAGCGGGGAGGTCTTCACGCCCGTGGGCGCTCCCGTTGCGCTTGATGCCGAGGCTTTGGCACGCTGCCTTGGCCTCGTTGTCCGCAAGGAGAGCTGCGAGCTCGTGGAGGGGATGCTCGGGGGGAAGGTCGGATATTCCCTCTGCCTCCCCGATCTGCTGCAGGATGCGCTGCCAGTCCCCGAAGCCGGGGCCGCCGAGCCCGGTTGCGATCTTCTTCTTGAACGCCCTGATGGCATTGCAGGTGATGCCAGCTTCGTGCGCCAAAGCGGTTGTGAGAAGCGCGCTGTATCCGAGCAGGGTTTCCGCGGCCTTGAGTACGGCCGCGTACTCCTTCGCCTGGGCATCGTCCTGGCCGTCTGCGCTCTTCTGTACCTCGACGTTCCGCCAGCGCAGAGCGACCGGATAGGGGTATCGCGTGCGGACGATGAAGCCCGGATCGTCCAGTTGGGCAGCGGCGACCGACCGGAGCCGGGTGAGCTGGCCGGTAGCGATGATGAGGCGCCTGGCTTCCTCCGGGCTCGTGTTCCTGTCGAAGACCGACTCCGCGAGCGCGCCAGCCTCGGCCGCCATTTCGCCCAGCCGCTGGCCGGCGGCAGCGAGATCGGCCAAGGCCGCGGAGAGCGCCTGGTCCTCGTTCGGCAGCTCCAGTGCCTTGAGCTGGGAGAGCTTGAGGTGCTGTTGAAACGGTGATCCGGCCGCGAGATCCCCGACCGTATCGGAGCGCAGGAACGCGAGGATCAGACGGGCGTGCTCTGCCGCCAAGGGTTTCGCCGGGCGGAGAACAAAGAGGCTGCGCACGGCAACGGCCGGTAGATCGGCTTCCTGCACCAGAGCAGCCTTCGGTCGACCAGAAATCACCGAGGACAGCAAGATGTCGCCCGCACGGAGATGAAGCCGTTCCGGCGCATCGCTGCGCCAGTCATCGGCTTCCGGATCCGGTTTCGCAATCACACCGTCTCGGCCGATGTTCTTCAGCCAGATGAGGCGGACAGCGCCCGAGTCGGCGGGCCCGCAGACGCCGTCCGCGGCCCGGCGGTCAAAAGGCCATCCGCTCAGAACCGTATTGAACACCGATTCGAACGGTAGGCGGTCCGACGGCGATTCTTCGTGTTGCTCAGTGCTGGACAAGGTCCCCCCGGGGATCGTGATGCCGAGATCCTATGATGTTGGATGGGGCGTCAGTCGTGTTGGCCCGGTGTCTGGTTGGTGGATGCTCGGCACACGGTCGAGAAGACCGCCCAGCCGGATTCGATGCCGCCCACTACAGGACTCGTGCAACGTCGTCGAACGCGCGGAGGGTTCGCTGGGTCCCAAGGCATCGCTCTCCTCAGCTCTCGCCATCTCGAAGACTGGGATACCTGGGGCGTGCCCCTGTCTCAGGTTCTCGAGGGGCGTACTGAGCCAAGACCCCGGCGGTTACAGTTCGTGAGTGTCGCCCGGGGTGTGTAGTGCGATCTCTCCGAGCAGCAGACGCCAGAGCCGAAGTCCGATGACGTGTACCAGGAGGTCCTCGACTCCATCGAGGCGCGCCTGCGGCGTCGGCTCGCGGATTCGGAGAGTCCGGCATACCGGTCGCTGGCCGAGCGGATCGAGAGGCTCCGCACCAAGGCGATCGAGAACGTCGAGGACTCGCTGGCGTTCCTCGAGGAAGCGCTGAAGATCGCTCAAGATGTGGTCGCCGCGGACCGGGCGGCGGAACAGGGCGACCAGAGTGCGCTCGACAGGCTGGCCGATCCCAAGTGCGGGGCGCTCACCCAGATCATCGAGGAGAACACGCCACCGGGACTGCACAAGATCGTCCCCGACATAGTTTCGCGGATCGACTCGATCGTCGTCGAGGTCGCCTATGCCGGCTGGAGCGCGAGCGACGCGGGCGACAAACGTGTCCGTCGCGAGCTGCGTTCCGTTCTGAAGGAGTACAGCTTGCCGATCAAGGGTGAGCTGTTTGACCGGACGTACGAGTACGTGCGGGAGAGTTATTAGAGGCGCGAGGATCTTTCGAGGGCTCGGCTTGGCGGCCTTACGGGGACGCGCTCGTGGCAGTGATCGGCGAGACACGTTGTGCCGGTCACTGCGGGGTTCCTGGCGTATGGAGACCGGGCACGTGGACGAACCGGGACGGCGTGGCGAGCTGTCGCTGTCGTCTGTAGCTCGGAGGAGCTGATCGGCTTGGTCCTCCATCCCTGCGCGACGCAGGGCGATAGAGGCGGTAACGGTGGATCCGATGCGGACCGCTTCCATCGGGATCGGGCGGACGGCGACCGCAGCTCGGATTCCGCACGTGCAGTCCTTCGAGGCTGCATCGCTCGGCCTGAGCGCACCGTGGGCGGGGCACTTACGCCTCAAAACTGGGGCATGCCATGGACGCTAGCGGAGAAGCGATAGCTACCAGCCTTGCGCTTGACATGTTTACCCGACCGGGTTTGAACCCGTACACCCGTACACCTGCACAGCTACCGGCTCGCCGCCGAGGCCGGCGGGAACGAACTCGCCGTCACCGCCTTGCGCGTATCTCACGGTCCCGAGCTACCGGAGCGGACCCGCCGCCGGCAGGCGAACGGATCCGACATCACCCGATCAGGTTCAGTAGCGGGAGCATCCGCATCCTCAACCTCGCCGACGAGCTCGTCCTCGCCCACGACCAGCGCCTGGGCCCGGTTGAGGCGCATCTCCACGAGACGACGACACACGCGGCCCCAGCTCCCTCGCTGTGAGTTCGGAGCGCATCCGCGGATCCGTCTCTGCACAGCACGGCATCGGCCCCGCGGGTTCCCGTTCAAGGTCCTTCACTTCACTTCGTCTGAACCCACGGGACTCCCGGCCCCGGTGTCCTAGCTCGAACACGCGCCGCAAAGTAGCCGGGGTGATCACGTGCTCGCCGCCGCGTCTACTGGGCGTTCTTGGCCGCTTCGACCACCAGGACGTGCATGGCGTCGGCCGTGGCGGTGTCGATGCCCGCCTTCTCCATGAGGCCCCGGGTGATCTCCTGGACCTCGGCGAACAGGCCGAGGAAGGTCTCCTCGTCGGTGGTTAGCTCGGCGATCAGCCGGGTCGTGGGGGCGGGGGCTGCGAGGTCGGGGGCCCGGTCGAAGCAGAAGGTGTGCGCGAGGTCGTTGCGCCGATCCCGTGCGGCGTTGAGCCGGTCGGTGAGTCCGGGGACCTTGTCCAGGTGCGGCGCGAGCCTCTCGATCATCTTCTTCATGGTCTCGTCCGCCGCCTTCTCCCACAAGTCACCGGCCAGCTGCTGGCCGTTCTCCTGGGCCGCCGCGTGGCGGTGCTGGACGACGGCATTCACGAGGGGGCGTTCCATCGTCGCCGCCGCGAACACGGTCTTCCCGTACTGGTAGTACGCCTGGTTGGTCAGGTCTATCGAGCTGGTTCGAAGTCCATGCCCCAGTATCGCGGGGGTCGTTGAAGCCGTGCGAGGGAGATAGGCGCCGGCCTCCTATCCCTGACCCGGGCGGGGCGCAGCGGCGACTGCTGGCCGCCAGTTCGGGCCCGGTCGTTTGCCCGCAACGCCGCGGTGTACCGGGTGCCGGTGGCCCGGCTCTGCTCACGGATCTCCCGCGTACGCTTCCGCGACTTCCGGGGCTGGCTCGTAGGCATGTCTGACTCCATACAGCGGCGCACCCCACGCGGACGCCGCTCTGAAGGCAGGCAGGTTCGGGTGCACGATGCGTCGAAGGACGGCTTGGCCTACCAACGAGGACTCCTGCGTGGCGGAAGGCCCCTTCAGCGGTCGGCGGTCGTGACCGCCTGCCCCGGCAGCATACCGGCCTGGCGGCAGCGGCATCAAAGGTCAGCCGGTGGCCCTTGGACCGATGCGCCTCAACGAGCCCCTTTGCGGCACGCGTTGCCGCGTAGGGGCCGTACGCTCGACCGTTGGGCGGACCGACACCCACCGAGGGGGATACATGGCCACGAAACCACTGAGTTTTGACGAGCAGGAAGAGCTCGTCGTGATCCTGTGCACCAGTATCGACACGATGCCCGAGGACGAGTTCGAGGCGAACTACCAGAAGCTCGACCGGGACCATCAGTTCGAAGTCGACGAGTCCATTCGCAGGTTCGCCGACAACGCCGTCGGCGACGAAAACTGGGATCAGTAGTACCGGTGGGCGCGCGGGTGTGGCCCGCGCGTGTCACCTACCCGTCTGCGGCATCAGTGCCGGGGGCGGCTTCGTGCCCCCATTTCTGAGCGGCGGCGAGGTCGGGCGTGGTGCTCGCCATCTCGTACGCGGCGAGCGGGTTGTCGGCATCGACGCGAGGAACGGCGCGGGAAGGCTGGTTGGGCGGTCCGGGTCGGCGGTGCTTGGCCATGTGCTTGAGCTTCGCCCGGTTCCGTACGTCGTTGACCGCGGTGGTCTCGTACGGGCGGACCGCGTGCAGCAGCGTGTTGAGCCGGGACGCGACGAGGGTGGAGTCGACGCGTGCGGCGTCGTCGAGTGCCTGCTGGGCGGCCGGGACCCCGCGTTCTGCCTCGCCCTCGTCGAAGAGCGCGGGTATCGACCCCGCCGCGGCTGACGCCATGCACACCTCGCTGATCGAAGAGGCCAGCAAAGCCCAGTAGCCCAGCCGGGCCGTCCATCTGGCAGAGCTGCTCAGATCCATCGCGCCCTCAGCGGTCCGTATCTCGGCCCTACGCCTCGTTCGGTTGCGGGAGTGTGGAGTCTGGGGCGGGCGATCTTGAAGTTGTCCTAGGGTGTGTCGAGTTCCCGGTGGTGTCTCGCTGCCGGGACTTCGTGTTTCCTGGGCGGAGTTTGATCTTGCGGTACGTGCGCGGTGCGGGGCGTCAGGGAGAGCCGGATGCCGTTCCTCGGATTGGCTGGAGAGCCCGCGTCCGGGCGGCGGCGGTCCCGCTGACCGTCCCGGCTTACCGCCTGCACTTCACGGCGAGGCTGCTGTCGTGGACCGGGTCCGCGGTGGCCCCGATCGGGTTGGCCTTCGCCGTTCTGCACATCGAGCGCGGAGCAGGCGGCCTCGGTCTGGTGCTAGCGACCGGGATGGTTCCGCAGATCCTGCTTCTGCTCGTGGGCGGGGTCGTCGCCGACCGTTTTTCCCGGGCCCGCGTGATGGTGTGGAGCAACATCGTCTGTTTCGCCGCCGAGGGCCTCGCCGCGCTATTGCTGTACGCGGACGTGGCCCGCGTGTGGCACCTGGCCGCCATGTCCGCCGTGTGCGGTGCGGCGTCCGCGTTCTTCACCCCGGCCGCCGGCGGTGTCGTCGTCGAGGTAGTGCCCAAGGAGATGCGGCACGCCGCGAACGCCTTGCTCAAGATCGGGCAGAACACGGTGAAGGTCGGCGGCCCGGCGCTCGGCGGTGTGCTCGTCGCGGTCGCGGGGCCCGAGTGGGTGATCGGCTGGGACGCGCTGACCTTCGCGGCGGGGGCCGTTCTGTGCGCGAGGATCAAGCTGGCGCCGAGCAGGGTGAAGGTGCGCGCGGGGTTCGTGACCGAGCTGCGAGAGGGCTGGCACGACTTCTGGGCCCGCACCTGGCTGTGGATCATGGTCGTGCAGGGCTCGGTCATCGTTCCGATGTGGCTGGTCGGGTACCAGCTCCTCGGCCCGGTATACGGCGAGCGGTTCCTCGGCGGCTCCGGGCCGTGGGGTCTGGTCATGGCCGGATTTACCGGTGGCCTGATCGCCGGCGCCGCGCTCGCGCTGATGTGGAAGCCCCGGTGGGTCGGCCTGGTGGTGTGTCTCGGCACCGGCTCCATGGCTCTTCCCTTGGCCGCGATGGCGCTCGACCTGCCCGTCCTGGTGCTGATCGGGGCGACGGCGGCTGCGGGGACCGGCCTGGCGGTCAGCATGACCACGTGGGCCGGTCTCGTGCAGGAGCGCATCCCGAAGGACCGGCTGAGCCGGACCACGTCCTACTCGACGCTGGGGCAGCTCTTGCCCGTCCCCCTCGGCTATCTCGCGGCCGGCCCTGCTGCCGAGCTGCTCGGCGTACGGGCCGTCCTCGTGGCGGCCGCCGTCGTGATCGCCGGGGCCGCGGTCTTGCCGCTCCTGTTCCGTCAGATCAGGGAGCTGTCCCTGGCTGTCGAGGACGAGTCTGCCGCCTCCGATCTGACCTCGGCGGCGCGGGCCCCGAGGTAGGGGTGCCGGTAAGAACCGAGCCACCAGACGCAAACCGCGTCACGCCACCGAATCGATCCGCTGGGCGCAAACGCCAAGAATTACCTGCAAGTCAGCGAGTGCCTGATCGCGCGCTTCCTGATGGCCGGGGAGTCCCTTCCACACCGTCTCCATCGCTTCGCCAAGTGCTGCGGTGGCCTTCTCCGGGACGAAACGCGCACCAAAGCCATAGCCCGTGTCAGCTCGGGTGCGTAGGTCCCGCTCTACCGTGTCCCAGGCGTCCTGGATCGCCGACTGGTTCTCGCCCCCTCCGGTAGGCTTCTCAAGAGTTCGGATGAGGGCCTGGATATTCTTGTGGGCCTGCGTGCACAGCTTCCGGTAGCGGGTCCACATCTTGTGCGTGGCCACCACTGTGGCGATCCCGATCGTGACCGTCAGGGCTGGCAACACCTTGACGTTGTCGGGCGAGAGCATAGACAGCGCCGTGTACAGCAGCACCGCCGCAGCACTGGCTGCGTTGAAGTTAGCCAGGGTCCGACTGGCCATAGCTCGAAGGACGCGACCTTCGAGCCGTTCGAGCAGGTTGTCTTTCGGCTGGATCCAGCGTGTGAAGAGGGGGAAAAGGAAGGAGAACGCCAGCATCTGTAGAGCGTCCTTTTCGTGGTTGAGCAGTTGGTCCGGGGCAGCCACAATCCTGTCGGAGAGGAAGAGCGGATATAGGGTGTATCTGAAAGCGATCAGCCCCCAGGCCGTGAGCTTCAACGCCCACCAGCGGCGTTCCCATTCAGGTGTCTGGAACGTGGTGATGGTCCAATGGCGGATTCGCTTGGGGGCCTGCCATCCATCGGTGAACCCCTTCCACGAAGCCACCCCACGCTTCATCAGGACAAGACCGCTGATGAAGAGGACCAGACCCGGCCACCGGTAAGGCGTGTCGTACAGCGCGTTGCCCCAGCTGGTTATGGCAACCCCAGCAGGTGAGAGAACACGCCTCCAGTGGGCACGAGCAGGGCCAGTAACCTGAGACCAGATCGACATGCCCCCATCGTCTTGCCAACACGCTGCGCGCCAGCGCTATTTGATTCAAATCAGAGGTTCGATGTCGATCGTGGCTGGTGACGCGGTCCTTACTCGTGCCCCGAGGTAGAACGCGCGGTCGACCTCGACGGCTCCGGCGAAGTCGCGGAACGCTCGGTCTCGGGCGGCGGCGTCCCGGCTCGCCGGTGCCGCGTGGTGATCCAGGCCCCAGCTGACAAGGAGATGCCGGGCGACGCGCTCGGGGTCCAGGTGCGCGGTGGTGTGCCGGGGGTTGTCGGCCGCGACCGCCGTGTTGATTTGGCACGCGACGGCCACGTGTTCAGCGGTCTGCACGGGTGCCTCGAGCAGCTCACCGGCCTCGGCGCGGCTGGCCGGCCACGCGTCCCATGCTCCGTCGAGGCGGGCCGAGCGCACCATGATCCGCAGCAGCGCTTCGTGCTGGGGCAGGGACTGGACCTCGCCGGGCGTGAGCCAGAAGGCTTTCTGTTCGGGTGCCAAGGCGGCGAGGGCCACGCCGTCGGCGAAGGCCGCCTTGATCGCTGCGGCCTCCATCTGCGCGCCGGGCGCGGTGGCGGCAAGTCCCGTGATCCGGCTCAGGACCCGCGCTCGCCATCGGGCCGGGAATCCGGGGTCGTAGATCTGCTGATGCTGGAGGAGCGAGAGGAACGGCAGCTCGATGCCGGTCGCGGTGGGGCGGAAGGTAGCCGTCCAGTACCGGACGAAGCTGGTCCTCCACAGTTCGTCGCGCCATGCCTCAGAGCCCGACGGGACCGGAAGGCCTGCCGCTACCAGGGCCAGCGCCTCCTCGGCGTCCTCGCGTTTGGCGTCGTACGAGTGGGTGCTTCGCCACTCGTTCAACGCGGTGAAGGGCTTGTCCAGGTCCGCTTCGCGCGCGACGCGGCCGAGGGCCTGCCATGTTCGGCGGGTGTAGGGGAGAGCGCGTGCCAGGTCCAGGAGGGACAGGGCGTCGTAGCTGCTGAGCTTCTCGTCTATGACGGCACGGTTGAGGGCCGTGCGGATGTTCACGAGGGCTTCGGAGAGCTGCTCGCCTTCGGGGGTGTGCAGGACGGCGACCTCGTCATCGGCGTCCAGGCGGCCGGCGTGGAAGTCCTCGAAGATCCTGCCCACGCCGACCATCCCGTACGGGGCGAGTTCGGCGGCCCGGAGGGCTCCCATGCTGGCGGCGCCGACGACGGTGACGCCGTCGGCCAGGAGGGCGAGGATCTCCTTGTGCCGGACGGGGGCGCTCTGGTGCCAGACGCCGTCGATGATCAGCGCGACGTCGCCGGGGCCGAGCGCGAGACGGAGCAGATCGCCGTGCTTGACCGGCGGGTGCAGGGCCGCATGGGGTGCGAGTCTGCGGATGCGGTTGGCGCCGATGGTGGGGCCGGCGAAGACGTGGACGGTCATGCGGATGCCTCCGGGCGCGGGCGGGGGATGGTGTGGCGGGAGCTGTAGCGCAGGTGCGGTGCGCAGACCTTGACCACGGCGAACTCCTCGCGCTCGTACCGCCCCGTGGTCAGGTCCACGACGACCGGAGCGGCGCCGACCCTCGCGGTGATCACGGACGCCAGGTAGGCGGCCTCGGCCTGGTGCGTGGGGAACGTCGCGCTGTACCTGCGGGTGATGTGCTCCCACGGGGTGCAGCGGGCGGTGGCCGGGGCGGGGCCTTGGTGTGTGCCGGGGCGGTAGACGACGGGGTGTGTGTCGTCGCGGCTTCCGGTGATCAGGGTCAGCCGTGTTTGGGCCGCTTCGGTGATCGCCCTGGACAGGGCGACGCTCGGGTCCAGGTGGGCGCCGGAGCCGCTGACGAGGACGGTGGGCTGATCTTCGCGCCAGAGGAAGCAGGCCATCACGGGGACGCCGAAGCGGGTGGGCAGGTGCCACAGCTCGAACCAGGCCGCGGCGGAGAGGAGCCGGCCGAGGAGCGCGGAGCAATGCGAGTCGTCGATGCTCCACGGGTCGAGAAGCTGTGCGTCCTCGGCGCGCGGGGTGTCGTTGAGGTCGCTGATGGCGTCGCGCTCGATGACCTCATACAAGGCGTGAACCGTCGCCTCGGACCGGGTGTTGCCGGAAGCGAGGCCGTTGGTCGAGGCGCTGGGCAGGTGCATCCGCCAGTCGATGTGTGTCTCCCTGCCGATCTTCACCGCCGCGACGGGGACGGGCACCGGGCTGTTGTTCACGGCGGAGCGGCCGGTGATCCAGTCCAGCCGGGTGCGGTGGGTGAGCAGGCTCCCGGGGTGCTGCTCCAGCGCGGTGACCGGGTACGGCAGGCCCATCTCAAAGGCCGGGGTGTGTCGCACCGAGACGGGCGGGAGGGAACGCTCGCCGTGCCATGCCTCGATCGCCTCCATGGCGCCGGAGACGCGGGCGGCGTCGAGGGTGACGCCCTTGCCCTGGGCGACGGACAGGGTGCGGGCGAGCGGGCGGACGGCCATGGTCACGGGGATGCCGATGTCGTCCAGGCCCGTGACGTCGGCGACCCGGGTGATCCCGAAGCTGTCGAGAAGCGGCTGGATCGCCTTCCAGGTGTCGGACGGAGGACGGGTGCGGTGTGTGCCGTCGAAGTATGTCTTGTGCATGGTTCGCCTCCTGCGTAACGACGGCGCCCGGCCGCCGGGCTGTCCCAGGAAGGGGAGCCTCCGGCGACCGGGCGCGCTCAGGGCCGGCTGAGGGTCAGACGGCGGGGTGCTCGTAGGTGTGGGTGTCGGGGAAGGCGGAGTCCGGCACGGCCGGGTCGCCGCCGGTGTTCTGCGGAAGGTTGCCCTCGGCGTGCAGCTCGGCCACGAACTCGGCCGGGTCCACTGCCTTGGCGATGGCTTCGATCTTGGACATCGGTGCTCCTTGTCGAATGGGCTGCTGCTACACCGTGAGGTCGGTGAAGCAGATGGTGATCAGTACCTCGCGCGACTGGGAGTCGAGCGGGGTACGCCAGTGGGGGATTCGGCTTCCGTCGAATCCGGTGAGGACGCGGTGGTGGATGGGGAACTCCTCGCCACCGCCGGGGTATGGGGTGTCCGTGAGGCGCTCGGCGACCTGCTCGGTGGTCAGCCAGCGCAGGTTGGGAAGCCAGCCCATCGCGCCGAGTCCGGGGGTGAGGCCGCACGAGAACGTGATCTCGCATTTCCCGTCGTCGCGGTGGACGTGCATGTAGTCGCCGGGCGCGTAGAACTTGAACCCGAAGCGGATCGGCGTCATCTTCGCCCGGCCGGTCGCCTCGCCGGCGACCTCGGCGAGTTCCTTGGACATGGCCAGGGAGCTGAGCGCCGGGCCGCCGGGGTGGACGCGGCAGCGCTGAGGGGAGGTGATCGAGCCGTCCCGCATCGGCAGCAGGCCGGGCCGCTGGTTGTGGCGGACCACGGAGTGCGGCTCGCACTGCTCGGACTCCTGCGCGATCTCCTCCCACAAAGAGGAAGCGATGGCGTCCGGCGGGACGTCCGCGCGGCCCTCGGCGAGCCACGTCTGACGCAGCGCGGTCCCCATCACAGGTCCATGAAGGACATCGTGGCGAGCATCCCCCGCGCGGGCTGACGCGGCCGCCAGTGCGGTACCGCGTACCCGGCGAAGGCGCATACGCTCCCGTCGCCGTAGGGGTGTTCCAGGGTCGTGAAGCCCTCGCCGTAGGGGAATATCCCGCGCTCGGTGACGACCTCGCCGAGGTGGTCGGGGTGGGCGTTGTGCAGGTGCGGGGCCCAGCCCATCGGGGGCAGGTCCTCGGTGAGGGCGATGGCCACGGTCACGGTGGACTTCACCGAGTCGGTGTGGATGCCCTGGAAGTCGCCCTCCTCGTACAGGACGACGGCCCCGCCGCGTGGGATGAGACGCGGGATGCCGGTGGCCTTACGCAGCGCGGCCAACAGGCTCTTGTCGTAGGCCAGGCCCTCCAGGACGGGGCCGGGCGGGATGAAGGCGCAGTGCACGGGGGTGGCGAAGGAGCCGTCCCGGTGCGCGGCGGTGTGGTCGTGGACGTGCGCCGTGGCGAGCCCGACGCGCTCGTTCGCCTCGGACACGATGGCCTCGAAGCGACCGCGCTCCAGGACGTCCGGCACCACGACGGTGCCCTTCTCGTCCCACGCGGCTCGGGCGGGAAGCTGTGCGATGGAGTGACCGGTGTCCATGAAGGGCTCCTTGTGCGAGAGGTCATGGAGGGTGCGGAAACGCTCAGCCGTGCGATACCTCGGGGAAGCCGGCGACCGTCACTGACTGGAATCGGTCTCCGGCTGCTCGCCTTCGGCGGCGGCCAGGAACCTCTCCCATCCGGCCTCGGCGCGGGCCACCAGGTCGCGGCTCGGGACGCCGTACGGCTGGGGCTCGCCCTCGGTGCCGGAGTCCGGCGAGCGGTGAGGGAGGGGCGCGGTCATCGGCTTCTCCTCGGTCGGGGTGGGCAGCAGCGGGCCGCGTTGGCGAACGGACGGGACGCGGTACGGCCCGCTGCTTCGGGGGAGCCGCCCGGAGGGTCCTTCAACCTCCGGGGGTGTGTGAACAGTGAACGCGGCCAGGTCCGTTCGGACTATGTCTGACGGAGGGTCTGCAAAGTCTGTGCGTGGATCGGCACACTCTGTGCATGGGCGATTCGCTGGGGGATGTGCTGCGGCAGGCTCGGAACGCCAAGCGCTTGTCGCAAGGTGAGGTCGGCAGAGCCGTCGGATACTCCGGCTCGTGGCTGTCGCGGGTCGAAACCGGGAAGATCCAGCCGGACGAGGACACGCTGCTCGCGTTATGTGGTGTCCTGGGGCTGACTGCTGCTGACCTCGGACTTGAAGGGGATGCCGTGCACCGCCGAAAAGTGCTCACGCTCGGGCTGGGGGTCGGAATCGCTGCCGCGCTGCCCGCAACGGCTGCCGCGGCCGACCCCAAGGAGTTGGTGGAGCGGTCGTTGTTCCACTTGCCCGAGGCGCGGCCGGCGTCGCGTGAAGCGCTCTTCTCCGCGCTCGTCGAGGCTCGGACGGTGTTCCAGGAGGCCCAGTACAGCAAGCTGGGCCGGACACTGCCGTCCCTGATCTCCGGCTCCCTCGCCTCGCAAGCCCACGACATCGCGGCCCGCGCGTACGTCCTGCTGGCACAGCTCGCGATCAAGAACTATCAGGGCATGGCCTGGGTGGCGGCCGAGCGCGCGCGGGCTCAGGCAGAGCTGACCGGCAACCCGGTCGTGATGGGCGAGGCCGCACACTCCATGGGCGTCTCCCTGCGCCGGAGCGGTGACTACCAGGCCGCGATCGACCATCTCCAGGAAGCGGCCGGACGGTTGGGCCAGCATCCGGATGAACTCGCCATGCGGGGCACACTGATGCTGACGGCGTCGTACAGCGCCGCGCAGGCCGGTTGGCGGGGCCAGGCGATGGAGCTGATCGGCGAGGCCGAGGAGACGGCGAAGCGGCGCGAGACGGCTGCACAGCGGCTCTACATCCCTGGGGAGTTCGGGGAGGCTCAGACGCGAGGCTTCCGTATCTCCGTCCACCATGCCCTCGGCGAGGACGACCAGGCGCTGATGTATGCGGAGAAACTCGACCCACGCCGGCTGCCGACGGCCGAACGACGGGGACGCATGTGCATGGACGTCGCCCGGGTCTGGCAGGCTCTCGACGAGCCGGAGAAGACGTTCCACGCGCTCCGCGCCCTGGCGTCGTACGCGCCGGAGGAGGCGACCCGGCCGAAGGTCCGGGGTATCGCGGCGGAGCTACTGATGATGCACCCAGAGATGCCGGGGCTGCGCCGGTTCTCCCAGAAGATCGGAGCGACTGTCTGATGACGAAGGGCGACAGCGTGAGCGAGGACGGCCGGATTTTCCGCGAGGCGTGGATCGCCGGGGTGAAGAAGCACTTCCCCGGTGAGCCGAAGCCGGGCTACATCACGCCGTGGGACCAGACGCCGGAGTGGGAACGGCAGTCCGCGGCGGCCGTCTACGGTCAGGTGCGCGGCTTCGTCCAGGCGAGTGGCGGGCAGACGGCCAAGCTCAGCCGGGAGCAGAAGGGCCGGTTCGTCGCGCTGTGCTGGATCGCGCAGATCCACAAGCACATCGAGAACCCGAAGCCGGGTTACGTGGCTGACTGGGACGTCCTCCCCGAGTGGCAGCGGGAGACGGACGCCGACATCTTCGAGCACATCGAGCACATCCTCTGAACCCTGTAAGGTCCGCGACCACGTTAGCAATTCCGCGTGATCACGAGCACTGTCCGAGCAAATCCGCGGTTCGGTGAGCAGTAGCAGGTGTGAGGGAAGCCTTGACGGTGTTCACTGAGGTGGTCGATATCGTCGTGAGGGGGCCCATGGGTGCTGAACCCGTTGAGCCGGAAGAGGTAGTTGCGAAGGCCGGCACTGCCGTTGGTGCAGCGCAGGCCATGGTGCCGAGTCCCAGTGTCGCGGTCACTGCAGAGGTAGCCAAGGCAGTCGCAGAAGCTCCTGAAGAACCTGGGAACCTCACCAGGCTCGTACTCACTCCCCTGGGTAACCGGCCTTACAAAGCCACTGAGGTCGTACCTGCCTGGTGGCGGCTGAGGAGCACCCACGACAGCGTCTCCGGCCTCTTCGACACGCTTCATCTTGTCCGACGGACCCGTGCGCAGCAGAACAACACAACGACTCGCGGGCGCCTGCATTCCGACGCCCAAGATCTTCTGCGCGCGGCCATCGTGTTCACTTCAGCCGGTCTGGATGCCACGGTCCAGGCGCTGATTCACCACGCGGTGCCTGTGCTGATCGCCCAACCAGGTACCCCCAGGCGCATGTACGAGATCTTCATCGACCAGCAGACCAGAGCGTCGAACGTCGAGGAGGAGTTCCTGGCGGCGCTCAAGAAGCAGGACCCGGGCGCTGCGCTGCTCGACCTCTACGTCCTGAGCAAGACGAAGGCAAGCTTCCAAGGCAGCAGTGACCTCCGTGACCGCGCTGGCTCTTCACTGGGCATTACCAACCAGCAGATCCCGAAGGCTCGGTTCACCGCCCTTGATGGCTTCTTCACTGCCAGGAACGATGTGGCGCACCGACTCGACATGGAGAACGTCAGTCAGAGCACTACCAAGCCGCTCAAGAAGATCCGCGCTCAACAAGATGTACTTCAGATGTGTGACCAGGCCCTTCTCCTAGTCCGCGAACTGATCAGAGAGACGGCCGTGAACCTAACTACCTGCCGCTGAACGCCTGCTCGATTCGACGTCCTGGACACGCGAACCGAGATCCAGAACGGTGCTGTTCCCGCACCACGGCGGCTTATTGCTCATGATCAGGCAACGGGCGCCATCGCCGGAGTGCTAACGGAGCCGACGCCGCAGGTCAGGGACTTCCGAGTGCTCACGAATCCGCGGACCCTACAAACCCCGAAGATACCGAAGGCCCCCGCCGGAATCGGCGTGGGCCTGATGATCGATCAGAGGTTCGCGCCCATGAGGAGCGGCCTATTTCTCCAAGTCGACGGTGGGGGGCAGGCGACCACCGCCGGGCATGAGCAGGGTCGACTCCTCGCCAGGCATCACCACCAGGGTGGGCGCTCCGCAGGGTGGGACTTGCCGACGATCAGGGAGGCGGTTGCGGGCCCGCATTTCAGCGACTCCACAAGCCGCAGCAGATCGTCCCAGTGATGCGCAGTGGGCGGCCACCGGGTCGAGGTGGACCTTCTTCGTCAGCAGCGACACCACCATCGGGAACCGCTCCTCGCAGTCGGTGCCTTCGCGCCCATCCGGTACGGAGTCCTTGCTCGTCTGTGTGTTCGCGGTTCACGGAGCCTCCGCCAACCTGAAGCCGCAGGTCAAGGGGCTGGTGTGATGGTTGCTCGGAGTGCTCATGCTGGTCGTGGGTGGAAGTCCGTGGAGAAGATCATCCGCCAGGACTGGGCTCCCGCCGCTGGCCAGGCGGCTCTCCCGGCACGAGAACCAGGCACTGGCTGTCGGTGTGCTGGTGCCGGTCGTTAGTCTTTCGGTATGGCCGAGCATGTTGCGCCGGGCCGGGCAGATCATCTGGTCACTCTGGCCGCCGCCGACAGTGTGTGGGTCAGCCTGACGGCCGGTAGCGCGCTACCGACGACTTCCGCAGTATTCACCTGCTTTCCTTCTGATGTCCGGCCCGGTCGGTACGTCTTGCTCGGTGCCTGTGTGGTGGAGCCGGTGATGACGGGCGACGGCCCGTGGAGAGTTCCGGAGGCTGAGGTGCGCCGGGCGGCGGCGGCATGGAACGCGGTGGAGGTGGACGCCCTGGATCTGGTCCGCATCGGTCCGTTCCGTGGTGCGCCAGAGCAGGAGCGCCCGGGTGAAACGCTGCGCGGTTGGCGCCGGCGCATCAGCTGGGAACTGCAAGAGGCAGATCATCCCGGACGGCAGGCCGGCCATGAGCCCGGACCGGGGTCTCCTCTGGCGGGGGTTGACTGGCGGCGGCTGCTGGTGGTGCAGCGGTCCCGTGACAGGGTCGAGCGGTCGTGGTGGCTTCCGCGTGCCGTGGTCAGGCTGCTGGACACGGCCGAGCACACCGAAGCCGAGTGGCTGCACACCACGCGGGCCGGCAAGGCGGAGACAGCTGTCACCGAACAGCACCGCCGGGATCCCCGAGCCACCGACGGCCAGTCCCGGGCGGGCGTGAACGGTCCAGCCATCCAGCAGCGCCCGTACAGGGGGGAGCTGCGGGGGCAGTTGTACTCGGTGTTGAGCCGCAAGCCGGGTATGTCCCGCCAGGTGGCCGGGTGGGTGTGTGCTGTCTGCGGTACGGCGCCGGCTGCTGTGCTGGATCACTGCCACGAACACGGCTACGTCCGCGCCCCGGTCTGCCCGTCCTGCAACACACTGGAGCGCCCCGACCACCTGTACGACAACGACATCCGGGTCGCCAGCCGCTACCACCGTCTCTTCGACACCGACGCGGCCGGCTGGCTGCGCCACTGGCACCGCTGTCCGGGCTGCCGCACCCGCATCACCCTGCCTCTGCCTCACCTCGCCGCATGGACCGCCCACACAGCCACCCGCACCCTGCGCCCCACCCACCCTGACTCCCGCGGACGGAAGCCCTGCGGAGTGCTGCGCGTGTCGTGGACGGGCAGCCAGAACACGCCCCGCTCCTGCCTGCTCACCGTCTCCGTCGACTTCTGCCCCTCCGGTGAGCACCGCGTCCTGGCACGGGTGCCCTACCAGGAGGCCGTCGAGCGGTTCGGCACCTGGCTGACCGAGACCGCCCCTGCTGCGGCGGCCGAAGCCGGTCCCGACCGCCTGGACGGCCTCCCTGCCGAACCCCGGCCCGTCATCGCCGACACCAGCGGCGAAGGCCTGGCGCTCTTCTGACCGAACTGACCGAACACCAGCAAACCAGCTTCACAGGCCGCGGACCTCGCCCGGCGGCCTGTGCGCCGAGCTCGGAAGGAACCGGCGGCTGTCGGGTGGAGCCGTTGATGCGGGTGCACAGTGGTAGTGCTCCGGCCGGTGCGTTCGGCGATCCGGCCGACCCGCTCGCCGTTCGCGTAGGCGTCCAGGACGGCCTCGGCCAGTCTTCGGCGGGCAACGCCTCCTGCGCCGACCGGTGGGCCTGGTGTGCTGCTTCTAACGCGTCCTCGCCCATACGCCGCATTTCGCCTGTCCAGCCGCTCCGGGCACCGGCATCACTGCCGAGCCGGGACAGCGCCTCTACCGGTTCAGGGCGCAGAGCGGTCCGGTTGGGTGGGCTGGGGATCGGTCGCGGTCGGCAGGGAGGTGGCGGCGTGGCATTCGCGGCAGGTGACCGCGCGGGGTTGGCGGAGGATGTCGAGGGCCTGATCGAGGGTGATGGGTGCGGCGTGGGGCTGGCAGCCGATGACGTGGATCAGGCGTGCTTTGGGGTGGCCGGGGCGGTGAGGGAGGTCTTGTACCGTCCAGGCCTGCCGCCCGCCGGTGGGAGTGGCAAGGGTGGGGATGCGGCTGTAGTCGCCGCCTTCGAGGGGGCGGACATGACGGGCGTCGAGCCAGACACTCTGTTCCGCGGGCTCGGTACGGCCGCTGCTGCCAACTGCCCAGCAGGTGATGCCCACCCGGTACTGCCATCCGACCGCCGCGCGCCGTCGCTCATACAGGCGGGCCAGCAATTCCTGCCCGTCGGGCATCATGACGGTCACCCGGGCCGCGTTCTGCGGCATTTCGATTCCCTCCACCCTGCCCAGCATCCTAACCAGACGCCTTGGCAAGTTCATCGGATCGGGGACCATTCCTCTACTCCGGCGTCAAACACCGACGCCACGGCCTGCACTCCCTCGCCCTGGCCGACGAGAGGGGCCGCCTGATCTGGATATCCGCCGCCCGGCCCGGCCGAACCCACGACAGCACCGCTGCCCGCCACGACCACATCCTGACCCACCTGCGCGCCGCCGGCCTCGGGGCACTGGCCGACCTGACGAACCTCGAAGTCAACCGCTGACGGATGACCTTCTCCGAGGACTTGGTCCACGACCAGTACGAGCACCCCGAGAACCAGTCACACCAGCCCTTTGAACTGTGACTTCAAGTTGGCGGAGGCTCACAGCGGAGAGTCCCATTGATTAGTGCACAGGTGGTAACTGCAGCGTTTGCCTGGTCACAAGGGGATCGCATGCGAGGTGTCATCATTCACTTGAGCTAACCCCCGGGTGCGGGCAAGATCATGCTCGCCGTCGCCCTCAGGGGGCCGCGAAGCTTTTCGGCTTCCGCCTGGGCCGCGGCCGACGGAGGCCGGCGGACCTTGGTGCGGCAGGGCGCCTTGTCGGAGAAACGAGGAGAGGGCGGCTCGCTCGAGGGCAATGACGTGCCCGAAGTCCCGGATGGCCTGTCCGGCTCCGTCCGGTGCCCGACGGTGACAGGCGATGACCGCTCGGCTGGCGGTGACCATGTGCAGGTGGCTCGGTGGGGAAGACCGCGAGGTAGTGGTTGTCGTGGGCGGTCGCGGTGGTGACGGGGACGATCCGCCGCTTCCGCATGGTCTCGCTCGCCCCTCGGGAATACGGGGCAACCGCCAACGGAGCACGTTGACTCGCCGTGCCGCGCGTATCGAGGTGCTGCGTTAGCGGTAGGAAAACTCGGCCGGATGCGCTCTCCACGCCCGGAATCCATGGTCATTGTGGCGATCTGATGCGAGGATCATTGCCAGAACGTCATCGTCCTCGAAATCCTGCAGAACTAGCGCGTAGCGGGAGCACGTCGCAGTACGTGCTCCGGAACCTCATTCGTGGATAAGCACAGTCGCGGCTGACGCGTCGGGTGACACACGAAGCGGGCCCCGCTCCTCGGAAGAGGAGCGGGGCCCGTTCGTTCGTCACACGGCGAAGGCCGGATCAGAACCGGATCAGAACATGAGGCGGTAGGTGTTCCAGCCGCCGGTGCCGATCTGAACGCGCGGCTTGTACGGGGCCGCGGCGACCGCCGTGCCCTTGTACAGCCAGAGCGCGCCACCCTTGTCACGGGCGATCAGGTCGGTGATGCCGTCCAGGTCGATGTCGCCGACCGAGACGATCTTGTTGTAGATGCCCCAGCCGGCGCCGATCTTGGTGCGGGGCTGGAAGGGGGCGCTGTAGCTGCCCGTGCCCTTGTAGAGCCACAGCACGCCCGAGGTGTCGCGCGCGACGATGTCGGCCTTGCCGTCGTTGTTCAGGTCGCCGTTGCCGGCGATCTGGTCGTAGATGCCCCAGCCGGCGCCCACCTTGATGCGGCTGGTGACCTTGCCGTTGCCGTAGCCCAGGTAGAGCCACAGCACACCGGCGTTGTCCCGCGCGAGCAGGTCGTCGGCCGCGGCGCCGGCCAGGTTGCCCGTCGAGTGCACCTTGTCGTAGATGCCCCAGCCGCCACCGATGAGGATCGGGTCGGCGCCGTACGGGGTGTAGTACAGCGAGCCGTTGGTGACGTCCCAGATGCCGTCCGCGCTGCCGTCGGCGTCGTGGTCGACCTGGGTGATCTGCTTGGTGTACTCCCACCCGGAACCGACGTACTGGCGGCTGTCGAGGCCACCCGTGCCGTTCGGGGCGTAGCCGTACATGAAACCGCTGCCGTCGACGCCGTAGAGCGCGTTGACGGGAGCGTCGGCCGACGAGGCCTCGGCGCTGAAGGCGCCGGCGGCCGGAGCGGACTGCTGGACCTCGGCGGAGCCGGCGGCGGACCGCGGTCCGTCAGCGGCGACCGCGCTCGTGGTCGTGGCCACGAGGGCCGCGGTTATCGCCGCGACCGTGACACGGGACAGGATGCCCGTGGTGTTCAGGCCAGAAAATTTGGCCACGTAAGACTCCAGATCTTCGGTGGAAATGGGACCGCCACGCCCTCTCGAGGGCGCGGCGGACCACTCATGCTCCTGGATCTTCGCACAGTATCTTCACGAGCCAATTGGTTTGTGACAGAACTGTTTCGGTGAGAAGCCCAGTTTTGTCCCACGTCAGCGAAGCAGCTCCACCTCCGCCAACTGCGCCTCCTCGCCGAGGATCAGACGGTAGGTCGTGTACGCGCCCGGTGCCGCGACCGTGAACACCCGGGTCTGGTGGTCCCAGGCGAACGTCTCCCCGGTCCTCTTGTCCACATCCGTCCATATATGGCCGTCCGTCGAGCCCTGCAGCACCCACCCGGTCGGCGCCGTGTCCGCGGCCGCCGAGGTCAGGGTGTACTGCACCGCCCGCGTGCCCGCCGCGACCGGCAGGTCCACCGAGGTCGACGTCGCCGCCGTGGCCGAGGTGTTGTCGACCAGCGGGCCCGTCCCCGTCGTCGCGTCCGTGCGCGGGGACGGCGCCTTGCCGTCCGGTGTGATGGAGACCGGTCCGGCCTTCGCGCCCGTGCCCCACGCCGAGGGGCGCGGGCCCATCTCGAACTTCAGCGTGCCGCCCCGGGCCAGCAGGTCGTGCGGGAGCGCGGTCGAGTTCCAGGGGACCCCGTTGACCCTCACCCCCTGGACGTACCGGTTGCGCGCGCTGTTGCGCGGGGCCTTGACCACGAGCGTGCGGCCGCTGTCCAGGTGGAGCGTCGCCTTGGTGAAGAGCGGCGAGCCGATCGCGTACTCCCCACCGCCCATCACCAGCGGATAGAAGCCGAGCGCCGAGAAGAGATACCAGGCGGACTGCTCGCCGTTGTCCTCGTCGCCGTGGTAGCCCTGCCCGATCTCGCTGCCCGTGTAGAGCCGGGAGAGGACCTCGCGGACCTTCTCCTGCGTCTTCCACGGCTGCCCGGCCGCGTTGTACATGTACGGGACGTGGTGGGCGACCTGGTTGGAGTGGCCGTACATGCCCATCCGGACGTCACGGGCCTCGGTCATCTCATGGATGACGCTGCCGTACGAGCCGACGAACTCCGGGCTCGCCGTCTCCGGCGTGGAGAAGTACGCGTCCAGCTTCTCGCCCAGCTTCGCCCGGCCCCCGTACAGCCGGGCGAGTCCGCGCGAGTCCTGCGGCGCCGTGAAGGCATAGCCCCAGCCGTTCGTCTCGGTGTAGTCGTGCCCCCAGATCCTCGGGTCGTACTGCTCCGAGGGCACCCGCCAGGCGCCCTTGAGGTCACGTCCCTGGAAGAAGCCGGCCTTGGCGTCGAAGAGGGAGACGTAGCTCTGCGCGCGCGAGAGGAAGTAGGCGGCCTCCTCCTGGTACCGCTGCTTGCCGGTCTTCTTGTGCAGCGCCTGCGCCATCCTCGCGATGCCGTAGTCGTTCAGGTAGCCCTCCAGGGACCAGGACAGGCCCTCGTGGGTCTCCGTCGACGCGTAGCCGAGGAACGGGGAGGTCTCCATGCCCTTGCGGCCCACACCACGGCTCGGCGGGACGACCGTCGCGTTCTTCAGCGCGGCCTCGTATGCCGCCTCGGCGTCGAAGTCCACGCCCTTGACGTACGCGTCGGCGAACGCCACGTCCGAGGAGGTGCCGGTCATCAGGTCGGCGTAGCCGGGCGAGGACCAGCGGGATATCCAGCCGCCGTCCTTGTACTGCTGCACGAAGCCGTCGACCAGCTCGCCCGCCTTCTTCGGGGTCAGGAAGGAGTAGGCGGGCCACGTGGTGCGATAGGTGTCCCAGAAGCCGTTGTTGACGTACACCTTCCCGTCCACGATCTTCGCGCCGGTGTGGGTCGGGGTGTCCGGGCCGGTCATGGGGGAGAAGGGGCTGGCGTACCGGTACGTCGCACCGACCTTCTCGAAACCGGAGTTCGGGTACAGGTACAGCCGGTACAGGCTGGAGTAGAGGGTCACCAGCTGGTCGTGGGTCGCGCCCTCGACCTCGACCCTGCCCAGGATCTCGTCCCAGGCGTCCTGCGCCCCCGCCTTGACCTGCTCGAAGCCGGTGCCGGCCGGGATCTCGTCCGCGAGGTTCGCCTTCGCCTGGTCGACGGAGATCAGCGAGGTCGCGATCCGCAGGGTCACGGTACGGTCGGCGCCCGCGTCGAGGCGGACGTGGCCCTTGACGCCCTGGGCGGCGGAGGAGGTGACCGGTGCGTCGAAGACTCCGTACACGAACATCCGGGTGGCGCCCGTCGACAGCCCGCTCCTGACGTCGGAGTACCCGGTGAAGGAGCCGCTCGCCGGGTCGAGGGTCAGCCCGCCCTCGCTCGTCACGTTGTCGAGGACGACGCTCGCGTCCTCGCCCGGATAGGTGAAGCGCATCAGCGCCGCGTGGTCGGTCGGGGTGATCTCCGCCCTCAGGCCGTTCTCGAAGGTGACGCCGTAGTAGTGGGGCCGGGCCGTCTCCTTCTCGTGCCGGAAGGCCAGCGCCCGCTTGACCCGGTCGGTCTCCGGGACGCCGGCGGCCGCGGACGGCATCACCTGGAAGGTCTGCCGGTCACCCATCCAGGGACTCGGCTCGTGGCTCGCCGCGAAGGCCTGCACGGTGGGCAGATTGTCCGCGTTGTTGCCGCGCGCGTACTCGTACAGCCAGCTCTTGGAGGCGGAGTTGGTGACCGGCGTCCAGAAGTTGAAGCCGTGCGGCACGGCGGTCGCGGGGAAGGTGTTGCCGCGCGAGAAGGAGCCGCTGGAGTTCGTGCCGCGCGTCGTGGAGGCGTAGTCGGAGAGCCGGTCCAGCCGCCGCTCCGGGGCCTTCGGCCGCAGCGTGATGTCGTCGACCCAGCCCTGGAACTTCGCCGGACCCTTGGGGGAGTCGTACGCCACCAGGATCCGGTCGACGGTCTTGCCGGCCGCGACCGCGCCGATCCGGGAGCTCACCTGGTTCCACTGGTTGACGTAGAGCCGCTTGGCCGCGCCCTGGCCCTGCGGGCTCAGCAGCCCGCCATGGGAGTCGGTGGCCCGCAGATCACTCAGATAGGTGCCGTCGGTGAAGGCGAGATCCACCGACACGTTCGTGGCCGGATAGCTGAGGTCCGTCTCGGGGAGCGAGGGGAAGATCCGGTACGACAGCTCGGTGTTCCGCACGACGGCCGTGTCCACGTCGAAGATCTTGTTGTACGAGTACGCCCGGCCGGCCGGCTTGTGCGTACCGGCGTAGCGCAGCGCCCGCTTGCCGGTGAAGCCGGCGTTCGCCTTGGCGGTGGGGGAGCCTCCGGGGCCGCGGTCGACATGGCTGCGCATCTCCTCGGGGACGGGGGCGGAGGTGTCCCCGTTCGAGAACTGAACATCGGCCAGCTGGGTGATATCCGCGCCGCTGTTCTTCGTGATCTCCAGCCGGTAGTGGGCGTACGCCGTGCCGTTCGCGATGTCGTACGTCCGCGTCTCGAAGCGCTTGGCGAAGCTCTGGCCCTCCCGGGTGTCGAGGACCTTCCACTCCTTGCCGTCCGCGGAGCCCTGCAGGCTCCAGTCGCGCGGGTCGCGCTCGGCCGCGTCGTTCGCCGAAGTCAGCGCGTACGTGGCCACCTTGACCGGCTCGTCGAGGTCGAACTCGATCCAGGCGGTCGGCGCGAAGACCAGCCATTTGGTGCCGGGCTGGAGGTCGACCAGGTTCTCCTTGGTCTCTCCCGCGCTCGCGTGCTCGCCGCTGGCCCGCAGCTCCACCACCTTGTCGGTGACGTTGCCCGGGATCCCACTGGCGAAGCCGCCGTCGACCCCCGATGTCCGCTTGGCGCCGTCCGCGCCCACTTCCACCGTGTTGCGCCAGGTCGGCTGGATTTCACCGTCCTCGAAGGAGGTGGTGAACTCCCGTGCGGATGTGTCCGTTTGGCCGGGAAGTGCCTGTGCCACCGAGGGCACAGAGCCCAGTACCAATGCCGTCGAAGCCACCACGGCGGCGGCTGTGAGGCGGGGGTTCCGGGACCGTGATCGGGTGCGAATTCTGGGCTCCATGCCGTGTCGCCGCTCCTGCCACTGTGTTCTAGACAACGTTGTCAAGTGAATGGCGCAGGCTCCAGTAGGGGCCAAGTGTCAGGCGGTGTCAAGGGTGTTGACGGCAAGTCGAGGGAGGAAACGGCACAGATGCACCGTCATAATCCGTGAGGTCTCAACTCGGGAAAGACTGCCGCGCAAACCTGCTTTCGATCTTGCTCAGGGGAAGGGAAGTGGACTATACCTGTCGGCGTCCAGACCGTCGTACCACTCGCACGGCGGCACGACGCCGGCACGACTGCACCGATGCATCAAGCACCGATGCATCAAGCACCAATGCACCAAGCACCAATGCACGACCCAAGCTGCATTCGAATGCGGTGGCGGGGCCCTTCGCCTGTGGCGAGCAGATAAACGGGCGACCGGTACACCGCCTGAGTCCTGAATGAAGGCGAGGACTTGAGCATGGGATCCACCTCCGCGCACAACGACGAAGGCCTCGGCCGCCGCGATCTGATGAAGCGCTCCGCCGCTCTCGGTCTGATCTCGGTGCCGACGATGAGCTTCCTTTCCGCCTGTGCCACCGGTGGCGGTGGCGGCGAGAAGGGACCGAAGGCCGCCGGTGGCGAGAAGACCGCGAAGAACCCGCTCGGCGTGAAGCAGGGCGCCCCGCTGGAGGCGTTCATCTTCAAGGGCGGTCTGGGCGACCAGTACGCCAAGGACGCGGAGGCCGACTTCAAGGCGACCTACGGCGCCGAGGTCAAGCACACGGGCACGCAGCAGGTCGGCCCCAAGCTGACGCCGCGCTTCGCGGGCGGCAACCCGCCGGACGTCATCGACAACTCCGGCGCCGACCACCTGGACATGAACAAGCTCTCCACCCAGGGCCAGCTGCAGGACCTCGGCGTGCTGCTCGACGCCGCCTCCATGGACGACCCGGCGAAGAAGGTCCGGGACACGATCCACCCGAGCACCATCGAGAAGGGCATGCACGGCGACAAGTTCGACGTGCTGTACTACGCCTTCACGATCTACGGCACCTGGTACTCGCAGAAGCTCCTCGAGTCCAAGGGCTGGGCGTACCCCAAGACCCTCGACGAGATGGTCACCCTCTGCGGCGAGATCAAGAAGGCCGGCATCGCGCCCTGGACGTACGCGGGCAAGTATCCGTACTACGTCCACTTCAACCTCTTCGCGCAGATCGCCAAGATCGGCGGCATGGAGGGGTGGATCGCGATCGACAACCTCGAGCCCAACGCATGGACCAAGAGCGACGCGGTCAAGCAGGTCGTCGAGCACTACGAGGAGCTGGCCGCCAAGAAGTACTTCCTCGAAGGCAGCCAGGGCCTGACCCACATCCAGTCCCAGACCGCCTGGAACAAGGGCAAGGCCGTCTTCATCCCGAACGGCTCCTGGGTCGAGAACGAGGCCGCCCCGACCACGCCGTCCGACTTCGGCATGGCCGTCGGCGCCCTCTTCGACGGCAGCGGAGACAAGATGCCCCACGGCACCCTGCGCGCCGAGCCGAGCGAGCCGTACCTCGTCTCGGCCAAGGGCAAGAACCCGATCGGCGGTATGGAGATGCTGCGCATCATGCTCTCCAAGAAGCACGCGCAGAACTTCGCCACCAAGGTGAAGTCGCTGACCTGCGTCATGGACGCCACCGAGGGAATGCAGCTCTCGCCCGGTCTCGCCTCCGCCAGCAAGGTCTTCAAGGAGGCCGGCACCAACCTGATCAGCCTTCAGCTGCAGGAGTGGTACCCGGCGCTGACCGACGAGAAGATCGGTGGTCTGACGGGCCAGCTGCTCACCGGCGAACTGAAGGCGGCCGACTGGATCAAGAAGACCCAGGAGGAATGCGACAAGGTGGCCAAGGACAGCTCCGTCGCCAAGTTCAAGCGCACCGCCTGACCTGGTAAGTCCAGCAAAAGAGGGGAAGGGCCGGGGAGCACCATGCAACACGGCAAATACCGATTCATCGTGGGCTTCCTGGCCCTGCCTCTGATCATTTATGCGATCTTCGTGATCTCGCCGTTCGTCCAGGCGTTCCAGATCTCGATGACCGACTGGTCCGGGCTCGTGGGGACCGCCCAGTTCGTCGGCCTGGACAACTTCGAGAAACTCTGGGACAGCGACGACTTCTGGAACGCGCTGCGCCACAACATCTACATGCTGGCGCTGGTCCCGGTGGTCACCCTCGGCCTCGGACTCTTCTTCGCCTTCATGCTCAATGTCGGCGGCCGGCGCAGGAAGAACGAAGTCGTCACCGGTGTGGCCGGTTCGAAGCTGTACAAGTTCGTCTTCTTCTTCCCGCAGGTCATCTCGATCACGATCATCGCGGTCATCTGGTTCAACATCTACAACCCGGACCCGCAGGACGGCATGCTCAACTCGCTGCTCGGCGCGGTGGGCCTGGACAGCCTGCAGAACTCCTGGCTGGGCGAGAAGAGCCTCGCGCTGTGGTGCATCAGCGCGGTCATGGTCTGGGGCCACGTCGGCTTCTATGTGGTGCTCTTCTCCGCGGCGATGGCCTCCATCCCGCGGGACATCTACGAGGCGGCGCTGCTCGACGGCGCCAACCGCTTCCACACCTTCTTCAAGATCACCCTGCCGCTGCTCTGGGACACGGTCCAGACCGGCTGGGTGTACATGGGCATCATCGCCCTCGACGCCTTCGCCCTGGTCCAGATCATGTCGGTGAACATGGGCGGTCCGGACGGGGCCACGGACGTCATGCCGCTGAGGCTCTACCTGACGGCCTTCCGAGACAGCCAGTTCGGCTACGCCTCCGCCATGGGCATCGCGATGCTCATTGTCACGATGACCTTCGCAGTGCTCACGATGCGCTTCGCGCGACGTGAGCGGATCGAGTACTAGGGGTACGGCGGATGACGACCGAAGAGATCGAGACGGTGGCGAAGCTGGACACGCCCGCCACCGTCCCCGCGAAGCTCGGGCCGACCAACGGCCGCTCCTCCGAGGGCAGCGTCCTCAACGTCTTCTCCCACGGCATCCTGATCGTCTGGGCGCTGATGGTCGGCGTGCCGCTGCTGTGGGTGCTGTGGAGCGCCTTCAAGGACAGCAACGGCATCCTCACCGACCCGTGGGGCCTGCCGACCGTCCTGCACTGGGAGAACTGGTCCAACGCGTGGAACGACGCGAACATGGGCCAGTACTTCATCAACACCGTCATCGTCGTGGGCGGGTCGGTGATCGGCACGATGGTGCTCGGCTCCATGGCCGCGTACGTCCTGGCCCGCTTCACCTTCCCGGGGAACAGGTTCATCTACTACCTGTTCGTGGCGGGCATGTCCTTCCCGGTGTTCATGCTGGTCATCCCGCTCTTCTTCGTCCTGCGGGACTTCCCGGGCAGCTCCCTGCTCGCGACGTACCACGGCCTGATCCTGGTCTACATCGCCTACTCGCTGCCGTTCACCGTCTTCTTCATGACGGCGTTCTTCCGCACCCTGCCGACGACGGTGGCGGAGGCGGCGATGATCGACGGCGCGTCGCACACCCGGACGTTCTTCCAGGTGATGCTGCCGATGGCCAAGCCCGGCCTGATCAGCATCGGCATCTTCAACTTCCTCGGCCAGTGGAACCAGTACCTGCTGCCGATGGTCCTCAACCAGCAGGAGGACAAGTACGTCCTCACCCAGGGCCTCGCGATGATCGCGCTGCAGCAGGGGTACGAGAACGACTGGGGCGCCCTCATGGCGGGCATGATGATCGCCATGCTCCCGGTGCTCGTCGTGTACACGATCTTCCAGCGGCAGGTGCAGTCCGGCCTCACGGCCGGCGCGCTCAAGTAGGACGCACCGGACACACCGGTACGAGCCGAGAGGCCCCGGCGGGACATCCCGCCGGGGCCTTCGCCGTGCCGGAGTGGGCGTTCCCCCGTCCGGGCTCATTCGAGCCCGGACGCGCTCAGCTCTTGACGGGGGACAGGCCTAAAGGCTCAGCTTAGAGTTCACAAGTTGGAGAACAAGCTGGGGTCTCACAGGCGCGGCCCCGGCCGGGGGCGGTGGTCGCACCGTCCATCGCAGGCGGGAGTGGATGAGTCGATGGAGACTCCGGGGTCGCAGACCTCTCTGCACAGGGCCAATCTGGAACGGGTCGTCCGTGCGGTACGCATGGCCGGCTCGCTCACCCAGGCGGAGATCGCCCGAGCGACCGGCCTGTCCGCCGCCACGGTCTCCAACATCGTGCGGGAGTTGAAGGACGGCGGAACCGTCGAGGTCACCCCCACCTCCGCGGGCGGCCGCCGGGCACGCAGCGTCTCGCTCTCCGGCGACGCCGGCATCGTCATCGGCGTCGACTTCGGGCACACCCACCTCCGCGTCGCCGTCGGCAATCTCGCCCACCAGGTCCTCGCCGAGGAGTCCGAGCCGCTCGACGTCGACGCCTCCGCCGCGGAGGGCTTCGACCGGGCGGAACAGCTGGTCACGCGGCTGATCGAGGCCACCGGGATCGACCGGGACAAGGTCATCGGCGTCGGCCTCGGCGTCCCGGGACCGATCGACGTCTCCTCCGGCAGGCTGGGCTCCACCTCGATCCTGCCGGGCTGGAGCGGCATCAACCCGGCCGACGAGCTCTCCGGGCGGCTCGGCGTGCCCGTGTACGTCGACAACGACGCCAACCTGGGCGCGCTGGGCGAGCTCGTCTGGGGCAGCGGCCGCGGGGTGAAGGACCTGGCCTACATCAAGGTCGCCAGCGGTGTGGGCGCCGGCCTCGTCATCGACGGGCGCGTCTACCGCGGCCCCGGAGGCACCGCGGGCGAGATCGGGCACATCACGATCGACGAGTCCGGCCCGGTCTGCCGCTGCGGCAACCGCGGCTGCCTGGAGACCTTCACCGCCGCCCGTTACGTCCTGCCGCTGCTCCAGCCCGGCCACGGCGCCGATCTGACGATGGAGCGGGTCGTCCAGCTGGCCCGCGAGGGCGACCCCGGCTGCCGCCGGGTGATCGCCGACGTCGGCCGCCACATCGGCAGCGGCGTCGCCAACCTCTGCAACCTGCTCAACCCCAGCCGCGTGGTCCTCGGCGGCGACCTCGCCGAGGCCGGTGAGCTGGTGCTTTCCCCGATCCGCGACTCCGTCTCGCGGTACGCGATCCCCAGCGCCGCCCGCCAGTTGTCGCTGGTTCCCGGGGCGCTCGGCCCCCGCGCCGAGGTGCTCGGCGCGCTGGCTCTCGTCCTGAACGAAATGGGCGATTCGACCCTGTTGGAGAGCGCCCTGCCCGCCTCCGTGTAGGCGGGGGAGCCGACTCCGGGGCTTGCCTTCACTTAGATAACGAACGGCACCGTTGTCATCTCGTTAAGAATTTACTTCTTGACGTTGGTGGTGCGGCCGAGTTGACTTCGTGCCACCTCGGCCGCAAAGTCGCGGCCTCGTCAGGGAGGCAACCCCACATGAACGCAGTGACGCGTCGCATCGTCATAGGCACGGCCGCGGTTTCGATGGCCCTCTCCGTAGCCGCCTGTGGCAAGGCGGGCGACGGCGACTCGGGTAGCGGGAAGGGCGGCGACGGCAAGACCATCGGTCTGCTGCTGCCGGAGAACAAGACCACGCGTTACGAGACCTTCGACCGCCCGATCATCGAGGCGAAGATCAAGGCTCTCTGCTCGGACTGCGAGGTCAAGTACAACAACGCCGCGCAGGACACCGAGACGCAGAAGAAGCAGTTCGACGCGCTGGTCACCCAGGGCGTGAAGGTCATCATCCTGGACTCGGTCGACTACAAGGCCACCAAGTCCTGGGTCCAGCAGGCCGAGACGAAGGGCGTCAAGGTCGTCGCGTACGACCGCCTGGCCGAGGGCCCGATCTCCGCCTACGTCAGCTACGACAACGAGAAGATCGGCCGCCTGCAGGGCGAGGGCCTCGTGAAGGCGCTCGGCGACAAGGCCAAGGACGCCAACGTTGTCATGATCAACGGCTCGCCGACCGACCCGAACGCCCCGCTGTTCAAGAAGGGCGCCCACAGCGTCCTCGACAGCGGCGTGAAGAAGGTCGTGTACGAGCAGGACATCCCGGACTGGTCCCCGGACGAGGCCAACAAGAAGATGGGTGCCGCCATCGACTCCCTGGGCAAGGACGGCTTCCAGGGCGTCTACTCGGCCAACGACGGCATGGCCGGCGGCATCATCACCGCCCTGTCCAAGCAGGGCATCAAGGTCCCGGTCGGCGGCCAGGACGCCGAGCTCGCCGGTCTGCAGCGGATCCTGAAGGGCGATCAGGCCTTCACGATCTACAAGCAGATCAAGCCGGAGGCCGAGACCACCGCCGAGATCGCGGTCCGCCTGCTCAAGGGCGAGAAGATCGACGACCTGGTTCCCACCAAGGTCACCAGCCTGACCGGTGAGTTCAAGGACATCCCGGCGAAGCTGTACGACGCGCAGGTCGTCACCAAGGGCGACATCGCGGGCACCATCATCAAGGACGGCGTCTACCAGGCCGCCGACATCTGCACCGCCGAGTACAAGGCGGCCTGCGAGGCGGCGGGCATCAAGTAACCCCCGCTGCCGGTACGGCTCTTCGGACTCCACCGACCCGATCCGAAGGCCCCCGGTCCGGTCCGGCGCACCCCGCCCCGTTCAACGCCCCGCAAGCGGGGGCGGGGCGCCGGACTCCTCTCACAGCCCCCTCTGTGCTCTCTCGCACCACCATCCCCGCCGGTCAGGCGGCGAAGGAGATGATTCACGTGTCCGCTACGCCCGTGCTGGCGTTGCGCGGAGTCTCCAAGCGGTTCGGCGCCGTCCAGGTGCTCACCGACGTAGAACTGGAGATCCACGCCGGTGAGGTCGTCGCCCTGGTCGGCGACAACGGAGCCGGCAAGTCGACCCTCGTCAAGACGATCTCGGGTGTTCACCCGATCGACGAGGGCGTCATCGAATGGGACGGCGACCCCGTCCAGATCACCAAGCCCCACGACGCCCAGAACCTCGGAGTCGCCACCGTCTACCAGGACTTGGCGCTCTGCGACAACCTCGACGTCGTCGCCAACCTCTTCCTCGGCAGCGAGCTGCGCTCCGCGTCCGTCCTCGACGAGATCGCGATGGAGAAGCGCGCCAAGGAGCTCCTGGACACCCTGTCCATTCGCATCCCGTCGGTCCGTATCCCGGTCGCGGCGCTCTCCGGCGGTCAGCGCCAGGTCGTGGCCATCGCCCGCGCCCTGATCGGCGACCCCAAGATCGTCATCCTGGACGAGCCCACCGCCGCCCTCGGCGTCGAGCAGACCGCACAGGTGCTCGACCTGGTGGAGCGGCTGCGCGAGCGCGGCCACGGCGTCATCCTCATCAGCCACAACATGGCCGACGTCCGCGCCGTCGCGGACAAGGTCGCGGTGCTGCGCCTGGGCCGCAACAACGGTGTCTTCGACGTCAAGGACACCACCCACGAGACGATCATCGCCGCCATCACCGGTGCCACGGACAACGCCGTGACCCGTCGGCAGGCGCGCCAGGCCACGAAGGAGGACGCGAAGTGAGCGACCTCGCCAAGACCTCCGAGACCGCGACCGACGCCGCGACCGACACCGCGACCCCCGAGACGCGGACCGAGACCGAGGCGGCCCCCGTCGAGGAGTCCGCCGCCCCCATCCCCGCCGTCGACCCGCGCCTGCTGGTCCGCGAGGAGGGCATCAAGGGCTACTGGACCGAGTTCAGCCGCAAGATCCGCGGTGGCGAGCTCGGCTCCCTGCCCGTCGTCCTCGGCCTGATCGTCATCGCGATCGTCTTCCAGGTCCAGAACAGCAACTTCCTCTCCGCGAGCTCCGTCGCCAACATCGCGGTGTACGCCTCCGGCCTCGGCATCATGGCCGTCGGCATCGTCTTCGTCCTGATCCTGGGCGAGATCGACCTGTCGATGGGCTCCGTGGCCGGCGTCGGCGCGGCGGTCTGGGCCGGGCTCCAGGTCAGCAACGGCACGAACGAGTGGCTCGCCATCGTGCTCGCCGTGCTGACCGGCACGCTCATCGGCGCGGTGCACGGCTTCTTCTTCGCGAAGATCGGCGTGCCGGCCTTCGTGGTCACCCTCGCGGGCTTCCTCGGCTGGATGGGTTTCCAGGAGTGGCTGATGGGCGGCGAGGGCTCGATCAACACGCCCTCGGGCAGTGTGGTGGAGAACCTCACCAACTACTTCTTCGCCGACAAGGCCGCCGCGTACGGCCTCGCCCTGGTCGCCGTCCTCGTCTACCTCGGCTCGCTGCTGCGGGACACCAGCCGCCGCAAGGCCGCGCTCCTGCCGGCCCGGCCGGTCAGCGAGATCGTGCTGCGCACGGCCGTCGTCGCGGTCCTCGTCTTCGCCGTCGCGTACGTCATGAACGAGCCCGAGGGCGCCCGCGGCCTGCCGCTCGCCCTGGTCCTCTTCCTGGCCGTCCTCGTGATCGCCGACTTCGTCGCCCGCCGCACCCTCTTCGGCCGCAAGGTCTTCGCGGTCGGCGGCAGCGCCGAGGCGGCCCGCCGCGCGGGCATCAACGTCGACGCGGTCCGTATCGCCGTCTTCGCCGTCTCCGGCACCCTCGCCGCCTTCGGCGGGCTCTTCATCGCGAGCCTCTCCGGCGGCGCCACGAAGAGCCTGGGCGGCGGCAACACGCTGATGCTGGTCATCGCGGCCGCCGTCATCGGTGGCACCAGCCTCTTCGGCGGCCGGGGCAAGGTCTGGTCCGCGCTCCTGGGCATGATCGTGATCCAGTCGATCCAGCAGGGTCTGAACATGATCGGTATGTCCAACTCGATCCAGAACATGATCACCGGCGCGGTGCTCCTCGCCGCCGTCGTGATCGACTCGGTCTCCCGCCGTACGCAGAAGACCGCGGGTCGCGCGTGACCGCGTAAGAAACCCCACAGTGCCCGGCGCCGGAGAACCGGCGCCGGGCACTGCTGCGTCTGGCCCTGTGTGACGCCCGTAGGCTCAGCGGTGTGTCGGCCATCGGTGTGACGCAGACCCCGCCGCCCGATGACCAAGGTCGGGGGCGGAACATTAGACTCGACAAAATCGGCAAGCTCGACCAGCTCAAACGCAAGGAGGCACGGGTGGCCCTGCTGACCCGTATTCGGGGACCGCGCGATCTGGACCGGCTCTCCCCGGAACAGCTGGACCAGCTGGCCGAAGAGATCCGGACGTTTCTCGTCGACGCCGTCTCCAAGACCGGCGGTCACCTCGGCCCCAACCTCGGTGTGGTCGAGCTGACCATCGCCCTGCACCGGGTCTTCGACTCCCCGAAGGACAAGGTCCTCTTCGACACCGGGCACCAGAGCTACGTCCACAAGCTGCTCACCGGCCGCCAGGACTTCTCGAAGCTCAAGATGAAGGGCGGCCTGTCCGGCTACCCCTCACAGGCCGAGTCCGAGCACGACGTCATCGAGAACTCGCACGCCTCCACCGTCCTCGGCTGGGCCGACGGGCTCGCCAAGGCCAACGAGGTACTCAAGAAGGACGACCACGTCGTGGCCGTCATCGGTGACGGCGCCCTCACCGGCGGCATGGCCTGGGAGGCGCTGAACAACATCGCCGCCGCCAAGGACCGCCCGCTCGTCATCGTCGTCAACGACAACGAGCGCTCCTACGCCCCGACGATCGGCGGCCTCGCCAACCACCTGGCCACCCTCCGTACCACCGACGGCTACGAGCGCTTCCTCGCCCGCGGCAAGGACATCCTGGAGCGCACCCCCGTCGTCGGGAAGCCGCTCTACGAGACCCTGCACGGCGCCAAGAAGGGCCTGAAGGACTTCATCGCCCCGCAGGGCATGTTCGAGGACCTCGGCCTGAAGTACGTCGGCCCCATCGACGGCCACGACATCGAGGCCCTGGAGTCCGCCCTGACGCGCGCCAAGCGCTTCGGCGGCCCCGTGATCGTCCACTGCCTCACCGAGAAGGGCCGCGGCTACCAGCCCGCCCTCCAGGACGAGGCCGACCGCTTCCACGCCGTCGGCAAGATCCACCCCGACACCGGCCTGCCGATCTCCTCCTCCGGCGCCGACTGGACCGGCGTCTTCGCCCAGGAGATGGTCGAGCTCGGCAAGGAGCGCGAGGACATCGTCGCGATCACCGCCGCGATGCTCCAGCCCGTCGGCCTCGACAAGTTCGCCAAGGCCTTCCCGGAGCGGGTGTACGACGTCGGCATCGCCGAGCAGCACGGCGCCGTCTCCGCGGCCGGCCTCGCCACCGGCGGCCTCCACCCCGTCTTCGCCGTGTACGCGACCTTCCTCAACCGCGCCTTCGACCAGGTCCTCATGGACGTGGCCCTGCACAAGTGCGGCGTCACGTTCGTCCTGGACCGGGCCGGCATCACCGGCACCGACGGCGCCTCCCACAACGGCATGTGGGACATGTCGATCCTCCAGGTCGTCCCCGGCCTCAGGCTCGCCGCCCCGCGCGACGCCGACCAGGTCCGCGCCCAGCTGCGCGAGGCCGTCGAGGTCACCGACGCCCCGACCGTCGTCCGCTTCTCCAAGGGCGCCGTCGGCCCCGCCGTACCGGCCCTGCGCCGCATCGGCGGCATGGACGTGCTGCGCGAGCCGGGCTCCGACCGGCCCGACGTCCTCCTGGTCTCCGTCGGCGCGCTCGCGCCGATGTGCCTGGAGATCGCCGACCTCCTCGACAAGCAGGGCATCTCCACCACCGTCGTCGACCCCCGCTGGGTCAAGCCGGTCGACGAGGCGCTCGCCCCGCTCGCCGACGAGCACCGGGTCGTCGTCACCGTCGAGGACAACAGCCGCGTCGGCGGCGTCGGCTCGGCCGTCGCCCAGGCCCTGCGGGACGCCGGCGTCGACGTCCCGCTGCGTGACTTCGGCATCCCGCCGCGCTTCCTCGACCACGCCTCACGGGCCGAGGTCATGGCGGAGATCGGCCTGACCGCCCCGGACATCGCCCGCCAGGTCACCGGCCTGGTCTCGCGCCTCGACGGCCTCCCCCGAGCTCTTCGAGCGGGGGGGACCGCCATCGAGGCCGGCAGCCAGGACGTGGAGCCCGCGCGCGACTGACCGCCGCACACAGCGACGGCCACCGAGCGTCACCATTGGGCCGGTCGGACCACCCCACGGGGTGACCGACCGGCCCTTTCGTGTGAAACCCGACGCCTCGACAGGCGCCACTCCTTCGGGGTCTCGATCATGGGTCTGTGACCGACGGCACGGAGGTACGACGGTGAGCACGGACCAGCAGCCCAAGACGCGCTCCGGGGTGTTCCGGACCAAATCGGTCGAGCAGTCGATCCGCGACACGGAAGAACCCGAGCACGCCCTCAAGAAGTCCCTCTCCGCCTGGGACCTCACCGTCTTCGGCGTCGGCGTCATCATCGGCACCGGCATCTTCGTCCTCACCGGCAAGGTGGCCAAGGAGAACGCGGGGCCCGCCACCGCGCTCGCCTTCGTCGCCGCCGGCATCGTGTGCGCGCTCGCGGCCCTCTGCTACGCCGAGTTCGCCTCCACGGTCCCGGTCGCCGGATCGGCGTACACCTTCGCGTACGCCTCCATCGGCGAACTGCCCGCCTGGATCATCGGCTGGGACCTCGTCCTCGAGTTCGCGCTCGGCACGGCCGTCGTCGCGGTCGGCTGGTCCGGTTACGTCCGCTCCCTGATGGACAACGTGGACTGGCATCTGCCCGCCGCGCTGGAAGGGCCGGACGCGGCGGGCGGCACCTTCGACATCCTGGCGTTCCTCCTTGTCCTGGTGCTGACCGCGGTCCTGGTCATCGGCATGAAGCTCTCCGCCCGGATCACCGCGGTCGTCGTGGCCATCAAGGTGACGGTGGTCATGATCGTGATCATCGCGGGGCTCTTCTTCATCGTGGGCGACAACTACAAGCCCTTCATCCCCGACGCGGTGACGCCGACCGACGGCGCCTCGGCCTGGGACGCCCCGCTGGTCGAGACGATCTTCGGCTACGAGGCGACCAACTTCGGCGTGATGGGCATCTTCACCGCCGCCTCCATCGTCTTCTTCGCCTTCATCGGCTTCGACGTGGTGGCCACCGCCGCCGAGGAGACCAAGCTCCCGCAGCGCGACATGCCCCGCGGCATCCTCGGCTCGCTGTTCATCTGCACCGTGCTCTACGTCGCCGTCGCCCTCGTCGTCACCGGCATGCAGCACTACACCGAACTCTCGGTGAGCGCCCCGCTCGCGGACGCCTTCAAGGCCACCGGACACCCCTTCTACGGGGGCGTGATCAGCTTCGGAGCCGCCGTCGGCCTCACCACCGTCTGTCTCATCCTGCTGCTCGGCCAGACCCGGGTGTTCTTCGCGATGAGCCGTGACGGGCTCCTGCCGCGGTTCTTCTCCATCACGCACCCGCGCTTCAAGACGCCGTACCGGCCGACCCTCCTGCTCGGTGGCCTCATCGCCGTCATCGCGGGCTTCACCAGCATCAACGAGCTCGCGACGCTGGTGAACATCGGCACGCTCTTCGCCTTCGTCATGGTCGCCGCCGGAGTCATGGTGATGCGGCGCACCCGCCCCGACCTGCACCGGGCGTTCCGCACCCCGTGGGTGCCCGTGCTGCCGATCGCCTCCATCGCCGCGTCGCTCTGGCTGATGCTCAACCTGCCGGGGGAGACCTGGTTCCGCTTCGCGGTGTGGATGGCCATCGGCATCGTCGTGTACTTCCTGTACGGACGCTCCCACAGCCGCCTCGGCAAGCTGGGCCAGGACGCCCTGTACTAGCGCGGGTTCTGGGGGGTGCGGGTCACCCACTAAAGTCGACGAACAGCAGTCCGAAAGGACATGCACACCCCCCAAGCTGACCTGTCGACCGGAGCACTGGACCCCATGGCATATCGATCCCAGGACCCGACCACTCGATCCAAGGGGCCGTTCGTCGTCCCGACGCTGCGGGGCAGCTGGCTGACCCGTGGCGTGGAGGGCCGCTTCAGCGCGTACCTGCCGTGGGGCGGCGAGGTGGTGCGCTGGACGGAGGGCCCCGACGGCCGCTGGAGCGACGCCGTCTCGCTCGGCGGCGGCGGACTGCTGCCCATCCTGGCGGTGGGCCAGGGAGCCGACCGGTACGTCCACCTGGTGGGGCTGCGCCCGGTGCCCGGGGAAGAGGGCCACGTCGAGCTGGTGCACAGCACCCAGTTCCAGACCGGCCGCCCGGCCGTGGAGTGGCGCTCCATCCAGCACTCGAACGGCAAGAGCTTCACCTGGACCGGCAACCCGGCCGTCGCGGTGGACGCCCAGGGACGCGCGTACGTCTTCACCCGTAACGGTGGCGGCGGACTCAGCGTGCGCGCCCAGAAGGACGGCGGCGGCTGGCACCCGTGGTGGGACCTGTGGGGCAACCGCTCCGACCCCTCGCCGGTCGCGGCGACCAACGGCGCGGGTCTCGTCGAGCTGTACACGGCGAAGGAGGAAGGGCTGCTGCGGTACGAGCAGCAGGAGCCCGGTGCCAAGCCGGTCCGGCACGACGTGGTGCCCGCCTCGGTGACCTTCGGCAGCCTGGCCGCGGTGACCGGGCCCTCGGGACACGTCTCGCTCTACTACGTCGACAAGGAAGGGCGGATCTGCGTCTGGACGCCGGGACGCTCGCCGGAGCCGAGGCCCTTCCTCGACGCGGTGGGGGAGGGCCCGCTCTCCGCGACCCGCTGCCGGATCGACGGCGTCGACTGCACCGTACTGGCCCAGCAGTCCGCCGACGGGCGCCTCGCCCTGGCCGCCTTCCCGGTGGAACAGGAGTCGGCCGGCGCCAAGTGGACCGAGACGGGCGAGCCGCAGGTGCCCCTGCTCACCACCCTCACCCAGGCGCTGGACGGCGGTCTGGTCGCCATGACGGTCGGGGACGGCCCGAGGCTGCTCACCACGCGCCAGAAGCCGGCCGCCGAGGGACTCCAGCTGGGCACCTGGCGCTCCGTGATCTGAGCGTTCCGCGATCCGAGTACCCGTCAGGACGGAACAGGACGGCCCCGGCACCAGGAATCGGTGCCGGGGCCGTCCGCCGTTGTGCGAACCCCGAGGGTTACGCCGGGACGCTCGCCACGCCCTGCGCGAGGAACGGCTTGCCGTTCACCCGCTGGGAGACGCCCTCACGGTCCAGGTACGGCGTGATGCCGCCCAGGTGGAAGGGCCAGCCCGCGCCCGTGATCAGGCAGAGGTCGATGTCCTGCGCCTCGGCGACGACACCCTCCTCCAGCATCAGGCCGATCTCCTGCGCCACCGCGTCCAGGACGCGGTCGCGGACCTGCTCCTCCGTCAGGACGACATCGCCCTGCTTCAGGAGGGCGGCGACCTCGGGGTCCAGCTCCGGCTTGAAGTTGTTTTCGGCGGAGTAGACGTAGAAGCCGCGCTTGCCCGCCTTCACGACGGCCGCGAGGTTCGGGGAGACCTTGAAGCGGTCCGGGAAGGAGCGGTTCAGGGTCTCGGAGACGTGCAGACCGATCGCCGGGCCGACGAGCTCCAGGAGGACCAGCGGGGACATCGGCAGACCGAGCGGCTCGACGGCCTTCTCGGCCGTCTCGACCGAGGTGCCCTCGTCGATGACGTTCTGGATCTCGCCCATGAAGCGGGTCAGGATGCGGTTCACGACGAACGCCGGGGCGTCCTTGGTGAGGACCGCGGTCTTCTTCAGCTTCTTGGCGACACCGAAGGCGGTGGCCAGGGAGGCGTCGTCCGTCTTCTCGCCGCGGACGATCTCCAGGAGCGGGAGGATCGCGACCGGGTTGAAGAAGTGGAAGCCGACCACGCGCTCGGGGTGCTTCAGCTTCGAGGCCATCTCCGAGACGGAGAGCGAGGAGGTGTTGGTGGCGAGGATCGCGTGCGCCGGGGCGACCGCCTCGACCTCCGCGAACACCTGCTGCTTGACGCCCATCTCCTCGAACACGGCCTCGATGATGAAGTCCGCGTCCGCGAAGCCCTCGGCCTTGTCCAGGACACCGGAGACCAGGCCCTTGAGACGGTTGGCCTTGTCCTGGTTGATCCGGCCCTTGCCGAGCAGCTTCTCGATCTCGCCGTGGACGTAGCCCACGCCCTTGTCGACGCGCTCCTGGTCGATGTCGGTCAGGACGACCGGCACCTCCAGGCGGCGCAGGAAGAGCAGGGCCAGCTGGGAGGCCATCAGACCGGCGCCGACGACACCGACCTTGGTGACCGGGCGGGCCAGCGACTTGTCCGGGGCACCGGCGGGGCGCTTGGCGCGCTTCTGCACCAGGTTGAAGGCGTAGATGCCGGAGCGCAGCTCGCCGCCCATGATGAGGTCGGCCAGGGCCGTGTCCTCGGCGTCGAAGCCCTTCTGCAGGTCGCCGTCCTTGGCCGCCTCGATGATGTCCAGGGCGCGGTACGCGGCCGGGGCCGCGCCGTGCACCTTGGAGTCGGCGATGAACCGGCCCTTGGCGACGGCCTGGTCCCAGGCCTCACCGCGGTCGATCTCGGGGCGCTCGACGGTGACGTCGCCCTTGAGGACCTGCGCGGTCCAGATCAGCGACTGCTCCAGGAAGTCCGCGCCCTCGAAGATCGCGTCGGCGATGCCGAGCTCGAAGACCTGCTTGCCCTTGAGCTGACGGTTCTGGTTCAGCGAGTTCTCGATGATGACCGAGACGGCCTTGTCGGCACCGATCAGGTTCGGCAGGATCGCGCAGCCGCCCCAGCCGGGGACCAGACCGAGGAAGACCTCGGGCAGCGAGAAGGCCGGCAGGGCCTTCGACACGGTGCGGTAGGTGCAGTGCAGACCGACCTCGACACCGCCGCCCATCGCCGCGCCGTTGTAGTACGCGAAGGTGGGGACGGCCAGCGCGGAGAGGCGCTTGAAGACGTCGTGGCCGCCCTTGCCGATGGCGAGCGCGTCCTCGTGACGCTTCAGCAGCTCGACGCCCTTGAGGTCGGCGCCGACGGCGAAGATGAACGGCTTGCCGGTGAGGCCGACGCCGACGATCTCACCGTTCGCGGCCTCGGCCTCGACCTGGTCGATGGCGGTGTTGAGGTTCGCCAGCGACTGCGGGCCGAACGTGGTCGGCTTGGTGTGGTCGAAGCCGTTGTCCAGCGTGATCAGCGCGAACCGGCCCGCGCCCGCGGGCAGTTCGAAGTGCCGTACGTGGGCGCTGGTGACGACCTCGTCGGGGAAGAGCTCGGCGGCGCCCTTCAAAAGCTCGGCGGTGGTGCTCACTTGCTGCCTCCGGCGTCCTTGTGGTTCGGGTTCTCCCAGATCACGGTGGCGCCCATGCCGAAGCCGACGCACATCGTGGTGAGGCCGTAACGGACCTCCGGCTGCTCCTCGAACTGGCGGGCCAGCTGCGTCATCAGACGCACGCCGGAGGAGGCCAGCGGGTGACCGTAGGCGATCGCGCCGCCGTACTGGTTGACGCGGGCGTCGTCGTCGGCGATGCCGTAGTGCTCCAGGAACGCGAGGACCTGGACCGCGAACGCCTCGTTGATCTCGAAGAGGTTGATGTCCTCGATCGACAGACCGGCCTTGGCCAGCGCCTTCTCGGTCGCCGGGATCGGGCCGTAGCCCATGACCTCGGGCTCGACGCCGGCGAAGGCGTACGAGACGAGGCGCATCTTGACCGGGAGGTTGTTCTCGCGGGCGAAGTCCTCGGAGGCGATGATCGAGGCGGTGGCACCGTCGTTGAGACCGGCCGCGTTGCCCGCGGTGACGTTGCCGTGGACGCGGAACGGCGTCTTCAGGTTCGCCAGCGACTCCAGGGTGGTGCCCGGACGCATCGGCTCGTCGGCGGTGACCAGGCCCCAGCCGGTCTCGCCGGCCGAGCCGCTGTCGGACGCTGCGGTGCGGCGCACCGAGATCGGCACCAGGTCCTGCTGGATCTTGCCGTCGGCGTACGCCTTGGCGGCCTTCTCCTGCGAGCGCACGGCGTACTCGTCGGCGCGCTGCTTGGTGATGCTCGGGTAGCGGTCGTGCAGGTTCTCGGCGGTCATGCCCATGAAGAGGGCGGACTCGTCGACGAGCTTCTCCGAGACGAACCGCGGGTTCGGGTCGACGCCCTCGCCCATGGGGTGGCGGCCCATGTGCTCGACACCACCGGCGATGACGGCGTCGTACGCGCCGAACGCGATCGAACCGGCGGTCGCGGTCACGGCGGTGAGCGCACCGGCGCACATGCGGTCGATGGAGTAGCCCGGAACGGACTGCGGCAGCCCGGCGAGGATGCCGGCGGTGCGGCCGAGGGTCAGACCCTGGTCACCGATCTGCGTGGTCGCGGCGATGGCGACCTCGTCGATCTTCGCGGGGTCGAGTCCGGGGTTGCGGCGCAGCAGCTCCCGGATGGCCTTCACGACGAGATCGTCGGCGCGGGTCTCGTGGTAGATGCCCTTCGGGCCCGCCTTGCCGAACGGGGTGCGGACGCCGTCGACGAAGACGACGTCCCTGACGGTACGAGGCACGATGGCTCTCCTCCAGGGTGCGGGATGGCACTGCTGCCGCACGCGACTAAGCGCGCGCTTGCTAGGACCATGCTACTTGCGGGTAACCATGCTGCCCAGTCCCGGGGGCCAGAGCGGTGAAGGTCACATCGCGCGTCGCCGACCGGGCGCTGTGTGCGCCCCCTCATGCGCCCGTCCGATGGAGGGTTTCCCCGACCCGATGGGCGCAGGCCGCCGGCCGTGCCGTGGCGCCGGGTACACATCAGGCCGAGGCTGGCGTCGCCGGAGCGCGAGGTCCCGGCCCGAACGCGCGGAAGGAATGCCATGGCAGCGATCATCACGAAGGACCACGAAGTCCCCCACAAGTCCACCGTCCCCGCGAACCAGGACGACATCGTCAAGCTCTTCGTACGGGAGCGGGACGGCACGCCCCTGGGACACCTCCCGGAGCGCAAGGCCGTTCTCATGCTGCACGGCCGGAGCGTCCCGGCGCTCGCGGCCTTCGATCTCCAGTACGGCTCCTACAGCTGGGGGGAGCACCTGGCCAAGGCCGGCTACGACGTCTTCATGATGGACCTCCAGGGCTCCGGACGGTCGCCGCGTCCCATGATGGACGACCCACGCAATGCCAACCCCGCCAACCAGAGCCTTCTGAAGCCAAGGCCACCGGGATTCACCCCGGGCCCGCCGAACTACGCGTTCCAGCTGAACAACTCGTACAGCGACCGGGACGAGCTGCACACCGTCGTGGAGTACATCCGCAAGGAGCGACAGGTGGACAAGGTCGCGTTCGTCGGCTACTCCGCCGGCGCGATCACCATGGGGCCGTACGCGGTGAACAACCCCACCAAGGTGGAGAGCCTGTTCCTGCTGGCGCCGGTCTTCCCGCCCAACGGCACGTCGAACCCGCCGAGCACGCTGCCCCAGCCCGGCTTCCCGATGTTCCTGGGCACCAGATGGGGCCTCGAGTCGGCATGGAACAACGAACTGGGCTGTGCGGACCAGCGCGAACTCGGCATCGTCGAAAAGGCCTGGGCCGCGATGATGGCGAATGAGCCCGTAGGCGCGACATGGGGACCGCCGGAGGGCCTCAACCGAATCCGGAACTTCGTCCGGTGGGGCTGGAACAAGACGACGGCGGCGCAGGGCGGTGTCCTCGGCGGAAGCGTGCCCGTGCTGATCGTGTACGGGGATCACGACGCCACGGTGAACACGTCACCGCCCAGCTCCAACCCGGAACTCAACTTCTCGGTCCCCGCGCTCTACGACGCCATCACGGGCGCCCACAAGCTCATGGTCAAACTGGAGTGCGCGGGGCACTCGGTGCTGTGGGAGAGGCAGCACAAGAACGTGCACAACCTGTCGAAGTACTGGCTCAAGCAGCTCAAGGTCGACGGCAAGACCCAGGGCGTCTTCGACATGAACACCAACGGCGACCTCAGCCCGTCCCCGTAGAACGGTCAAGCCCCCGGCCGTGCACGGCCGGGGGCTTCGCAGTCGCCAGGTCAGCCGGCGCTCGTCAGCGCCGTCACCAGCAGCGGGGTCACCAGTTCGACCTGCCACGGCCGGGCGCCGTAGCCCTGGAGGGCGGCCGACACCGCGTCCGGGGTCGCCGCCGGCGGCTCCCAGCAGACGCGGCGGACCGTGTCCGGGGTGATCAGGTTCTCCTGGGGGAGGTTCAGCTCCTCCGCGAGGGCCGAGACCGCCGTGCGGGCCGCCGACAGGCGGGCGGCCGCCGCCGGGTCCTTGTCCGCCCAGGCGCGCGGGGGCGGGGGGCCCGCGACCGGCTGGCCGGGCTGGGGGAGCTCGGCGTCCGGGAGGGCCTTCGCCCGGTCCACGGCCGCCTGCCACTGCTCCAGCTGGCGCCGGCCCATGCGGTGGCCGAAGCCCGGCAGCGCGGTCAGCGCCGCGACGTTCGCCGGCACGGCCAGCGCCGCCTCCACGATCGCCGTGTCGCTCAGCACCTTGCCGGGGGAGACGTCCCGCCGCTGGGCGATCCGGTCGCGGGCCGTCCACAGCTCCCGTACGACCGCCATCTGGCGACGGCGCCGCACCTTGTGCATGCCGGAGGTCCGCCGCCAGGGGTCCTTGCGCGGCGGCGCGGGCGGGGCCGAGGCGATCGCGTCGAACTCCTGCAGGGCCCACTCCAGCTTGCCCTGCCGGTCGAGCTCCTTCTCCAGCGCGTCACGCAGGTCGACGAGCAGCTCGACGTCCAGCGCGGCGTACCGCAGCCAGGGCTCGGGCAGCGGGCGGGTGGACCAGTCCACCGCGGAGTGCCCCTTCTCCAGGGCGTAGCCGAGGACGGACTCGACCATCGCCCCGAGCCCGACCCGCGGGAAGCCCGCGAGCCGGCCGGCCAGCTCGGTGTCGAACAGCCGGGTCGGCACCATGCCTATGTCCCGCAGGCACGGCAGGTCCTGGGTCGCCGCGTGCAGGATCCACTCGGCTCCCGCGAGCGCCTCGCCGAGTCCGGACAGGTCGGGGCAGCCCACCGGGTCGATGAGCGCGGAGCCCGCGCCCTCGCGGCGGAGCTGGATGAGATAGGCGCGCTGGCCGTAGCGGTAGCCGGAGGCGCGCTCGGCGTCCACGGCGACGGGGCCGCCGCCGGCGGCGAAGGCGGCGATCACTTCGGCGAGCGCCTCGTCCGTCTCGACGACGGGCGGAATGCCCTCGCGGGGCTCCAGCAAGGGGATCGGCAGCCCGTTCGCAGGGACGTCGTCGTCCGGGGGAGCGCCCCCGGTGGTTCGCAGTGCCGTGTCTGCTGCGGTCTCTTGGGCGTCGGTCACGTGTCAAGGGTATCTGTGAACGGCAAGCGCCTGTCGACGGAACGTTCCGTCGACAGGCGCCGATCTTTCGTCAACCGTGGAAGCCGCCAGGTCGTGGGCTCAGTGGATGATTCCGGTGCGCAGTGCCACCGCGACCATGCCGGCCCGGTCCCCGGTGCCCAGCTTGCGGGCGATCCGGGCGAGGTGGCTCTTCACGGTCAGGGCGGACAGGCCCATGGAGACGCCGATGGCCTTGTTCGACTGGCCCTCGGCGACCAGCCGGAGCACCTCGACCTCACGGCCGGAGAGCTCGCGGTAGCCGCCCGGGTGGCTCGGAGCACCCGGGGGGCGGCGGTGGCCGAGGCGGGCGGCCGCGGCGCCGATGGGGGCGGCGCCGGGGCGGGTGGGATGCCCGATGTTCGTACGCGTACCGGTGACGACATAGCCCTTGACGCCACCGGCGAGCGCGTTGCGCACCGCGCCGATGTCGTCGGCCGCGGAGAGGGCGAGGCCGTTGGGCCAGCCCGCCGCGCGGGTCTCGGACAGCAGCGTGAGGCCGCTGCCGTCGGGGAGGTGGACGTCGGCCACGCAGATGTCGCGAGGGTTGCCGACGCGGGGACGGGCCTCCGCGATGGACGACGCCTCGATGACGTCACGTACTCCAAGGGCCCACAGGTGGCGGGTGACGGTGGAGCGGACGCGCGGGTCGGCCACGACGACCATGGCCGTCGGCTTGTTCGGGCGGTAGGCGACCAGGCTTGCGGGCTGCTCGAGGAGAACGGACACACGGCCTCCTGGGGAGATGCGGGACGGAGCCGGCTCGGGGAAGAAGCCGGGGGCGACCCGGTGCGGTGAAGGGGTCATTGACCTCTTCGGCAGCTCGGGCGCCCGCCTTTAGGGAAAGATCACGATTTAGTGAGTAACAATTGGTGCAATTCGGACGCGCGATCGATCATCCTACGAGTGAGCCTCCGTCCGGGCGACCTCGAAGACCCCCCGACAGCCTTCCGGCCAGCGGGATCACGCCTGCTGAGGACCCCTGCGCTGGGGCAACGAGACGACCCCTCCGCCCGATGTGGTGCCCGCCCCCGGCTCCGGTGACGACGGCGGCAGCCCGGCGACCTGGCACAGCAGATCGCACCAGGCCGCCAGATGCGCCCCGGTGTCCGGCACGCCCCCCGGACCCTCCGTCGGCGTCCAGGACGCCCGGATCTCGATCTGCGTCGCGGGGCGGCGGTCGGCGAGCCCCCCGAAGTAGTGGGAGCCCGCCTGGGTCACGGTGCCGCTCGCCTCCCCGTACGGCAGACCGCGCGCCTGCAGCGCGCCGGTCAGCCAGGACCAGCAGACCTCCGGCAGCAGCGGGTCCGCCGCCATCTCGGGCTCCAGCTCCGCCCGTACCAGCGTCACCAGCCGGAACGTGCCCTTCCAGGCGTCGTGCCCGGCCGGGTCGTGCAGCAGGACGAGCCGCCCGTCGGCCAGATCCTCCTCGCCTTCGACGACGGCCGCCTCCAGCGCGTACGCGTACGGCGCGAGCCGCTGCGGCGGCCGGGTCGGGTCGATCTCGATCTCCGGCCGCAGCCGGGCCGAACGCAGTGCCTCGACCGCCCGCCGGAAAGCGGGCGGCACCGGATTCGTCTCCGTACCGTTCGAGGTGGTGCCCGCCGTGTCGCCCGCTCCTTCGTCGCCGTCGGAATGATCGGAAAAATGTCCCTGAGCCGCAGCCATGCGGGGAAGAGTAGGCGGAACGGGGGCCTCGCGCAGGGAGGGACACCCGGCCCGGGCGAGCGGCTTCCGTGCACATGCGAAGATTCTGGGCGTGAGTGCCAATGACAGCCCCGTGGGCCAGCAGACGAAGCACCAGCCGCAGACGTACGACTCCGCATTCCTCAAGGCGTGCCGGCGCGAGCCCGTGCCGCACACGCCGGTCTGGTTCATGCGGCAGGCGGGGCGCTCGCTGCCCGAGTACCTGAAGGTCCGCGAGGGCATCCCGATGCTCGAATCGTGCATGCGGCCCGAGCTGGTCACCGAGATCACGCTGCAGCCCGTACGCCGCCACAAGGTGGACGCGGCGATCTACTTCAGCGACATCGTGGTCCCGCTCAAGGCCATCGGCATCGACCTCGACATCAAGCCCGGCGTCGGCCCCGTCGTCGCCGACCCGATCCGCACCCGCGCCGACCTCGACCGGCTGCGCGACCTGACCCCCGAGGACGTCCACTACGTCACCGAGGCCATCGGGATGCTCACCGGCGAGCTGGGCTCCACCCCGCTCATCGGATTCGCCGGCGCGCCTTTCACCCTCGCGAGCTACCTCGTCGAGGGCGGCCCGTCCCGCAACCACGAGCACACCAAGGCGCTCATGTACGGCGACCCGCAGCTCTGGGCCGACCTGCTCGACCGCCTCGCCGAGATCACCGCCGCCTTCCTCAAGGTCCAGATCGAGGCCGGCGCGTCCGCCGTGCAGCTCTTCGACTCCTGGGTGGGCGCCCTCGCCCCCGCCGACTACCGCCGTGCGGTGATGCCCGCCTCCACGAAGGTCTTCGACGCGGTCGCCTCCTACGGCGTCCCGCGCATCCACTTCGGTGTCGGTACGGGCGAGCTGCTCGGCCTCATGGGCGAGGCGGGCGCGGACGTGGTCGGCGTCGACTGGCGCGTCCCGCTGGACGAGGCCGCCCGGCGCGTCGGCCCCGGCAAGGCGCTCCAGGGCAACCTCGACCCGGCCGTGCTGTTCTCCACGCGCGAGGCCGTGGAGGCCAAGACGGACGAGGTCCTGGCCGCCGCGAAGGACCTCGAAGGGCATGTCTTCAACCTGGGCCACGGCGTGCTGCCGACGACCGACCCGGAGGCGCTGACGCGTCTGGTGGAGTACGTCCACACGCGGACGGCCGTCTGACCCGTGGCCTCACGCCGCTGTGCGCCGCCGGTTCCGGCGGCGCACAGCGGACGGCGGGTGTCAGTACTCGCAGCCGGCGGCCGGGTTGCCGGTACCGACCCGGCAGAAGTCGAGCCCGGCTCCGCCGTTCACGATGTTGCCGTTCGTGCCGACGCGGAGATAGTCGTTCTCGGTGTCTCCGAGGACCGAGCCGGTCCCCGCGACGGTGCCGACCGTGACGTAGTCGCGGCCGGCGCCACCTGTGACGGTGCCGGCGACCGTGCCGGTGACCTGGATGAAGTCGTCACCCCCCAGGCCGTTGACCGTGTCGCCGGCGGGGACCGTCGCACAGGTGATGTAGTCGGATCCCGCCGTTCCGTTGATGGTCCCGCCGGTGACGGTGACGCCGTTGACCCGGCACGTGGTCACGGCGTGGGCGGGGGTGCTCAGGGCGAGCGGGGCGATGACGAGTGAGGCGGCGCAGAGCGCTCGCGCGGCGTGTCTGATCATGCGATCAGTGACGCATGGTGAAGAATGGCTCGCAAACCGTCACCAGGCGTCACTGGTCCGGTCGAGTCAACCTGCCCTCCGGACGGCGGCCACCGCCTTGCGCGCCGCGATCAGCACCGGATCCCAGACCGGCGAGAACGGCGGCGCGTACCCCAGATCCAGGGCCGTCATCTGCTCCACCGTCATCCCGGCCGTCAGCGCCACCGCGGCGATGTCCACCCTCTTGGCCGCGCCCTCACGGCCCACGATCTGCACCCCGAGCAGCCGGCCCGTGCGGCGCTCGGCCAGCATCTTCACCGTCATCGGGGCCGCCCCCGGGTAGTAGCCCGCCCTGCTGGTCGACTCGACCGTCACCGTCACGTACCGCAGACCCACCTCGCGGGCCTCCTTCTCGCGCAGACCCGTCCGCGCGATCTCCAGGTCGCACACCTTCGACACCGCCGTGCCGACCACCCCCGGGAACGTGGCGTAGCCGCCGCCCACGTTCGAGCCGATGACCTGCCCGTGCTTGTTGGCGTGCGTGCCCAGCGCGATGTGCCGCTCACGCCCCGAGACCAGGTCGAGGACCTCGACGCAGTCGCCGCCCGCCCAGATGTTCTCGTGGCCCCGCACCCGCATCGCGAGATCGGTGAGCAGCCCTCCGTACACCCCCAGCGGCAGCCCGGCCGCCTCCGCGAGGCGCGTCTCCGGGACCACGCCCATCCCCAGGACCACCACGTCCGCCGGGTACTCGGCGTCCTCCGTCACCACCGCGCGGACCCGGCCGTTCGCACCCGTGAGGATCTTGGTGACGGCCGAGGAGCCGACCGTCGTGATGCCGAGGTCGTCCATCACCTCGTGGACCAGCCGTCCCATGTCCGGGTCGAGCGTCGCCATCGGCTGCTTGCCCCGGTTGAGCACGGTCACCTCGTACCCCCGGTTCAGCAGCGCCTCGGCCATCTCCACGCCGATGTACCCGGCGCCCACAACCACCGCGCGCCGGCCCTCCGTCCGCGTGAGCGAGTCGAGCAGCGCCTGCCCGTCGTCCAGGGTCTGCACCCCGTGCACGCCCGGCGCGTCGATCCCCGGCAGCGCCGGCCGCAGCGGACGGGCACCGGTCGCGACCACCAGCTTGTCGAAGCCCGTCCACGCCTCCGCGCCCGACTCCAGGTCCCGGGTACGGACCCGCTGCCCCGGCACGTCCAGCTCGGTCACCTCGGTCCGCATCCGCAGATCGATGTCCCGCGCCCGGTGCTCCTCCGGGGTGCGCGCGATCAGCTCGTCGCGCTCGGCGACGTCGCCACCGACCCAGTACGGAATGCCGCAGGCCGAGAAGGAGCTGAAGTGACCGCGCTCGAAGGCGACGATCTCCAGCTCCCCGGGCCCCTTGAGCCTGCGCGCCTGCGACGCGGCGGACATGCCCGCCGCGTCGCCCCCGATGACCACCAGTCGTTCGCTCATACGAACACGCTACGTCGCGCGGGTCGTTCAGTCCCCGCTCTGTGCGGAAGAGGCCGGGGAAGGGGCAGTTCCTTCGGTGCCCGACGGTCCGGAGCGGCGGCGCAGCTTCGGCCGGACCACCAGCCGCCACACCAGGTACAGGATCAGGGCCACCGCCAGCCACGGCGCGAGCGCCGCCAGCACGATCACGACCCAGGCCGCCGCCGCCGTCAGCGCGTTCCAGCCCCCGGCGAGGGCGTCGAGGACGCCCGGACGGTCGTCGTCCTCCGGCGCCTTCGCGCCCTCCTCCTCGGTCAGTTCGAGGGTGATCGTCGCCAGCGTCGTACGGTCCTTCAGCGAGGCCTGCTGAGCCAGCAGCGACTCCAGATCCGCCTGACGCCGACTCAGCTCGCCCTCCAGGGTGACCACATCGCTCAGCTTCGTCGCCTTGTCCATCAGCGCGCGCACCCGGGCGACGCTCGCCCGCTGGGTGGCGATCCGGCTCTCCACGTCCACCACCTGCTCGGTGACGTCCTTGGCGTCCGCCTTGCGGGACAGTAGCTTCCCCGTCCCCGCCAGCTCCTTGAGCACCGACTCGTACCGCTCCTGCGGCACCCGCAGCACGACCCGCGAGGTCACGCGCGCGTCGTCGATCCTCTCGGTCGACTCGTTGGAGACATGACCGCCCGCGCCCTCCGTGACCCGGCGGGCCGTGGCCAGCGCCTTGGACGCGTCCTCGACCTCCACGAACAGCTCGGCGGTACGGATGATGTGCTGCCGCGGAACCTCGGCGGGCTTCTTCGGGTCCGCCGCGCCGTCCGTGCCCGACTCGTCGCGCCGGTCGGCGGCGCCCTCGGCCCCCTCGGCGCCCTCGGCGGGCCGGGCCGCGCTCAGTCCCTGCTTGCTGTCGGTCCCTCTGTCGGTCCCGCTGTCGGACGCGCCGGCGCCGCAGCCGGTCAGGGCCAGCGAGGCCGTCAGCAGCGCCACGGCCGCCATTCTCGCTCCACGCACAGTGATCCCCCCCAGGGGTGGTGATGAGTGTTGCCGGTTCGACGTACGAGGAGGGGGTGCGGGTTGCCGTCGGGCGATAGCGAAGCGGTCACGTTCCGGCCTCGGAACGGGTTTGAGAGAGTGGAGCCATGAACGCGCACGTTGTTGTCGTCGGAGGCGGCATCGCCGGACTCGCCGCCGCGCACCGGCTGGTGTCGGCGGGCCTCTCGGTGACCCTGCTCGAAGCGGGCGACCGGCCCGGCGGCAAGCTCCTCGCCGGAGAGATCGCCGGCGCCCCCGTCGACCTCGGCGCCGAGTCGCTGCTCGCCCGCCGCCCCGAGGCGGTCGCGCTCGCCCGCGCCGTCGGGCTCGGGGACCGCCTGCGCCCGCCCGCCACCACCACCGCGTCCGTCTGGACCCGCGGGGCACTGCGCCCGATGCCCAAGGGCCATGTGATGGGCGTCCCCGGCGACGCCGCCGCGCTCACGGACCTCCTCTCCGAGGAGGGAGTACGCCGCGTCGCCCACGATCACGACCTGCCGCCCGCCGAGATCGGCGAGGACATCGCGATCGGCGCGTACGTCGCCGACCGGATGGGCCACGAGGTCGTCGACCGGCTGGTCGAGCCGCTGCTCGGCGGCGTGTACGCGGGCGACGCGTACCGGATCTCGATGCGGGCCGCCGTCCCCGCGCTCTTCGCCGCCGCCCGCGTCCACCCGACGCTCACCGAGGCCGTCCGCGCCGTCCAGCAGGCGGGCGCCGCGACCCCCTCGGACGCGGCGGGCGCGGCCACCGGCCTCGGCGGCTCCGCCTTCATGGGCATCGAGGGCGGCATCGGCACCCTGCCCGACGCCGTCGCCGCCGCGATCCGCGCGGCGGGCGGCGAGATCCTGACCCGTACCCCGGTGACCGAGCTCCGCCGCGTGCCGGCGGACGGCCCGGAGAGCCCCGCGGGGGCCTTCGCAGCGGAGCCCGGCGGCCGGCGCGGCCCCGAGCCCGCTGCCCCACGCGGCGCCACCGCCGGCACGCGGTGGCGCGTCGTCGCCGGCGACCGGGTCTTCCTCGCCGACGGCGTGGTCGTCGCGAGCCCCGCCTGGTCCGCCGCCGAGCTGCTCTCCGGCGAGGCGCCCCGCGCCGCCGCCGAGCTCGGAGACGTCGAGTACGCCTCGATGGCCCTGGTCACCCTCGCCTTCCGGCGCTCCGACGTGCAGGCCCTGCCCGGCTCCGGGTTCCTCGTGCCGCCCGTCGACGGACACACCATCAAGGCGTCCACCTTCTCCAGCCAGAAGTGGCAGTGGGTCTCCGACGCGGCCCCCGACCTCTTCGTGCTCCGTACCTCCGTCGGCCGCTACGGCGAGGAGGAGCAGGTCCTGCGCGACGACGCCGACCTCGTCGAGGCCTCGCTGAAGGACCTCGGCGCGGCGGCCGGCCTGACGGCCCGCCCCGTCGCCACCACCGTCACCCGCTGGACCGGCGGTCTGCCCCAGTACCCCGTCGGCCACCTCGCCCGGGTCGCCCGCGTCCGCGAGGCCGTCGCCGGGCTGCCCGGACTGCGCCTCGCGGGGGCCGTGTACGAAGGTGTCGGCATCCCCGCCTGCATCGCCTCAGGCCACCGCGCCGCCGACGAGATCCTGGACGAGATCATCGCCACGTCGGAAACCACCCACCCTGGTGCAGGGCACTGTCCGTGACGGGCGAGAATAGGCGTATGAGTGCGCCCGAAAAGATCCCGAACGCCGGTAAGAAGGCGAAGGACCTCAACGAGGTCATCCGCTACACCCTGTGGTCTGTGTTCAAGCTGCGCGACAACCTGCCCGAGGACCGTGCCGGCTACGCCGACGAGGTCCAGGAGCTGTTCGACCAGCTCGCCGCCAAGGACATCACCGTCCGTGGCACGTACGACCTCTCCGGTCTGCGCGCCGACGCCGATGTCATGATCTGGTGGCACGCCGAGACGAGCGACGAGCTCCAGGAGGCGTACAACCTCTTCCGCCGCACCAAGCTGGGCCGCGCCCTCGAGCCGGTCTGGTCGAACATGGCGCTGCACCGCCCCGCCGAGTTCAACAAGTCGCACATCCCGGCCTTCCTGGCCGACGAGACCCCCCGCGACTACGTGAGCGTCTACCCCTTCGTGCGCTCCTACGACTGGTACCTGCTGCCGGACGAGGACCGCCGCCGGATGCTCGCGGACCACGGCAAGATGGCCCGCGGCTTCCCCGACGTCCGCGCCAACACGGTCGCCTCGTTCTCGCTCGGCGACTACGAGTGGCTCCTCGCCTTCGAGGCCGACGAGCTGCACCGCATCGTCGACCTGATGCGCCACCTGCGCGGCTCCGAGGCGCGGATGCACGTCCGCGAGGAGGTCCCGTTCTACACCGGCCGCCGCCGCTCCGTGGCGGAACTGGTGGCGGGCCTGGCCTGAGCGGCCCTACCGACTCGGTGACGGCCCGGCTCCCAGCCGGGCCGTCATCCCTTGACCCGGAAGATCAGACGGCGGACGGGGTTCCGACCGCCGCTCCAGCGACACCGGGTCCGGCTCCGGGTGCGGCGCGCACGACGCGCGCCGCACCGGCGTCCCTCCGGGGACGGCCCCCGTCAGCAGGTACGTCTCCAGATGCCCGTTGACGCAGGCGTTCGCCCCGCCCCCGATGCCGTGCGTACCGGCGTCCCGTTCGGTCACGAGTGCCGAACCCCACAGCCTGCGCTGCAGCTCCAGCGCCCCGTCGTACGGCGTGGCCGCGTCCCGCTCGGCGGCCAGGATCAGCACCGGCGGCAGCACGCCGGGACCGGTCCGCACGTCCAGCGGCTTCTGCCGCGGGGCCTGCCAGTAGGCGCAGGGCAGATTCATCCAGACGTTGTCCCAGGTCTCGAACGGAGCGACCTTCGCGAGCCGGGTGTTGTCCCGGTCCCAGACGGCGAAGTCCTCCGGCCAGGGAGCGTCGTTGCACTCCACCGCCGTGTACACGGCGACCCCGTTGCCCGCGTCCGATGAGAGGTTCTCGGGGTTCTCCCGCCCCGCCGCCTGCTCGATCAGCGGCTTCGGATCACCCTTCAGATACCGCGAGAGGGCGCCGGCCCGCAGCGCCCAGAAACCGTCGTGGTACCCGGTCTGGATCATCGCCGCGTGCAGCTGCCCCTGGCCGACCCGCCCGCCCGCGGGCCGCGCCGCGAGTTCGGCGCGGACCTTCTCGTAACTCTCCTGGACCTCCTGCGCCGTGGCGCCGAGGCCGTACACCTTGTCGTGCTTGGCGACCCAGGTACGGAAGTCGGCCCAGCGCCGCTCGAAGGCCCGGGACTGGTCGAGGTTGTTGGCGTACCAGATCTCCTTCGGCCTCGGATCGACCGGTGCGTCGAAGACCATCCGCCGCACCCGGTGCGGGAAGAGCGTCGCGTACAGCGCGCCGAAGTACGTCCCGTACGAGGCGCCCATGTACGTCAGCCGCGGCTCGCCGAGCGCCGCGCGCAGCACCTCCAGATCACGGGCGTTGTTGAGCGAGTGGTAGTGGCGCAGCGCCTTGCCCGTGCGGGTCGCGCAGCCCTGGGCGTACGTCTTCGCACGGGCGATCCGCTCCCGCTTGAAGACCTCGGAGGGATGGGTGGGCGCAGGCGTCGGGCCCTTGGCGCGGTCGGCCGGGTCCTGGCAGGACACCGGGGCGGAGCGGCCCACGCCGCGCGGGGCGTAGCCGACCAGGTCGTACGCGGCGGAGATCCGCTTCCAGGCCGGAAGCCCGGCGACGAGCGGGAAGTACGTCGAAGAGGCGCCGGGGCCACCGGGGTTGTACACCAGCGCGCCCTGCCGCCCGGAGGCCGGACCCGAGGCCTTGCCCCGGCTGACGGTCAGCCCGATCCGGGGGCCGTCCGGGTCCGCGTAGTCGAGCGGGACCCGGACGGTGCCGCACTGTACGGACGGCGGCAGCTTCTCCTCGGCCGGGCAGGCTCCGAAGCGGATGCCCTCGGCGGCGGCGCGCCGGGCGGCGAGCAGCGTGCCGCGGGTCTCGGCGGTCGGGGTGTCGAGGGCCCGTGCGGGGGTGACGGCCGCCGGTGCCGAGAGCACCAGCGCACCGACGGCACCGAAGAGCGCGAAAGATCTCACAGAGGGATCGTTGGAGGGCGGATCGCCGAAGTAAAGGATCGACGGGCGGTGTCGGGCCAATGCCCCCGATGCGCCCCCTGGACGCGCCCCCTCGTCAGCCGCTCGAACTGGAGCAGCTCGAACCGCTGCTGCTGGAGCACGAGCTTCCGCTGGAGCTGGAACAGGAGCTGCCGGAGCTGCCGCTCGAGCTCGAACAACTGGATCCGCCGCCTCCACCGGAGCAGGCGCTCGCCGAGCAGCCGCCCCCGCCCCCGCACGAGGACCCGCCGCCGCAGGAGGATCCGCCGCCGCCTCCGCCGCTCGCGCCGCCGCACGCACCCCCGTTGCCCGGGCTGCCGCCGCACCACGCGAGCACCATGAGGGCCGCCGTGTCCGACGAGCCGTGCTGCGAGGAGCGGCTGCGCGACGCGCGCGGGAACGGCTGCTGCCCGGGGCGCGAGCCGTACCTCCGGGCCGCCGCGATCAGCTGCTCCCGCAGCTCCGGGTCCGGCACGGCGCGCAGCCCGCGCAGCGCGACCTGGTGGCCGGCGTCCTGCAGATAGACGTGATCCCGGTGGTACGCGGCCGCCGCCCGCTGCCCCGCGCGGGTGATGCGCCCGGCGTTGAACGCGCCGCAGATGAGCGCGACGAACACGCCCAGCACGAGGACGGGCATCACCGTGATGACGAACGGCACCGCGCCGAAGGGACCGTCGACGCCGAGGGTGATCACCATGGAGAGGACCAGCACCGCGAAGGAGCCGAGCCCCTGGGCGAGGCACCACCGCCTGACCGCGAGGCGCCGCTCCGGTGCCACCATCAGCCCGCGCGCCGCGAGACCGTCGCCGATCTCCTGCACGGCGGGGCTCCGCATCACCGCGAGGCGCAGCTCGTGCAGGGCGCCGCTCGGGGCGGCGGCGAGCTGCTCCAGGACGGCACGGCCGACATGGTCCCGGGCCCGCAGGTCGGGGCGGAGCACGACGACGAGGCCGGGGCCGCCGACCCCGATCAGTCCCTCGGCGTGCAGGGTCGCCAGGGCCGTGTCCACGACCCGGGGCGGGCCGCCGGCCAGGAAGGCGGCCTCGGCGAGGTCGTGCGCGGAGGCGCCGCCCCGGTCCGACCGGATGGAGCGGGCCCGGGCGATCAGCAGCCCCGAGCTGACGAGAACCGCGACCCAGATGAGTACGGCGAAACCGGTCATGTCTCTCTACCTCCGTACGAGCGCGGCGCGGGCCGCGTGGATCAGGCGGGTCGCCCGGCCGGGCGGGCGGGTGCCGGCGCGCTCCTGCCACCAGCGGGTGAGCAGGCGCCGGGCGTCCGGGTCCTCGGGGCGGCCGGTGACGAGCAGGTGCTCGACGAAGCCGAGGGCGTCGCGCCGGTAGCCGCCGGTCATGGGGCGGGACCTGGCGTACGCGCGGAACGCGGGCCGGTAGCCGTCGCCGAGGATCTCGGGCAGCTCAGGGGCGACCTTGGCGACGACGTCGGCCCGCTTGGCCGTGAGCGCGCGACTCTGCACGCCGAGCCGCCGCGTGTCGAACCCCTCGGGCGCGGGCGTCCCGGCGACGAGCGCGGACAACAACGCGACCTGCGCGACCCCGACTCGCTCCCGGGCCCGCTCCCCGCCCCGGGGAGCGCGGCCCCCCTGCGCCTCGGGCCCAGGTGCCTCGGGCCCAGGTGTCTCGGGCACCTCCGCCGCGCGGGGCCTTCCCCCGCCCCGCCCCTCCCCGAAACCGGGGGCACGCCCCCGGGCCCCCTGCGCCTCGGGGGCGCACGTGGCCGCCGGGCCGGGGGCAGGCACCGGGCCCCCGCGCGGGCCCGGTGGCGCGGAGTCGAGCGACTCGCCCGCCGCCCGCTGAGGCCGCGGCATCGGGCCGCCCGAGACACGGGCGCCCGCGCCGATGAGCAGCGGGCGATCGGCGGACCGCGTCGCAGCGTCGTCCGCCGCGTCCGCCGTGGTCGTGCCCGCGGAGACCGCAGGGCGCGCCGGGGCGCCCACGGCGGCCCCCGCCGGCGCCGCCCCCGCCCCCGCCCCCGTCACCGTCGTCCGGATCGTCGACAGTTCAGCCGCCAGCTCCTGCGCCGGCGGGAAGTCGTCGTCCCGCTCCAGAAGGACGCCCGGCGGGGAGACCCGGGACGCCAGGTCCGACAGGATCGCGAGGACCGGGGCGGGGACCGGGTGGGCGTGGGTGTCGTGCCAGACGCCGTCGCGTTCGACGCCGCCCGCGACATGGACGTACGCGATGGCCTCGACCGGGAGTTCGGCGAGGGCCTTCGACGGGTCCTCGCCGCGGTTGACGTGGTTCGTGTGGAGGTTGGCGACGTCGATGAGGAGCCGTACCCCCGTACGCTCCACCAGCTCCGCCAGGAACTGGCCCTCCGTCAGCTCCTCGCCCGGCCAGGAGATCAGCGCCGCGATGTTCTCCAGGGCCAGCGGCACCGGCAGCGCGTCCTGCGCGATCCGGACGTTCTCACACAGGACCTCCAGCGCGTCCCACGTGCGCGGCACGGGCAGCAGGTGGCCCGCCTCCAGGAGCGGGGACGCGGTCAGCGGCCCCCCGGCCCGTACGAACGCGATGTGCTCCGTCACCAGCGGCGCGCCCAGCGCCGTCGCCTTCGCCGCCAGCTCGGCGAGCCGCCCCGCGTCCGGCCGGTCCGCGCCGCCGAGCCCCAGCGACACCCCGTGCGGGACCACCGTCACGCCCCGCGCGCGCAGCCGCGTCAGCGAGTCGGGGAGGTGGCCCGCGCAGAGGTTCTCCGCGACGACCTCCACCCAGTCGACCCCGGGCAGCGCCTCCACCGCCTCCGCGATCTCCGGCCGCCAGCCGATGCCGATGCCGAGTTCCGTGTTCCGTGCCGTCATCTCGTCCCCCTCCTTCAGTCCCTCACCTGATGGCCCGGCCGGATACGTTCGAATCCAGTCGGGGGGACGTTCAGAGGTTGATTTGAGGTTCCGGCGCGCTACGGCTGGGAATGCGGCGTCACGATCCCCGCCTCCGGCGCCGGCCGCGACGTGAACGACTGGTCCGTCCCCGACGGCCGCGCCGGCGAGGGCACCGCGGGCGACGGCACCACCGGCGGCCCGGTCGGCGGCGCCGTCTTCCGCCCCGCCGCCTCGTTCGCCAGCGCGTCGTAGTCGACCATCCCGGTCGCCTCCAGCATGGTGATGTGGTCGAGCACCGTCTGGTTCGCGTCGCTCGCCAGCTGCCGGATCAGCGCGTTGCGTGTGGTGTGCCGGACCTCCGCGATCAGCGCGAACACCTTCCCGTGCGCGTTGCGCAGAATGTTCGCGAACTTGCGCTCGTACTCCTCCCCGCTCGCCGCCGTCAGCTCCCGCAGCCACCCCTGCTGCTGCTCGGTCGGCTGGTTCGGCAGCTCCACGCCCAGCTTCGCCGCCACGTCCCTGGCCCGCCGGTCCAGGTCCGTGTGGCCGACGACGAGGTGGTCGCCGCACTCCACGATCGCCCGGCTCGGGGCGCGCTGGATCGCCTGCTGCCCGGCAGGGAGCTCCCAGAGGCCGGCCAGCCGGACCTTGACCAGCAGATCCCGGTCCGTGGCCGAGAGCGGACCCCACTGGGTGGCCACGCTCGACGCGTTGAGGTTCGCCTGCCCCGTTCCTGAGCGGTCGGCGTAGGACCAGACGGGGAAGGCGAGCGCGCCGACCGTCGCGACCAGCGCCGCGATGATGAGTGCCGTCCCGTTGACGCGTAGCGACAAGATGTCTCCCGTACGTTCGGTGTACCGCAGACTGAACCGCCAACCAGGCGGTCGTTCAACCTACTTGGCGGTATCGGGAGATACGTACGGCGGGGTGGCCGTGTTCAGTCGCCGAGCGATCCGAGGACGGGGAATTCGGACACGACCGTCATGGAGGGGACGTGCGCCTGCTGCTCGTGCCGGTTCGACCGGCACGAGCGGCAGGGCGGCGAGGGCGCATCACGCCACGGCGGTTCCCTCGAGCTCGACCATCTGGCCGGGGATCGCCAGTCGCGTCACCCCGAGCATCGTGGAGGTCGGCGCCACCCCGGCGGCACCCAACCGCGCCGCCAGCACGCCGTAGTGCTGGAAGAGCTGATCGACGTCGGTCGTGTAGACGTTGAGCCGGACGAGGTTCGCGAGAGACATTCCGGCCTCGCCGAGCACGGCCTCCAGGTTGTCGATGCTCAGCGTCAACTGCGCCGCGATGTCACCGTCATGCCGGGGCTTGCCGTCGCCGCTCATCGCGGTCTGCCCCGAGATGTACAGGGTCCGTGTGTGCCCGGAGACGACCTCACCCTGGTTGAATCCCAACTCCTGCGACCACGTCACCGGGTTGACCGCTGTTCGTTCCACTGCTGCATCAGCTCCATTCGATTCACCGGGAGTGCGTACGTCCATCGGCTCGACAGCCGCCGGCTCCGACGTCGCGTCGACGAGCCTCCCCATAAATCACGACACCCTCAGTCATGTATTCCTTTAGAGTTCTCGTATGCGTGCCGACCGGCTGGTCTCACTGGTGCTCCTCCTGCGCCGGCGCGGCCGGCTGACAGCGGACACGCTCGCCCGCGAGCTTGAGGTGTCCACCCGCACCGTGCTGCGCGACATCGAGGCGCTGTCCGCGGCCGGCGTCCCGGTCTACGCCGAACGCGGTCGGCACGGCGGGTTCGCGTTGTTGCCCGGTTTCCGGACCGAGCTCACGGGACTGAACCACGACGAGGCCCTTGCCCTGCTGGCCGCCGGATCGGGGCGCGGCGAGCAGGTGTTCGGGCTCGGCTCGGCGCTCGCCTCGGCCATGCGGAAGGTGGTCGACGCACTGCCCGAAAGCCACCTGGCCACCGCGAGCGACGCGGCCCAGCGATTTCTCGTCGACCCGGAGACCGATCTGCTCTCACGCCCGCTGGTCACCGAGCGGGTACCCGACACCACCATGATCGAGGTCCGGCGCGCGGTGCTCGCCGGACACAAGCTGCGCATCCACTACGCGGCCGTGGACCAGACCCCGAAGTGGCGCACGGTGGACCCGATCGGCCTGGTCACCGTACGCGACCAGGGCTACTTGCTGGCCACGAGATCGGGCGAGGACCGCACCTACCGGCTGTCCCGGGTCTTGGCCGCCGAAGAACTCCCCGAAGCGGCACAACGACCGCACCGAGTCGATCTGGACCGGATCTGGCGTGAACGCTCCGAGCAGTTCCTCTCCGGCGGCGACCACATCACCGTGCTGGTACGGGTGAACCCGGCGCGGCGGCAGGACCTGCTGGACACCGGGCTGGCCGTCCGCGCAGAAGAACCCGACGCAGACGGCCGGCTGCGGCTGGAGGTGACCTTCCAGGACCGGAGACACGCCGAATGGGCGCTGTGGCAGCTCGGCACGGACGCGGAAGCCCTGGCCCCGCAGTCGTTGCGCACCTCCCTGCGCGACCGCGCCGCCGCGATGGCCACCCGCTACGGAGACTCGTCCTGAACCGGACTCGACGACCTCTCCTCGCCTTGCGCGTTGAGCCGGGCGGCCTGGCGCGTCAGGTGGTCGCGCTCGGCGAGGTTGGGTGCCTTCTGGGCCGCCTCCGCGTACAGCCGCGCCGCCGTCGCCAGGTCGCCGTCGCGCTCGTGGAGGTACGCCGCCACCGCGGTGTGGCGGGGCAGTGAGTCGTCGAGCGCCGCGAGCGCCGCGAGGCCGGCGCGCGGTCCGTCGGCCTCGCCGACGGCCACCGCGCGGTTGAGCCGGACGACCGGGCTGTCGGTCAGGCGCGCGAGCTCGTCGTACCACTCGACGATCTGCACCCAGTCGGTCTCCTCGGCGGTGGGCGCGTCGGCGTGGAGTGCCGCGATGGCGGCCTGGGCCTGGAACTCGCCCAGCCGGTCGCGGGCGAGGGCCGCCTGCAGGATCTCGACGCCCTCGGCGATCGACTCGGTGTCCCACCGGCCGCGGTCCTGCTCGGCGAGCGGCACCAGGCTGCCGTCGGGCGCGGTTCGGGCGGCGCGCCGGGCGTGGTGGAGCAGCATGAGGGCGAGCAGCCCCGCCACCTCGGGGTGGTCGATCGCGGCCGCGAGCTGCCGGGTGAGCCGGATGGCCTCGGCGGCGAGGTCGACGTCGCCGGAGTAGCCCTCGTTGAAGACCAGGTAGAGGACGCGCAGCACGGTGGCGACGTCGCCGGGCTGGTCGAACCGCACGCCGGAGACGGTGCGCTTGGCACGGCTGATGCGCTGCGCCATGGTCGCCTCGGGCACCAGATAGGCCTCGGCGATCTGGCGGGTGGTCAGCCCGCCGACGGCGCGCAGCGTGAGGGCGACCGCGGACGACGGCGTCAGCGACGGGTGGGCGCACAGGAAGTAGAGCTGGAGCGTGTCGTCCACCGCGGGCGCCGGCCCGGGCGCCGGCTCCTCCTCGACGCGGTCCTCACGCCGGCGGCGGGCGGCGTCCGCCCGCGTCGCGTCGAGGAACCGGCGCCAGGCCACGGTGACCAGCCAGCCCTTCGGATCCCGCATGGGGTCTCCCCTGCTCGAAGAGCTTGGGGAAGGGTCGGCCGGCCAGACGCGGAGCGCCTCGACCAGAGCGTCCTGCACGGCGTCCTCGGCCGCCGCGAAGTCGGCTCCGCGGCGGACGAGGATGGCGAGCACGCTCGGCGTGAGGCTCCTGAGCAGGGCCTCGTCCACTTCAGTGGCACTCCGTGATGGTGGGCGCCGCGGCCAGGAACGGGCGCAGCTCGAGCCACTCGTGGATCGGCTTCCCGCCTGCCCCAGGGGCGGCCGACAGCTCCCCGGCCAGCTCGACGGCGCGCTCGTAGCTGTCGACGTCGATCACCATCCAGCCGGCGATGAGGTCCTTCGTCTCGGCGAACGGCCCGTCGGTGACCGGCGGGCGCCCCTCGCCGTCGTACCGGACCCACGTCCCCTCGGGGGCGAGCGCCTGACCGTCGACGAACTCACCGGTCTTCTCGAGCCGGGCCGCGAAGTCGTTCATGTACCGCACGTGCGCCGAGATCTCCTCCGGCGTCCACCGGTCCATGGGCACGTCGTTGACCGCGGCCGGGGCGCCGCGGTAGTGCTTCAGCAGCAGGTACTTGGCCATCGTGGTTCTCCTCGGTGCTCGTGCGACCCATTGTGGTCGCGTTCACCCCGGGGACGGAGCCGGACGCGAGTTCTCGACATCGCGGTCCGGTTTTTTTGTGGGACAGCCCTCAGACCTGCCGCAGGCGCAGGTGAGAGCCGAAATGCTCGCTCCCCTCGACCGCGAAAGTCGGCCCGGGGGCGATCTCGGTGAACCCCGCGTCCCGCACCACCGGCAGCCCGCTCGTGGCCAGCTCGGCCCAGCGCTCCGGCTCCGCGGTGCGCACGGCCAGCGGGAAGCCCGCCTCCCGCCACGCCTTGCGGTCCGCCTCCGACATCGCCCACCACAGCAGCTGCGCCCCGTGGCCCGCCTGGGCCATCGTCTTGCCCGCGGACATGTCGAGCTCCGGGTTGAGCCAGAGCAGCGCGGCCCCGGGCGGTACGTCGCCGGGCTCGGCCGGGTCCTCCAGGTCGGTGCCCGACACCTGCAGCTTGGCCAGCTCCTTGGGCCAGCCGTCCAGCGGGACCGGCGGGAACACCCGTACCTCCGCGGCCGTACCGGTCACCGTGATCCCCGGCAGCGCCTCCGCCCGCCGCCACTCCGCGCCGCGCGCCCGGCGCACGACCTTGCGGATCCGGGCGTCCTGCCAGTCCGTCATGGCCTGCGCCCACTCCCCGTCGCCGGTCGAGCGTTCGTCGGCGAGGATCTCCAGGACGGCGTGGGCCGCCGTCTCCAGGGCGTCGGTACGGGCCGGGGGTTCGGCCCGCTCGATCCGTACGACGAGGGGCAGGACGAACTGCGGCTTCTGGTCACGTGCGTCGGTCTCGTTGCTGCTCACCCGCCAAGTCTGCCACTGCGCGTATCAGGGCTTCTTGTAGGAATCAGAGCTTCCGGGACAGGATGCCCGCATGAAGAGCGATCTTTTTGCCAGCGAACACCTTGCCGAGACCGCGACGTTCCCCGGCATGAGCCTGCAGAACTCCAAGGCCGTCAAGTACGCCGTCAACGGCGAGATGCACGCACGCCAGGGCTCGATGATCGCCTTCCGCGGCGACCTGCAGTTCGAGCGCAAGGGCCAGGGCATCGGCGGCATGCTCAAGCGCGCCGTCACCGGCGAGGGCCTGGCGCTGATGGCCGTCCGGGGCCAGGGCGAGGCGTGGTTCGCGCACGAGGCGCAGAACTGCTTCATCGTCGAGATCGAGCAGGGCGACGCGCTCACCGTGAACGGCCGCAACGTGCTCTGCTTCGACTCCACCCTCTCGTACGAGATCAAGACGGTGAAGGGCGCCGGCATGACCGGCGGCGGCCTCTTCAACAGCGTCTTCACCGGGTACGGAAAGATCGCCCTGATCTGCGAGGGCAGCCCGATCGTCATCCCCGTCACCCCGCAGGCGCCGGTGTGCGTCGACACCGACGCGGTCGTCGGGTGGAGCGAGCAGCTGCAGACCTCGCTGCACCGCTCGCAGTCCATCGGCTCGATGATCCGGGGCGGCTCGGGAGAGGCCGTCCAGCTGCGGCTGGAGGGCCAGGGCTTCGTCATCGTCCGCCCGAGCGAGCTCACCCCGCAGAAGGCGTCGTCGAACTGAACCCGAAGCTGAACCTGGAACGGGTGGGCCGCCGTTACGGCCTGCGCGGACCGTGGGTGCTGCGCGAGGTGGGCCTCGCCCTGCCCGCCGGCGCCCTCGTCCGGATCACCGGCACGAATGGCACGGGCAAGTCGACGCTGCTCCGCCTGATCGCGGGCATCGACGCGCCCACGGAGGGCCGGATCACGGGCCGGCCTCAGCGCACGGCGTACGTCCCCGAACGCTTCGCGGCCGCGCTGCCCTTCACCGCGACCGGCTATCTGGTCCACCTCGGCCGCGTCCAGGGGCTCGGGCGGGCGGACGCGGCGCGCAGGGCGGGGGAGTGGCTGGACCGCTTCGGCGCGGGCTCCTTCGCCGACACCCCGCTCGACGAACTCTCCAAGGGCAGCAGCCAGAAGGTCGCCGTCGCCCAGGCCCTGCTCGCGGGCCCCGCCCTGCTGGTCCTGGACGAGGCGTGGACCGGCCTGGACACGGCCGCCCGGCAGGAACTCGACGGCGCGGTCCGCGAACGGGTCGCGGCCGGCGGGACGGTCGTCTTCGTCGACCACGACCCGCGCCGGCTGGCCGGGGAGGCCGACGTGGTGTGCACGGTGGAGGCGGGGCGGGTACGGACCGAGCCCGCCGGATCTGCCGGACCTGCCGGACCTGCCGGACCTGCCGGACCCGCCGGACCCGCCGGCACGGCGCGGCCACGGACAGGGGGAGGGGTACGGGTGCGGATCGTGGTCTCCGGCGGGCGCGCGCTCCCCGGCGGGCTGCCGGGCTCGCCCTCGTACGAGCCGGGATCCGACGGTACGACCGTCTGCGGCGTCGACGCGGCCCACTCCGACGAACTGCTCCGGGCGCTGCTCGACGCCTCCTGGCACATTCACCGGCTGAGCACCGAAGGCGTCCGGGTATGACAGCTCTTCTGCGCTACCAGACCGATCTGTTCCTGCGTTCGCAGCGCTGGCTCGCGCCGCTGCTGCTGTACGCGGTCTTCCTCGGCGTGGGCGTGCGCGCCGGGGAGCCCGTGCTCGGCGCCCTCGGGTACGCGGCAGCCGCGCTGCTCCCCGTCACCGCCTGGGTCGTACGGATCTGCCTCAACCAGGAACCGGCCGCCGCGCGGCACGTGGTGGCGGCCACGGCCGGCCGGCAGCGGGCCCACCTCGCGGCGTCCCTCGCCGCCGTCGGGTGCATGGTGCTGCTCGGCACGGTCGCCGTGCTCGGCGTGACGGCGGTGAGCGACCTGCGCGGGGTCGACCCGTTCGCCGCCGGTACCGCCGGGCTGCTCGCCGCCGGGGTCTGCGTCCTGACCGGCGCGGCCCTGGGCGCCCTGTGCACCCGGCCCGTCCTGCACGCCCCCGGCTGGTCGCTGGCGGCCCTGGTCCTGGGCTCGCTGCTGGCGCTGGTGACGAGCGGTTCGCCGGCGAAGCACGCCGTGACGGGTCTGGTCACCGGCTCCCTCACCGCGACCGTCCACGTGCCCTGGCTCGCGTTCCTCGGCGCCCTGGTGATCGCGGGCGCCGCGGTGGCGCTAGCGTGCAAGGCGACGGCCTGGCGCGAGTGAGTACGCTCGAAGGCATGGACGAGGAGACGTCGTACACGGATGTCGGTGGACCGCCGTACGCCGAGTGCGTGCTGTGCCGGAAGCCGACCGAGTACCCCGAGTCGACCAAGGGGATCACCCTCTGCCCGGAGTGCGAGTGGCAGGAGGCCCAGCGCACCGCCTGCTCCGGCTGACGGACGTCCCTCCCCGTGACGGGTCGATGCCGGGGATTTCGTGTATCGCGGGCGTATCGAAAATCGCATACGCCCCCGCAACGGCCCTCCGTCTCCAATGGGGGGCATGAACCACAACGCATCCCTGTCGGCACCGCCCCGCCGCACGCGCAGGATCGTGCTCCTCGGTCCGGCGATCCTCGGCGCGGCGAGCGCCGTGTTCGTCGTGCGGCGGCCGCTCATGATGTCCGCTCCGATGTGCATGGCCGGGCGGTGGCACGGCTGCTTCGACACGTTCAACGGCGTGGTGCTCATCACGTTGGTCGCGCTGCCGCTGGCGGCGCTGGTGGTGTGGGCCCTGGCGCGTCGTCGGCGTGCCGCCGGTGTCGCGTCGGCGTGGCGGATGTCGCTGGCCGAGGTGGGCATGGTCCATGGGACGGTGCCGTTCCTGTGGATGACCATGATGCCGGGCGCCGGGGCCGGCATCGTCCCCGCCCGGGTGAGCCTGGTGCCGCTGCGGGACCTGGTCACCATGGGGCCGGGCGGGATCATCGGCAACCTGCTGATCTTCGCGGCGCTGGGGTTCTTCGCCCCGATGCGGTTCGTGGCCCTGGCGTCCGTGCCGCGGATCCTGGCGCTCGGGGCGGGCGGCTCGGTCCTGGTCGAAACCGCACAGTACGTCCTGCGCCTCGACCGGGTGTCCTCCGTGGACGACGTACTGGTCAACGCCGCCGGCGCCGTCCTGGCCGCGCTCGCGTCGCGCCGCTGGTGGCGCACCACGGCGGAAGCGCGATCGGACCGGCCTCACCCCGCGCCGGCGGCGGCACCGGCGGGCTGAGTCGCGTGTCCGGTGGGCAGACGTCTTCGCATACGCCGGCGATATGTCGTGCTGCTTAGGCTTCAGGCATGCGTGTACTGATCGTGGAGGACGAGCCCTACCTGGCCGAAGCCGTCCGTGACGGTCTGCGGCTCGAGGCGATCGCCGCCGACATCGCAGGCGACGGCGACTCCGCCCTGGAACTGCTCGGCGTCAACTCCTACGACCTCGCGGTCCTCGACCGCGACATCCCGGGCCCCTCCGGCGACGAGGTCGCCCGGCGCATCGTCGCCTCCGGCAGCGGCATCCCGATCCTCATGCTCACCGCCGCCGACCGGATCGACGACAAGGCGTCCGGGTTCGAGCTCGGTGCCGACGACTACCTCACCAAGCCGTTCGAGCTGCGGGAGCTCGTCCTGCGGCTGAGGGCGCTCGACCGCAGGCGCGCGTACGCCCGGCCCCCGGTCCGCGAGATCGCGGGCCTGCGGCTCGACCCCTTCCGCCGGGAGGTCTTCCGCGACGGACGCTACGTCGCGCTCACCCGTAAACAGTTCGCCGTGCTCGACGTCCTCGTCGCCGCCGAAGGCGGGGTCGTCAGCGCCGAAGAGCTGCTGGAACGGGCCTGGGACGAGAATGCCCACCCCTTCACCAACGCCGTCCGCATCACCGTATCCGCACTGCGCAAGCGGCTCGGCGAACCATGGGTCATCGCCACGGTGCCGGGTGTCGGCTACCGCATCGACACCGGCCCCGACGCCACCCGCCCCGGCCGTACGCATGCGTAGACGTCCAGGGCTCAGCGCCCGACTGAGACTCACCCTCAGCTACGCCGGGTTCCTCGCCGTCGCCGGCGCTCTCCTGCTGGCCGTGGTGTGGGGATTCCTGCTGCGCTACGTACCCGACAACTCCCAGGGCCTTCTCGGGATCGCGCCCAACCGCTACCTCCTCGTGCGCACCTTCGCCCCCGCGGCGGCCGTGGCGATGGTCTTCCTGCTCGTGTTCGGCCTCGTCGGGGGGTGGATCCTCGCCGGCCGGATGCTGGCACCGCTCACACGGATCACGGCCGCGGCACGGAGGGCCGGGACCGGATCGCTGGCCCACCGGATCCGCATGGAAGGCCGCCAGGACGAATTCCGTGAACTCTCCGACGCGTTCGACTCGATGCTCGAACAACTCGAGTCCCACGTCGCCGAGCAGCAGCGGTTCGCCGCGAACGCCTCCCACGAACTGCGCACCCCGCTGGCCATCTCGCGGACGCTCCTCGACGTCGCCCGCAAGGACCCCACGCGGGACCGGGGCGAACTCATCCGACGCCTGCAGGCTGTCAATACGCGCGCGATCGACCTCACCGAGGCCCTCCTGCTGCTCAGCCGCAGCGACCGCGGGAACGTCACCCGCGAGAGCGTCGACCTCTCCCTCGTCGCCGAAGAGGCCGCCGAAGCCCTGCTCCCCCTGGCCGAACAGCGCGGGATCACGCTCGACGTCACCGGCGGAGCGACACGGACCAGCGGCTCCGCGGAGCTCCTGCTGCGGCTGATGACGAACCTCGTCCAGAACGCCGTCGTCCACAACCTCCCCGCCGGCGGCACCGTGACGGTCCACACCGAGGCGCGGGGCGACGCGAGCGTGGTGCGGGTCGAGAACACGGGGCATCCGCTCCCACCGGAACTGGTACCGACCCTCACCGAACCCTTCCAGCGCGGAACGGAACGCGTACGCGCCGACGAGCACGCCGGCGTCGGCCTCGGCCTCGCCATCGTGCACAGCATCGTCCGCGCCCACGACGGGACCCTCGACCTCGCCCCCCTCCCCGCCGGCGGTCTCCTCGTCACGGTCCGGCTTCCCGGCACGCCGTAGGCAGGCATCGTCCCCGAGCGGGGCCGAGCACGCTCAGGCGGTGCTCTTCAGCGCCATCAGCTCGGAGACCTTCACGAAGCGGTAGCCCCTGGCCCGCAGCTCCGGCACGATCGTGCGGACCGCCTGCTCCGTGACGGGGGCGGCGCTGCGGGTGCAGTGCATCACCACGAGAGAGCCGGGCTTCACGCCGTCGAGCACCTGCCGGGCGACCGCGTGTCCGTCCTTGGCGAAGGCGTCGCCGCTGACCACGTCCCACTGCACCGCCGTGACCTTCGCGGGCGCGAGCGCGCGCAGCGCCGCGTCGTCGTAGCAGCCGCCGGGGAAGCGGAAGTACGGCACGACATTGCGCGCCCCCGCGTCACGGAAGGCGTCGAAGGCGCGCTGGACGTCGGCGGCCATGGCCGTCCGCTCCACCGCCGGCAGGCCGTAGCAGGGCGAGGCGAAGGCGTGGTGGCTGTAGGAGTGGTTGGCGATCTCGAAGCGGGGGTCGTTGCCGATGGACCGGGCCTGGTCCGGGTACTCCTCGGCCCAGCGGCCCGTCATGAAGACGGTGGAGTCGACCTTGAGGCGCCGCAGCGTCTGGATCAGCTGGGGGTTGTCGAAGCGCTCTCCGCCCGCGGCCCGCGCCCCCTGGTCGGCCGTCATGTCGGCGTCGAAGGTCAGCGCCACGACCTTCTCCCCGCCCTTGGGCGCCCGCTCGAACACGGGCGTGAGGCCCCCGGGCCCGGGCGCCAGGGTGGGCGGCGCCTTGCGCACGGTCGCCGGCCCGGGCGCGGCACCGGCGCTCGCGGACGCGCTCGGCGCCGCCTCGCTCGCACTCGCCGCCGGGCGCACGGGGGCCGCCGTGTCGGCCGTGCCCCCGCCACAGCCGACGAGAACTGCGCTCAGCAGCGCGAGCGCCGACATCTTTCGTACAGAAATGGTCACGAACGCAAGTTAACTGATCGATGTTCCGGAGGTGCGCTGCCGGGCCGCGTGACCGAGCCGGGTCCCTGCCCGGCTACAGCCGCGCCGGCGAGGGTCACCACTCCAACAGCAGCCTGCGGCACTCCTCCACGTCGAAGTCGCCCTTCGGGTACTGCGGATCCAACGCCTCCAAATGCTCCAGGAGCAGCGTGCTGACCGCCCAGTTGCGGTACCACTTGCGGTCGGCCGGGATCAGGTACCACGGCGACGCGTCCGTCGAGCAGCGCTCGAGCGCCAGCTCGTACGCCTGCTGGTACGCCGGCCACAGCGCCCGCTCCTCGATGTCGGCCGGACTGAACTTCCAGTGCTTCTCCGGGTTGTCCAGGCGCGCCAGGAGCCGGTTGCGCTGCTCCTCGTACGAGAGGTGGAGGAAGACCTTGACGACGGTGACGCCGTCGTCGGCGAGGGACTTCTCCCAGCGGTTGATCCGGCCGTAGCGGGCGCCGAGGTCGCGGCGGGGGACCAGTCCGCGGACGCGGGCGATGAGGACGTCCTCGTAGTGGGAGCGGTCGAAGATGCCGATCTCGCCCGGCATCGGCAGGGCCCGGGTGATCCGCCACAGGAAGGAGTGGCGACGCTCCTCGGCGGTGGGGGTCTTGAAGGCGCGGATCCGGCAGCCGGAGGGGTTGAGGAAGCCGATCACATGCTTGACCGTGCCGCCCTTGCCGCTCGTGTCCATGCCCTGCAGGACGAGCAGCAGCCGGCGGCGGTCGCCGGCCGTGCTCGCCGCGTACAGGCGTTCCTGGAGGCCGGCGAGGCGCGGGGCCAGCGCGGTCATGGCCTCGATCCCGGCCGCCTTGTCGGCGGGGCCGCCCGGGGCGATCGACGAGGTGTCGTACGAGGAGAGGTCGACGGCTCTGCCGACGGGGAGGCGCAGCAGGTCACGCAGGACCAGGGGCCGCCGCACCGGAGCTGCCCGCGGCTTCGCCTCGTCCTTCCCGGCGTTCCTCTTCCCGTTCTTCCGCGCCACCCTGCGCCCCTTCCCGTCCGTCCCTCGCCTCCCCCCGATCCTGCGACGGAATCGACGGGCCCGCGAACCCTGTGTGGTGGAAGAGCAGGTTCAGCAGGAACGCCGCCAGGGCCGCGCTCGTGATCCCGCTGCCCAGGATGATCCGCGACCAGGCGGGGAAGCCGTCGTAGATCCCGTCCGCCACCTCCGGCAGCAGGCCCACCCCGAGCGCGACCGCCGCGATCGTGAGGTTGTGGCCCCGGTCCAGGTCCACCCGGCGCAGGGTGTTGACGCCGACCATCGTCACCGTCGCGAACAGGACCAGGCCCGCCGCGCCCACCACCGGACCCGGCAGCGCGGCGACCAGCGCGCCCAGGCGCGGGACCAGGCCGAGGGCCACGAGGAGACCGCCCGCGACGGCGGTGACGTACCGGCTGGCGACCTTCGTGATGCCGATCAGGCCCACGTTCTGGGTGAAGACCGTGTCCATGAAGGAGTTCATCGCGCCGCCGAGGACCCCGGAGACACCGTCCGCCGCCAGGCCGCGCGCCAGGTCCTTGTCCGTGACCGGCCGGCCCGTCGCCTCGCCGACCGCGAGCATCGAGGCCGTCGACTCGGTGAAGATCACCAGCATCACCACGCACATCGCGATGACGGCGGTCGGCGGGAACTCCGGCGCCCCGAAGTGGAACGGCGCCGCCAGCCCCAGCCAGTCCGTGCCGGAGACCCGGGAGAAGTCCGTGAGCCCCATCGGTACGGCGGCCAGCGTGCCGAGCACCAGCGCGAGCAGGATCCCGATCTGGCCGAGGAAGCCGCGCGTGAAGCGAGCGAACAGCACGATGAAGACCAGCACGCCCGCCGCCAGGGCGAGTCGCCCGCCGGAGGCGTGGTCCGGAGCCTTCGGGTCGTTGCCCGTGATCAGCCCGGCCGCGACCCCGATCAGCGAGAGCCCGACGACCGTGATGACCGTGCCGCTCACCAGCGGCGGGAAGAAGCGCACGAGCCGCGCGAACGGCACCGCGACAAGGAGCCCGAAGAACCCGGCGGCGAGCATGGAGCCGTACACGGCCCGCATGCCGTACTCCTGCTCGATGAGGATCATCGGGGTGACGCCCGCGAAGGTGGCGCCGGTGACGATCGGCAGCCGGATGCCGAGGATCCTCCCGATGCCGAGGCTCTGGATCAGCGTCACCAGACCGGCGACCAGCAGGTCGGCGTTGATGAGCAGGGCGATCGCCGAGGGTTCCAGACCGGCCGCACCACCGAAGACCAGCGGGACGGTGATGCAGCCGGTGTACATGATGAGGACGTGCTGCGCGCCGAGGGCCGCGAGGCGTCCGAGAGGCGGGCGTTGATCGACGGGGTGGGTGGTGGTCATGCGTGCGGGTCCTCCGAGTACGGGTGCGGGGGACCTGCATTGACGCAGGAGATCGTTTTCGGCGGGTTGCCGGTCCGTTACGCGCCTACGTCAGCACCACGAGCCGGCACCACGAGTCAGCACCACGGGCCCGTCACCGCGAACGTCGTACCGGGCGTATAGCAGTTGACGTACATCGTCCGCCCGTCCGGGGAGAACGTGACACCCGCGAACTCACCCCACTCCGGGGCCTCCGGGGTCCCGATGTTCTGCGCCCCGCGTGCCACCGCGTACACCTCGCCCTTCCGGCTCACGCCGTAGACGTGCTGCGCGCCGTCGCCGTCCTCGCTGACCATCAGGCCGCCGCTCGGGGCGAGACAGATGTTGTCCGGCGACTCGCCCGGCAGCTGGATGTCCGTGCTCGGTCCGAAGACGACGACGAGCGTGAGACGGCGCCGGTACGGCTCGTACTTCCACACCTGGCCGAAGTGGGTCGCGCCCGAGCCGTCGCCGGTGCGGGCGAAGGACGAGACGAAGTAGACCGACCCGCCACCCCAGTAGCAGCCCTCCAGCTTCTGCGCGTGCGTGATGCCCTTCGGCCCGAAGTCCTGCAGCCTGATGGGCGTCTCGGCCGCCAGCGGATCGGGTACGGGTACCCACTCGACGCCGTCGAAGCGCGCGCCGGTCTCCTGGATCACGGACAGGTCGGGCACGCCCGGCACCCGCATGGCCTCCAAGGCCCCGCCCGCGCGCAGCGAACCGTGGCCGCCGAGCGGCTTCTCGGGCAGGAAGCGGTAGAAGAGGCCGAAGGGCTTCTGGAAGGCGTCCTCCGTCTCGTACACGATCCCGCTGCGCGGGTCGACGGCGATCGCCTCGTGCTGGAAGCGGCCCATGGCGGTGAGCGGTACGGCTCCGGTGCGGTGCGGGTCGGCGCCGTCGACCTCGAAGATGAAGCCGTGGTCCTTGGTGTAGCCGTTGGTGCCGGCCTTGTCCTCGGTCTCCTCGCAGGTGAGCCAGGTGCCCCAAGGCGTGGGCCCGCCCGCGCAGTTGACGGCCGTGCCGGCGATGGCGACGCGCTCGCCGAGGACGTTGCCGCGGCCGTCGAGTTCGAGCGCCGTACAGCCGCCCTTCGCGGCGGGGTCGTACGTCAGCCCCTCGACGGTCGGGACGCCGATCTTGCCGGTGACCCGGTTCTCGTGGTTGCGGACCAGGTGCACGCGGCCGCGGCGACCGGCGAAGGCGCCCATGCCGTCGTGGTTGCTGGGGACGAGACCCTCGCCGGAGCGGAGGGGGTCGCCCTGGCGGGAGAGGACCTTGTAGCGGAAGCCCTCGGGAAGGTCGAGGAGACCGGCGGGGTCCGGGATCAGCGGGCCGTAACCGGCTCGTTCCCTCGCCGCGGCGCTGCCCGCGAAGAGCTCGCCGAGCGCGCCCGAGAAGGCGATGCCGGCGACGGACGCGCCGGTGCGGGACAGGATCTGACGTCGTGTTGCGGACATGAGGCAACAGCTCCCCTGTTGGCGGACAGGCAAGAAGATGACGTGCGACGTGTGACCCGCATGTGTGTATCACGCACTGTGGTGACACGTGAACCATGCGGGTCGACACGGCCTCATGGGACGCGAGGGATCAGGCGATCAGACGAGTTCGGCGGTGAGCGTGATCGTCGTTCCCGCCAAAGCCTGGCTCACGGGGCAGTTCTTCTTGGCGTCCTCGGCCAGGGACTGGAACTCGTCCGCGTCCAGGCCCGGGACCTCGCCGCGCACGGTGAGGTGGCTGCCCGTGATGCCCTGGCCCGGCACGAAGGTGACGTCGGCCTTGGTCTCCAGGCGGGTCGGCGCGTTGCCGGCCTTGGCCAGGATGTTGGAGAACGCCATGTTGAAGCAGGAGGAGTGCGCGGCGGCGATCAGCTCTTCCGGGCTGGTCTTGCCGTTCGGCTCCTCGGTGCGGGCCGGCCAGGAGACGTCGTACGAGCCGAGGCCGGAGGAGTCGAGGGTGACGACGCCGGAGCCCTTGAGGAGGTCGCCCTCCCAGACGGCGTGAGCGGAGCGCGTTGCGGCCATGGTGAATCCCTTTCGATCGGGTATGGCCCCAACCTACTGCGCCACCAACCCCTTTGCGTCGCGAGCGAGCGCGGTGAGCCGCGAGATCGCCCGGAAGTACTTCTTGCGGTACCCGCCCTTCAGCATCTCTTCACTGAACAGCCGGTCGAAGGGGAGGCCGGAGGCGAGCACCGGGACCTCGCGGTCGTACAGCCGGTCGGCGAGGACGACGAGCCGCAGCGCCGTGGACTGGTCGGGGACCGCCTGGACGTCGGTCAGGCAGACCGCGCTCAGCGAGTCCGTGAGCGCGCCGTACCGGCTGGGGTGGACCTTGGCCAGGTGGTCGAGCAGGTGCGGGAAGTCGTCGAGCGAGGCGCCCGGGGTCGCGTACGCCGCCTTCGTCACCTGTTCGTCGGAGTACGGGGCGGGCGCCTCGGGCAGCCCGCGGTGGCGGTAGTCCTCGCCGTCGATCCGCAGCGGGCGGAAGTGGGCCGAGAGGCCCTGGATCTCGCGCAGGAAGTCGGCGGCGGCGAAACGGCCCTCGCCCAGCTTGCCCGGCAGCGTGTTGGAGGTGGCGGCCAGCGCGACACCCGACTCGACGAGCCTGCTGAGCAGGGAGGAGACGAGGACGGTGTCGCCCGGGTCGTCCAGCTCGAATTCGTCGATGCAGAGCAGCCGGTGCCCGCTGAGGGTCTGCACGGTCTGCTGGAAGCCGAGCGCGCCGACGAGGTTGGTCAGCTCCACGAACGTGCCGAAGGCCTTCAGCCCCGGCTCGGCGGGCGTCGCGTGCCAGAGGGAGGCCAGCAGGTGGGTCTTGCCGACGCCGTAGCCGCCGTCGAGGTAGATCCCGCGGGGACCGGCCGGGGCGGCCGGCTTCTTCGCGAACCAGCGGCTGAGGGCCGGGCGCTTGCCGGCGCCGGTGGCGTGGGCGCCGCCGAGCCCCTCGGCGAACGAGCTCAGGGCCTTGACCGCGTCGGTCTGGCTCGGCTGGTTCGGGTCGGGGATGTACGTGTCGAAGCGCACCGAGTCGAACCGCGGCGGCGGCACCATCTCCGCGACGAGGCGGTCGGCGGGGACACGGGGCTCCCGGGCGCAGAGGGAGACCGGAACCGCTTCGGTGGAAGCCGCTTCGGTTATGGCGCGCGGGGCGCGGGAGGCATGGGAGGCACGGGTCGACACAGTTCCCCACTGTAAGCGCCGTGTCAGACTGCGAGGATGCGACGCCTGTTCCCTGTGACGGACATGACAGCCGACGACGCCGGTGCCGGGGACCGGGAGTGGTCCCTCGACGAGCTGGCCGACGCCTACGCGTACCCGGAGCTGCCCCCGGGCGGCGTGTGGCTGCGCGCCAACATGGTCTCCTCGCTCGACGGCGCCGGACAGCACGAGGGCCGCTCCCAGCCCCTCTCCTCGGACACCGACATGCGGATCTTCGGCACGCTGCGCGGCCTGGCCGACGTGATCGTGGTGGGGGCGCAGACCGTACGCCAGGAGGAGTACCGGCCGGCCCGCGCGCGGGAGGCCTTCGCGGCGCGCCGGGCGGCCGCCGGTCAGGGACCGGCCCCGGTGATCGCCGTGGTCAGCGCCTCCCTGGACCTCGACTTCTCGCTGCCGCTGTTCACCGAGCCGCTGGTGCCGACGCTGGTCCTGACCGGCGCCGCGGCGCCCGCCGAGAGCGTGCACGCGGCCGGGAAGGCGGGCGCGGAGGTGGTGATCGCGGGCGACGGCCCCGGAGTGGAGCCGGCCCGGGCGGTGGCGGCGCTCGCGGAGCGCGGCCTGCGGCGCCAGCTGACCGAGGGAGGCCCCCGGCTGCTCGGTCAGTTCGTGGCGGCCGAGGTGCTCGACGAGCTGTGCCTGACGGTCTCGCCGACGATGACGGCGGGCACCGCGCAGCGGATCGCGGGGGGCCCTCCGGTGGCCGTCCCGCAGCGCTTCGCCATGGCGTCCGTGCTGGAAGAGGCCGGGTTCCTCTACACCCGCTACCGTCGGATCTGAAGTCACCGGAATTTGTCGTTCCGGTTAGCTTCCGCTGGGCACACTTACCCTGCAGACCCCGTGGGCGCACGGGGAAGGATGGTTTCCGCAGAAGGGCTCCTGAGGTGTTCACAAGCGTTTTGATGATCGAGAAGCCCCTGACGTCCGTCGACGTGGAATTCGTCACGACCCTGCACGGTGACGAGCCCGTGTCCTTCATCGTGCTGATGCAGCCGCGCGGTGACCAGGCAGATGTGCTGCTGCGCGCCATCGACGACGTCGCCCTGGGCGAACTGAAGGAAGCGGCCCACGAGGGCGAGGAGCCCGAGGGCAAGGCCGCCCGCCTCCCCGCCGAGGCGGCTCTGGAGCACTCGCTCCAGGCCTTGCGGGACGTCGGCTGCGAGGCGGTCGGCCAGGTCGTCGAGGACCATCCCCTCAACAAGATGAAGGCCGTCGTCGACGAGTCGGACGCCGACGAGGTGATCGTCCTGACGGCCCCGCACTACGTGGAGGAGTTCTTCCACCGGGACTGGGCCTCGCGGGCACGTCACAAGGTCGGCGTACCGGTCCTGAAACTCTTCGCGCACAGCGAGTGACCGAGCAGCGCGGGCACCGCGCCCTGGCCCCGGGCGGGCGCGGGGCGCGGCGCAGGGTGCGGCGCGGGGCTCGGAGCGGCGCCCGGGGCGCGGCGCCCGGGGCGCGGCGCCCGGGGGTGTCGGAAGGAGCCACTAGGCTGGGCACCTCCTGTACGTCGCACCCCGGGGAGAGATCCACATGGCACCCGCCATCCCTGCCGCCATGGAACGGCCGCACTTCATCGGCATCGGCGGTGCCGGAATGTCGGGCATCGCCAAGATCCTGGCCCAACGCGGGGCGAAGGTGGCCGGCAGCGACGCGAAGGAGTCCGCGACCGCCGAGGCGCTGCGGGCGCTCGGCGTCACGGTGCACATCGGGCACGCCGCCGCCCACCTCGCCGACGACGCCTCCGCCGTGGTCGTCTCCAGCGCCATCCGCGCCGACAACCCGGAGCTGGCCCGCGCCGCCGAGCTGGGCATCCCGGTGGTCCACCGCTCCGACGCGCTCGCCTCCCTCATGGACGGCCTGCGCGCGATCGCGGTCGCCGGTACGCACGGCAAGACCACGACCACCTCCATGCTGGCCGTCGCGCTCACCGAGCTCGGCCTGGACCCCTCGTACGCCATCGGCGGCGACCTCGCGGGCCCCGGCACCAACGCCCGGCACGGCGAGGGGGCGGTCTTCGTCGCCGAGGCCGACGAGAGCGACCGCAGCTTCCAGAAGTACGACCCCGAGGTCGCGATCGTCCTCAACGTCGAGCTGGACCACCACGCGAACTACGCGTCGATGGACGAGATCTACGAGTCCTTCGAGGCCTTCACCGCCAAGATCCGCCCCGGCGGCACCCTGGTCGTCGGTGAGCACGCGGGCGCCCGCGAGCTGGCCGCCCGGGTCGCCGGCCGCGCGGACCTGAACGTGATCACGGTCGGCGAGTCCGAGGACTCCGACGCCCGGATCCTCTCCATCACCCCGAACGGCATGACGAGCCAGGTCGTCGTCCTCCTCGACGGCGTCCGGCACACCTTCACCGTCTCGGTCCCCGGCCGCCACTACGCGCACAACGCGGCGGCCGCCCTCGCCGCCGGCGCTCGCGTGGGCATCGACCCGGCGGAGCTGGCCCAGGCCCTCACCGCGTACACCGGTGTCGGCCGTCGCCTCCAGCTCAAGGGCGAGGCGGCGGGCGTCCAGGTCATCGACTCGTACGCCCACCACCCCACCGAGATGACCGCCGACCTGGAGGCCATGCGCGGCGCCGCCGGGGCCTCGCGCCTGCTGGTCGTCTTCCAGCCGCACCTCTTTTCCCGCACCCAGGAACTGGGCAAGGAGATGGGCGACGCCCTGGCCCTCGCCGACCAGTCCGTGGTCCTCGACATCTACCCGGCCCGCGAGGACCCGATCCCCGGCATCACCAGCGACCTGATCATCACGGCGGCCCGCGCGGCCGGCGCCGACGTGACGGCCGTGCACGACAAGGCGGCCGTCCCGGACGTCGTCGCGGGAATGGCCAGGCCCGGCGATCTCGTTCTGACGATGGGCGCGGGTGACGTCACGGACCTCGGCCCGAGGATCCTGGCCCGCCTTTCCGACTGATCAGGGAGAGAGCTCATGTCGTACGAGGTCGAGAAGCCGGACGAGCAGTGGCGTACGGAGCTGACCCCGGCGGAGTACCAGGTGCTGCGCCAGGCGGGCACGGAACCGGCCTTCCGGGGTGAGTACACCGACACCACGACCAAGGGCGTCTACTCCTGCCGGGCGTGCGGCGCGGAGCTCTTCACGTCGACGGAGAAGTTCGAGTCGCACTGCGGCTGGCCGTCCTTCTACGACCCGAAGGACAGCGCGGCCGTCGAGCTGATCGAGGACCGCTCGCACGGCATGGTCCGCACCGAGGTCCGCTGCGCCCGCTGCGGCTCGCACCTGGGCCATGTCTTCGAGGGCGAGGGCTACCCGACCCCGACGGACCAGCGGTACTGCATCAACTCGATCTCGCTGAGGCTGACTCCGGACGGGGATACGGGTGCGGATGCGTGACGCGTGACGCGTGACGCACGTTGCTCGACGCGTTCGTGACCGGCCTCGACGGGGCCGGTCACACGTACGGAAGGCGCAGCACCTGGCGCGGGCGGCCGAGCCGGTCCGTTCGGTGTGACGTCAGGGCCTCTTCGCCGGGGTCGTGATCTGCCGGGGGAGTGCGGCCGCGTCCCTCGGGGGCTTGCGCCGGGTCAGGTCACCCACGGCGAGGGTCAGAACGCCTGCCAGGAGCCCCCAGAAGGTCGAGCCGATCCCGAAGAGCGTGAACCCCGACGCGGTGGCGAGCAGAGTGACCACGGCCGGCTCGCGGAGGCGCTCGTCCAGGAGGGCCGAGGTGAGGGAGCTCCCGATGGTGCCGAGCAGGCCGATGCCGGCGATCCCGAGGACCAGGGCCGGAGGCATCGCGGTGAGCAGCCAGCCGACCGTTCCGCCGAAGAGGCCGACCAGAAGGTAGAAGATCCCCGCCCAGACGCCCGCGACGTAGCGCCTGCGGGGGTCGGGGTGGGCGGGCTCGCCGCTGCAGATGGCGGCGGTGATCGCGGCCAGGTTCAGGCCGAAGCAGCCGAAGGGGGCGAGGACGGTGTTGACCGTGCCCGTCCAGGTGAGCAGGGGCGAGATCGGGGTGGAGTAACCGGCGTTGCGCAGCACGGCCACACCCGGCAGATTCTGCGACGCCATCGTCACGGCGAAGAGCGGCAGACCGACACCGACGAGGACCTGCCAGTCGAACTCCGGGCGTACGAAGGACGGTTCGGCGAGCGTGAGCTCGAAGCCGTCGAGCTTCCAGGAGCCTTGCCACGCGGTCGCCGCGACGCCCACGGCGAGCGCGGCGACGACGGCGTACCGGGGGAACCACCGCCGGCCCGCGAGATAGGCCAGGAACATGGGGACGGCGATGGCGCCGTTCCTCTCCATCTGCGTGAACAGCTCGGTGCCGAACTGCAGGAGCACCCCGGCGAGCAGCGCGGAGGCGAGCGGCACCGGAATCCGGTTCATGATCCGCTCGAACCAGCCCGTGACCCCGCTGATCACGATGAGTACGGCGGACAGCAGGAACGCCCCGACCGCCTGCGCCATCGTCACCCCCTGCAGCCCGGTGGCGAGCAGGGCGGCACCCGGCGTCGACCAGGCCGTGACGATCGGCGCGCGGTAGCGCAGGGACAGGGCGATGCAGGTGATGCCCATGCCGATGCCCAGCGCGAACACCCAGGAGGTGAGCTGCGCGGAGGTGGCCCCGGCGGCCTTGGCGGCCGTGAACACGACGGCCACGGAGCTGGTGACACCGATGAGGACGGCGAGGAATCCGGCGGAGACTGCGGTGGTCGGCGCGGCGGAACGGACGTGTCGTATGGACCGGAGGTGTCGTATGAAGGTCATGGCTACGGCATCGTGGCACACCGCAAGCCTTGTCCCCCGGGCCGGGAAGGCCGCAAGATCCATGCGTGATCGATTTCGGGGAGGGGAAATGATCAAGGGGGCCAATGCCTTCGTTCCGACCGTGCCGCTGCGGATCGCCGTGCGGAACGGGCTGGACGTCGCGGCGCTGCTGCTGACGGAGAAGGGCAGGGTCCGGGGGGACGGCGACATCGTGTTCCACGGTGCGACGGTCCATCCCTCGGGCGCGGTGCGGCTGATGGGGGAGGAGAACGGCACGGTGTGGCTGGAGGCCGGCCTCACCGCGATCGAGGAGGAGATCGTCCGCGTCCTGGTGGTCGGGTCGACGGAGCGCGGCGCGATGCGGGACGTGGACGGGCTGTCGGTGGAGGCGTTCGCGCCGGACGGTACGTCGGTCGCGCGGTACGAGGTGACCGACGGCGGCGGCGAGACGGCGATGGTGCTCGCGGAGCTGTACCGGCGGGCGGGGGGCTGGAAGTTCCGCGCGGTGGGCCAGGGCTACGTGAACGGCCTCGCCGGCCTGGTGGCGGACCACGGCGTGGACGTGGCGGACGTGGCGGACGTGGCGGACGAGGCGCCGACGCCGGTCCAGGCCGCCTCGGCTCCGGTCACGCCGTCTCCGGCTCCGGTGCCGTTCCAGGTCCCGGCTCCGGCCACCCCGGCTCCGGTGCCGTTCCAGGTCCCGCCCATGGCCGCTCCGGCTCCGGCCACCCCACCCCCGGTCGCCCCGGCCTCCGTCTCCGAGCCGCCTTCGCATCCCGTGCCGGCGCATGCGGGAGCGCCGGACTGGACCTTCGGTGCCGTCTTCGAGCCGTACACGCAGACCGGCCGCGACAACGACGTGATCACCGTGGACGGGCTCCCGCCGGGGCCGGTCGTGGTCGAACTCGCCATCCGGGGCGACGGGTACACCGGTCTGTGGCCCCTCACCCGGTTCAACAAGGAGGGGGACACCCTCGTCAACAGCACCGAGGAGGACTTCCAGGGCCGAGTGCTCGCCCAGGTCCCAGGGAACGGGCGGCTGCGCCTGCAGCTGAAGGCGGAGGGCCCCTGGCAGCTCCGGGTGCTGCCGCTGGCGGCGGCCCGGCGCCTGACGGAGGAACAGCTGGAGTGCCGCGGCCCCGACGTCCTGCTGCACACCGGGGGAACGGCCGACCTCGCCCTCCACTACCGCGGCGACGAGAACCTCATCGTCAACCTCTACGAACTGGCGGGCCACGACGACCCCACGGCCCTGCCCACGGACGACAACGTGGTCAACGAGATCGGCAAGCGACGGGAGACCGTACCGCTCCCCGAGGGGCCGCTCATCGTGCACCTGGAGATGGCGGACGGTCCGTGGCGGGCGCAGTTGAAGCATCTGGAGCCGCGCAGCGGGCCGTCGAACGGCGACGGCCTCGCGAAGGTGACCGACATCCGCCAGGCCCAGGGCCGATCGTGGTGGGGCAGGCGCTGAACGTCCGACGGCCCGGCCGAGAGCTGACGAGCCGACACCCGTACGCGAACAGATACCGGTTGGGTTCCGATACGGCAAACGGCGCGCAACACCCTCGGCCCCATTACCACGCACCGAGGGTGGAATCAATCCCTCCGATTACTCGGTGTGGCTGGTTATGATCCCTCCGCATATCCCGCCGACGTCGCTTCAGGTGTTTCCCCCGCAGTCCGCACCCCAGGATCGCGCACCTGTCCGGCCGGCGGCTGTCCCCATGCCTCCCTGCTCCCGAGGGCTGATGTCTTCCATAGAACCTCACGGCGCACCCGCGCGGTCGACGGCCCGTCGACGGCGTACCGTGCGCCTGCGTACGCTGCTCATCTGGCTGGCGGTCGTCCCCATCCTGGCCATGGGCGCCCAGGTCGTCGTGATCGTCGGTCAGCTCCTTGACCGGTCGCAGCACCTGCGCGCCGACGTGGCGGCCGGCGAGCGGTACGGCGCACCCCTGTACACGCTCATGACCGAGTTGCAGGCCGAGCGGAGGATGACCGCCGCCCGGTGGGCCGGCGCGTCCGTGTCCGAGACCGACCTGCGGGACCGGCGCGCCGCCACGGACCGGGCCGCGGCCGCGCTCCGCGCGGTCGTGCCCGCCGGTCCCGAGGGGGCCGAGCACGCGGGCGGTCGTATCCAGGAGGTGACGAGCGACCTCGGCGACCTGGCCGCGTACCGCGAGCGCGCCGACGCCCACAGCGGCGGCGCCCATGGTGCGATCGCCTACTACAACGGCGTGATCGACCGGATCGTCCTCGTCTACCAGGACGCGTTCAGCCACGGCGAGGACGGTGAGCTGGCCCAGGAGAGCCGGCCGATGGTCGCCATGTTCTCCGCATCCGAGATGGTGGCCCGCGAGGACACGATCCTCGCCCTCGCCGGGCCTTCCAGGCAGCTCAGCCCCACCGCGTTCGCCGACTTCGCCAACGCCGTCGGGGCCCACCGGTACCTGTACGCCATGTGGATCGTGCCGTATCTGCCGGCCGAGGAGCGAGCGTTCTACGCGCAGTTGACGGGCTCGGACGCCTGGCGTACCAAGACCGCGATCGAGGACGCCGTCGTCTCCGAGCACAAGGACCTCGACTCCGGGGGTGTGAGGCTGCCCCGCGAGGTCGGTGGCTGGCGGGCCGCGCACCAGGAGTTCGCCGCCGGCCTCGCCGCGCTCAACGCCGATCGGTCGCGGGCCGTGGTCGCCCGCGCCGACGCCAAGGCGGCCGAGCTCGAAGCCGAGGTCACCTGGCTGATCGTGGGAAGCGGCAGTGCGCTGCTGCTCGTCGTGCTCGTCGTCACCTTCACCACCCGCTCGGTGCTGCGCCGCCTGCGCGGCCTGCACGAGCGCACGGTGACCGTCGCCGACACGACACTGCCGGACGTCGTCGACCGACTGCAGCGTGGGCAGAGCGTGGCGGCCGACGCGCTACCGACGGTCGGCGGAGACCGGGACGAAGTGGGGCGTATCAGCGACGCGTTCGCACGTGTCGTCGCCGTATCCGTGGACGGACACCAGCAGCTCGCGGCGGAGCGCCAGGGCTTCGGCATGTTCGCCGCCGGCATCGCCTCGCGCACCGGAAACCTCGTCAGCCGCCAGCTGAGCCTCACCGAGGACCTCCAGGACGCCTTCGGCCACAACGAAGCGCTCCTCGCCCAGCTGATGAAGTCCGACCAGTTGACGGTGGGCATGCGGCGACAGATCGAGAACCTGCTCATCCTCGCGGACGGCGAGATCCCCGACCCGCACACCGAGCCCATGCGCGTCGCCGACCTGCTGCGCGAGGCGGCGGCGGAGGTCGAGGAGTTCCGGCGGATCGAGCGGCAGGCGCTGGACGAGATCAGCGTGGAGCCGCGCGTGATCAGCCAGATCAGTCACCTCCTGGCCGAACTGCTCGACAACGCCACGCGCTTCTCCCCGCCGAGGTCGAAGGTCGTCATCCGCGCCGAGGCCGTGGCGGACGGGCTGTCCGTCGAGATCGAGGACCGCGGGCCGCGCGTCTCCGCCGAGCGCTACGAGGAGATGAACGCCCGCCTGCACTCGGCTCCGCCGTACTCCGTCCTGGCGGAGAACGCCCACCGGCTCGGACTCTTCGTGGTCGGCCACCTCGCCGACCAGCTGGGGGCCACGGTCACGCTGCGCCGCTCGGTCTTCGGAGGCACGTCGGCGGTGGTGATCCTGCCGAAGGACCTACTGGTACGGACGGACTCGCGGACGGAGTCGGGGGCGGACTCGCGGACGGAGCCCGTGCGGGAGCCGTCGGGTGCGCCCGTACCACCCTCCTTCCCCGTACCGTCGTCCGTCCCCGCGCCGCGTCCGCCGGAGGAGCGCAAGCCGGAACTGGTCCTGCACACAGGCTCCGGTCTGCCGAGCCGCCGAGTGGCGAACCGGGCACCCGAGCGGCCCGTCGGCGCCGCCACCCGGGCCGGCAGCTCGGACGGCACCCGGGACGGCGTCTCGGACGGCACCTCGCGCCCGGCCCTCCCCGAGCGCGTCCCGCAGACCCACATCGCCGAGCAACTCCGCGCGCCCCGCGCACCCGAGGAGACCGTCGTACAGGACAAGGCGACCCCGGAAGAGGTCGCCGATGCCTGGGCGGACTACGAACACGGGACCCAGACAGTCGAAGAAGAGCTCCGACGGGATCAGCCATGACGACGACACCCAACGACATGATCTACAGCGTCCTGGACAACAACCTGAGCAGGATCGCCGGCATCCAGGGCGCCGTGCTCCTGTCCAACGACGGCATCAAGCTCAGCGCCTACCTGCTGGAACGGGACCGTGCCGAGCGCATCGCCGCCGCCTCCTCCGGAGTCGCGGCCACCATGAAGGCGATCTCCCGGGAGGTCGGCGGCGGCCGGGTCATCCGCCAACTGGTCGAGATGGACGAGAGCTACCTCTGCATCGTCGGCTGCGGCGAGGGCAGCACGCTCATCGTGGTGACCTCCCGCAAGGCGCGCCTCGGCGAGCTGGGCGGGGAGGCCGTACGGACCGCGCAGGCCCTCGGCGAGTGGCTGGGCACGCCCGAGCGCGCCCAGACGCCGAGCTCGTAATGGCGGACGAGCCGCACGAGTCGCACGAGCCGCGGGAGCCGCACGAGTTCCGGGAGTCGCACGAGTCCCGGGAGTCGCACGAGCCGCACGAGTCCCGGGAGCCGCGGCGCGGCAGCCGGCGCCGTACGCGGCTGTACGCCCTGACCGATGGGCGTACAGCCGCGGCGGCCACCGTCCTCACCATGGACACCACCATCACGGCGGCGATGCCCGCGGACGCCCACAGTGGTCTGCCCACCGAGTGGCAGGCCGTCCTCGCCCTGTGCGCGCCGCCGAACGGGAGGGCGGTCGCCGAGATCGCCGCCCGGATGCGGATCCGCCTCACCCCGATGACGCTTCTGCTCGGCGAACTCGCGGACCGCGGGCTGATCCACCACCGGCCGCCCCTGGAGGCGGCCGCGACCACCAACGTCCACCTGCTCATGAGAATCAGGGACAACCTTGCCCGGATATGACACCTCTGCCGACGACGTCACGGCCCCCGTCAAGATCCTCATCGCCGGAGGATTCGGCGTCGGCAAGACGACCCTGGTCGAGACGGTCTCGGAGATCGAGCCGCTGCGTACGGAGGAACGGCTGACGGCCGCGGGGGTCGGCGTCGACGACCTCGACGGCATCGAGTCCAAGTCGGTCACCACGGTGGCGATGGACTTCGGCCGGATCACGCTCACCGACGCCGGAGTCGTCCTGTACCTGTTCGGCACACCGGGCCAGGAGCGCTTCTGGTTCATGTGGGACGACCTGCTGAACGGGGCGCTCGGGGCGATCGTGCTGGTCGACACGCGCCGCCTGGACCGCAGCTTCCCGGCCGTCGACTTCTTCGAGAGCCGTGGGCTTCCGTTCGTGGTCGGCGCGAACTGCTTCCACGGCGAACAGCACTACACCGCCGAGGAGATCGGAGCGGCCCTGCACCTGCGCGACCCGAACACCCCCATCCTCATGCTCGACGCCCGCTCCCGCGACGACGTCCGGGGCGCCCTGCTCTCGCTCCTCGACATGCTGATCGCCCGGGCGGACGGGACCGCGGCGACCGTCTGAACAGCGCGTGGCGCGTGGCGCGTGGCGCGAGGCGCGAGCCCGGGGGCGGGGGCGGGGTCGGGGTCGGGGGCGGTCAGTCGGCGCGGGGTTTGCCGAACTCCTCGATCAGCACCGGATACTGCTCCCCACCGTGTCCGGCGGCGATCGAGCGGTCGGCCATCGCCTTCATCAGCTTCGGCAGTTCGGCGTTGACGCTCGCAGCCTCGCTCTCCGCGATCAGGTGTGCCATGGCCCGCGCGTCGGTCTCCAGGGCCGACACCTCGGCCGGGAAGGCGCCGCTGTCGATCTGCTCGGCGTACCCCGGCAGCCACTCGGCCACCCCGGCCGCGATCTGCCGCGCGAACGGCGCGTACGTCGCGGCGTCGACACCGGCCGTCCTGAGCAGGGCGGTGCCTTGGAGCCAGGCGTTCAGGACGCTCCACATCATGGCCAGGCCTGCCACGTCGTACAGGGACGCCAGCCCATGGTCCGCGCCGAGGTGGGTGACGGTGCCGAGCGCGTCGAGTGTCGACCTGTGTGCCTCGAAGTCCGACTGCGGCCCGCTGTGCAGGATCACCGCCTCGGAGGTCCCGATCGCCGGCGGGATGGCCATGATGGCGCCGTCCAGGTAACGGGCGCCGCGCTGTTCGGCCCATCGGGCGGCGTCCCTGGCCTGGGCCGAGTCGCCCGAGGTCAGGTTGATCAGCGTCGTGCCGCCCAGCTCGACATCGCTCGCGCCGAGCAGCTCGTACATGGCCTGGTAGCCGGTGACACAGACGATCGTCAGGGCCCCTGCCCTGAGCGCGTCGCCGACCGTCGGCGCCGGCCGTGCGCCCTCGGCCACCAACTGGTCGGCCTTGGAGGCCGTACGGTTCCACACGGTTGTGGGATGCCCGGCTTTCAGGAACGCGCCGGCGAGTGCCTGGCCCATCCGTCCGAGTCCGATGACTGTCACGGGAGTGGTGGTTTCGTTGGTCATGGCAGCATCGTCGATGTTCATACCGGTGTGAAGGTCAAGCGAGGTTGCGATGCGGATCGGGGAACTGAGTCGCCGGACGGGCGTCAACGCCCATCAGTTGCGCTACTACGAGGCCCAGGGCCTGCTGGAGGCGGACCGCGGCGCGAACGGATATCGCGAGTACGACGAGAGCGCCGTGCTGCGCGTGAAGCAGATCCGGCACCTGCTCGGTGCCGGCTTATCCTCCCAGGACATCGCGTACCTGCTGCCCTGCGCGGTCGGGGAGGCCCCGGAGCTGCCCGGCTGTTCCGAGCTGCTGACCGCGATGCGGTCGCGGCTGCGGCGACTGGACGAGCAGATGAAGAGGCTCGCTCAATCCCGTAACGCTCTCGTCGACTACATCGACGCGGCCGAGCGCATGGGCGACGCGAGCTACCCACCCTTCGACGATGCCGCCGCGGAGCCCGTCCCCGCCTGAGCGGCCGGGGAGGCGTGGCAGCCGTCCGGACCGGGCCTCTTGGTCACGGCGCGGAACGCAGTGGCGGGGCCTGCCACGTCACCGTCGGCTGGAGCAGGGGGGAGGGCTCGGGGCCGGGGTCGTCGGCGTCGACGACCCCGGCGGCCGCGGGGTCGAAGTCGGCGGGCCAGCGGGTGTGCTCGCTGGCCAGGGCGCCGGTCAGGCGGGCGCCGACAAGGTCGGCGGTGCTCAGGTCGGTGCCGCGCACGTCGGCCATGCGGAGGTCGGCGCGGCGGAACACCGCGCCCTGGGCGTCGGCCTTGCGCAGGTTCGCCTCGCGCAGGTCGGTCTCGGTGAAGTCGGCGTCACGCACGTCGGTTTCGACCATCTTCGCGCCCCGCAGGTCGGCCAGCACGCACCGGGCACGGCGGAGAATCGCGGTCGTGAGGTCGGCGTGCCGGAGGTTGACCGAGACCAGGGACGCCTGGGTCAGATTGGCGCGGTACAGGCCCGCCGCCTCCAGGCACGCGCGGTCGAAGTTGACCTCGGGAAACCACAGCCCGTCGCAGTCGGCCCGGCGCAGGTCGGTGATGCTGAGATTGACCCAGGACTGCTCCCGGTTCTGGCACAGCACGCCGAGCGCGGTCAGCGCCACCTGGGCGTCGGCGGCGCGGGTCTCCAGCGGTGCGATGTCGTTGATGGGGACGTCCGCCGCCGGCGATTCCGGCTGCCCGGCGGGTGCGGCGGGTGTGGCGGGCGGCCAGGGCAGGTGAGTACGCAGGTACGCGGCCTGGATCGAGATGATGGCCTCCCGGTCGCGGGCGGAATGCTCCGCGATCCGCCACAGCGCGTGCAACCCGCCGATGCGCACATCCAGCTTGTCGCTGCCGAGCTGGTCGACCGCCCGGCTGAACCGGTCGGTGACGTAGCCCTCCTGAGTGGCGCGCAAGCCGTCCTGACTCACCCGCAGTTGCCGCCACGTGGCGTACGCGCCGAAGAGCACGACCAGACCGCCGACCACCTGCAGAAGCGTCGTACGGACATCGTTCACCGCCTTCAGCCGATCCTGCGCGGCGACGCTCGCCCCGGCGAGATCGTGGTCGACCACCACACTCGGCAGTACGACGAACACCGTGCCCAGAACGACCAGCCCCGCCGCCCCGGCCAGCAGAGCCGCGGCACCACGACGCCATCCCCGCCGGCCGTGTGCCGGTTCCCCCGTTTCCATGGGCATGGGAGCCTAGGCGCCACCCAGAAAACGATCAAGACGATCAGCGGACGCCCTCTTCGTGCGAAAGAGGTGGGGAGAGGAAGAGTCGGCGGCCCGCGGCGTGTACGCGCCGGTGTACTCCCCCTCAGGAGATCTCGCCGATTCCGGTGTCCGGCACTCCGTGACATGCCGGACGGCCCCGTTCAGGACGCCGGCTGCAGCAGGTCCCAGGTGTTGCCGTACAGGTCCTCGAAGACCGCCACCGTGCCGTACGGCTCGTGGCGTGGTTCCTCCAGGAAGTGGACGCCGGCCGTGGTCATGCGGGTGTGGTCGCGGGTGAAGTCGTCGGTGTGGAGGAAGAAGCCGACCCGGCCGCCCGTCTGGGTGCCCACGCGGGACTCCTGGGACGGGCCCTTCGCGCGGGCCAGGAGGAGGGCCGTGCCGGCGGGGTCGCCCGGGGGGCGGACGACGACCCAGCGGGAGCCGTCGCCGCGGTCCGTGTCCTCGACGAGGTCGAAGCCGAGGGCGTCGGTGTAGAAGGCGAGGGCCTCGTCGTAGTCACGGACGACGAGGGTGACGAGCGCGATGGAGGACATGTCGTCACGTTATACGTATGACCTCATGGTCGCAAAACGGTGCGAGAATGCCTCGCATGGACGCCCAACTGCTCGCCGAGCTCACCGCACGCGCCCGGCTGCTCGCCGTGCCCGGGCGGCGGCGGATCCTCGGGCTCTCCGGTGCGCCCGGAGCCGGGAAGTCCACGCTCGCCGCCCGCCTCGTCGCCCGGCTCGACGGGCTCGCCGCCCTCGTGCCGATGGACGGCTTCCACCTGGCCCGGAGCGAGCTGGTGCGGCTCGGCCGCGCGGAGCGCAAGGGGGCACCCGACACCTTCGACGCCGCCGGGTACACCGCGCTGCTCGCCCGCCTCCGCGCCCCCGAGCCCGGCACCACCGTCTACGCCCCCGCCTTCGACCGCGTCCTGGAGGAGCCCGTCGCCGGGGCGATAGCCGTCGGTCCGGACGTCCCGCTCGTCGTCACCGAGGGCAACTACCTGCTCCACGACGAGGGCCCGTGGGCCACGGTCCTCCCGCTCCTCGACGAGGTGTGGTTCCTGGAACTGGACGACCGCCGCCGGGTGCCGCGGCTCGTCGAGCGCCATGTCCGCTTCGGCAAGGAGCGGGCCCACGCCGAGCGCTGGGTACGGGACTCCGACGAGACCAACGCCCGCCTGGTGGCCCGCGGCCGGGACCGTGCCCACCTCGTCGTACGGATGAGCTGACCCTGTTGAGATGATCTCCGCATGAATCTCACCAGCAGACGCACTCTCCTGACCTCCGTGGCCGCCGCGGCCGCCACCCTCCCCCTGCTGAACGACCTCGCAGGGAACGGCAGCACCGCCGCCGCGGCCACCACCGCGGACAACTTCCCCTCGAACGCGGCGCTGTACAGCAGCACCGACTACCAGGAGGGCGTCCACTGGATGCGGCGCTTCCGCACCCACCCCCGGACCGAACTCTTCGACAACGTGAGCGCCACCAGCAACCCGGTCCGCAGCACGGCGATCATCGCGCCGCACGGCGGCGGCATCGAGGCGGGCACCAGCGAGCTCTGCCTCACCCTCGCCGGCTACTCGCGCGTCGGCGCCGGAACCGACCCGGTGGCGGACACCGCCGTGCCGCAGCGCGACTACTGGATGTTCGAGGGCCTGGCGTCCTCCAGCTCGCTCCACGTCACCTCGACCCACTGCGACGACCCGGCCGCCCTGGCCGTCTGCGGCGCCAACATGTACGCCGTCTCCCTGCACGGCTTCGCGCCGGACGCGGGCACCCCGGCCAAGCAGATCCTCATCGGCGGCCGGGACACGCGGCTGATGCGCAACCTCGGGGCGGCCTTCGCCAAGTACGGGCTCACCACCGGCAACAGCAACGCCGCGCTGGACGTGACGGTGACCATCGCGGGCGTCAACAGCCCGCTGAACGGCGACGACCCGGCGAACATCGTCAACCGCACCCGCACCGGTGCCGGCGCGCAGCTGGAGATATCCACCGAACTGCGCAAGGCGATGTTCGGTGACTTCACCAGCGCCTCCGGCCGGCGGACGAGCGCCGGCGTCGGATCCGCCAACGAGGCCCACTTCTGGAACGCCTTCGTCAACGCCGTACGCGAAGCCGTCGACCGCCACGAGCGCGGCCTCGACTCGCTGTAGCAGCGATCGCCTGAGCCGTACCGTTACCGGAGGCTCTTCTCCGTCGCCGCCCGGGCCAGCGCCCGCACGATCGGGTGCGGGCGCGAGCCGTCGCCCGCCAGCTCCGGCTGGAAGAGCGTGGCCATGAAGAAGGGGTGCCCGGGCAGCTCCGCGATCCGGACCCGGCCGTCCTCGTCCTCGCCCGTGAACCGCAGGCCGTGCGCCCGCAGTGTGTCGAGATGACGGCCGTCCGGGCCGTAGTTGCAGTGGTACCGCTCCGTCGTCCGCTCGGCGCCGAGCACCGACTCGGCGAGCGAACCCGGAGTCACCCGCACCGCGCCCTCGTGTCCGACCAGCGAGCAGGCGAGCGGCGCGATCAGCAGGTCGTCGCCGTCCGCCTCCGGGTCGTTCTCGGCGTGCGCGGCGCCGCTCAGACCGCAGACGTCGCGGGCGAACTCGAGGAGCGCGTGCTGGAAGCCCGCGCAGGTGCCCAGGAAGGGGATGCCGTCCTCGCGGGCCGTGCGGATCGCCGCCAGCGCGCCCGCCTCGCTCGCGTACGGGCTCCCCGGCAGCAGCCACACCGCGTCGAACCCCTTCACCGCGCCCGGCGCCTCCGCGTCCCCGCTCGGGATCCAGTAGGCGTCGAGGACGAGGCCGTCCCGCTCGGCCAGCGCGTCGAGCAGGGCGGGGACGCGGACATGGGACTTCACGTGCGGGGAGCGGTCGCCGACCAGGGCGATACAAGGAGTGCGGTTCGGGTTCATGCCGACCATGCTCGTCGCGGAGCCTGGTTCACGTCCAACGATGATTCCTGCACTCCCGATCGTGAACGCTTATGCTCAACTCGCCATGGACCCGCACCACCTCCGCACCTTCGTCACCGTCGCCCGGCTCACCTCCTTCTCCGAGGCCGCCCGGGAGCTGGGCTACACCCAGTCCGCCGTCTCCCAGCACATCGCCGCCCTGGAGAGCGACCTCGGCCAGTCGCTCCTCGGCCGCCGGCCCGTCGTCCCCACCCCCGCCGGCGAGCGCCTCCTCGAACACGCCGGGTCCCTCCTCCTCCGGCTCGACGCCGCCCGCGCCGACCTCGCCCGGTTCGCCGCCGCGCCCCCCGAGCGGCTGACCCTCGCCGCCTCCCCGCTCGCCCTGCACCCCCGTACCCTCGCCGCCCTTCCCGCCGTCGGCGTCACTCTGCGGACCCTGCCCCGGGACGACGTGCCCGCCGCCGTCGCGACCGGAGCCGCGGACCTCGGCCTGATCGACGGACTCGCCGCCCCCAGCGACCCGTTGCCGCTCCCCGACATCGCCCCGCTCACCGCCGTACGCGTCGCCGAGGAGCCGCTCGCCGTGGTCCTGCCCGACGGCCACCCGCTCGCCGGACGGCCCGGCCTGCGCCTCGCCGACCTCGTCGACGCGCGCTGGCTCGACGCCCCCGACGCCGGTTTCCCGCTCGACCGGCTGCGCGCCGCGCACGGCGGCCCCACCGGCCACGGCTTCCGTACCGCCCTGCGCCACGAAGGCACCGACACCCGCATCGTCGGCGCCCTGGCCGCCGCCGGGCACGGACTGACGCTGCTTCCGGTCTCCCTCGCCGCCGGGATCGCGGGCGCCGTCGCTGTACCGCTGAGCGCGCCCCGCCTGGTCCACCGCGTCGAACTCCTCCACACGGGCACGGAACCGGGCGGCCCGGCGGCCGAGTTGGCCCGGCGACTGCGACTGCGACTGCGACTGCGACTGCCTGCCTGATCCACAGGACACCCCCTACGCTGTTCCTCAGGCCGAGCGAGACGAGGGAAGGCGGGCGGACGTGGGGTTGTTCCGGCGAGGACCCAGGCGGGACGGCGACGACGTGCCCCGGGACCCCGAGTTCGCGTACTTCTCCGAGCGCGAGGCCGCCCTGTTCCGCAGCCGGGTCCGCGAGACCTTCGCCGAGCTCGGCCTCGAAGTGACCGTCTACGCCGACCTGGTGACCGACGACAACGGCCGCCGCTTCGGGCTCGGCAACCTCGCCGCCGTCTGCCACAACGACCGCCGCGGACCGCGTGTCTGGCCCGCGCTCATCCGCCGCCACGTCGGCCTGGTCGTACGCACCATGGACGGCCCGTCCGCCCTCGACACCCTCCCGGCCGAGCAGATCCGCGCCCAGCTCTACCCCCGGGTGGTCAGCGGCGACGGCATCGACCCCGCGACCTTCGGCTACGCCCGGACCGTCGCGCCCGGACTGTACGAGATCCTCGCCCTCGACCTGCCGGAGAGCGTCATGATGCTCACCGACGAGGCCATCGAGCCGCTCGGCGACGTCCAGAAGCTGCGCGACCGGGCGCTCGTCAACCTGCGCGGGCTGCCCCTGGAAGGCCACGAGACGGTACGGGACGCCGACGGCATGTGCTTCGAGGTGATCCTCGGCGACTCGTTCTACACCGCGAGCCGCGTCCTCGACCTGGACGCGGTCGTACGGCGCGTCACCGGCCGGCCGCTCGGCGAGGACGGGGCCCTGGTGGCGATGCCGTTCCGCCACCAGCTCGCCTTCCACCCCATCCGCGACACCACGATCGTGCCCGCGCTCGGCGCGATGGCCTCCTTCGCCGCCTCCGGCTACGAGGACACGCCGGGCGCCATCAGCCCGTACGTCTTCTGGTGGCGCGGCGGCACGCTCACCCAGCTCAGCGACCGCGACGAGGACGGCGGAGACCTGCGGATCGTCGTCGGCGACGACTTCCACGCTCTGCTCGAACGGCTCATCACCCAGGGGCCGGACCCGCGCTGAGAGGTCGCGGCGCGCGCCCCCGGCGGGCAGGATGCTGGGGTACGCCGAGGAGGAGGCCCCATGCCGAGCACGCCCGCACCCGCTCCGTTCACCGCCGAGGACTACCGGGCCCGGATGGCCCGCGCCGTCGCGTCCGCGGCCGACGCGGGACTCGCCGGCGTTCTCGTCGCCCCCGGCCCCGACCTGGTCTATCTGACGGGGTACCAGCCGACCGCGATCACCGAACGTCTCACCGTCCTCGTCCTCGCCGTGGACCGGGACCCGGTCCTCGTCGTGCCGACGCTGGAGGCGCCGGACGCAGAGAAGGCCCCGGGCGCCGCCGCGCTCACCCTGCGCGACTGGACCGACGGCAAGGACCCGTACGCCGTCACCGCGCCGCTGCTCGACGTCGCCGGCCGCTTCGGCGTCAGCGACAACGCCTGGGCGATGCACCTGCTCGGCCTGCAGAAGGAGTTGCCCGCCACCTCGTACGTGTCGCTGACCGAGGCGCTGCCCATGCTCCGGGCCGTCAAGGACGCGCACGAACTGGAGCGGATCGCCGCCGCCGGCGCCGCCGCCGACCAGGCGTACGAGGAGATCCTCACGGTCCGGTTCGCGGGCCGCAGGGAGACCGAGGTGGCGGCCGACCTCGCCGCGCTGCTCATGCGCTTCGGCCACTCCCAGGTCGACTTCACCGTCGTCGGCTCCGGGCCGAACGGCGCCAACCCGCACCACGAGGCGGGGGAGCGGGTCATCGAGCGCGGGGACATGGTGGTCCTCGACTTCGGCGGCCTCAAGCACGGGTACGGCTCCGACACCACCCGTACCGTCCACGTCGGCGAGCCGAACGCCGAGGAGCGGCGCGTCCACGACATCGTCCGCGAGGCCCAGCAGGCCGGCTTCGAGGCCGTCCGGCCCGGCGTGGCCTGCCAGGACGTGGACCGGGCGGCCCGCAAGGTCATCACGGACGCCGGTTACGGCGAGTACTTCATCCACCGCACCGGCCACGGCATCGGGGTCACGACGCACGAACCCCCGTACATGATCGAGGGCGAGGAGCGGCCGGTCGTGCCCGGCATGTGCTTCTCCATCGAGCCGGGCATCTATCTGCCGCGACGCTTCGGGGTCCGGATCGAGGACATCGTGACGGTGAACGAGGACGGCTCGGGCCGTCGCTTCAACAACACGCCGCGGGAGATGGCGATCGTGGAGTGAAGCGAGGGTGGGGTGAAGCGAGGGTGGGGTGAAGCGAGGGGCGGGTGATCAGGTGACGCGCGTACCGCCCTCGTCGCAGGGGAGCGCGGAGGCGGGGTGGTCGGTGGAGAAGTCCTCGGAGATGTCGTTCGCCGTCTCCAGCATGGCGTCGCCCGTGATGCGGATCTGTCCGGTGAAGGGCCGGTCGATGTCCTCGATCAGCAGCAGGGAGCCGGTGAACAGGACGGCGAGGGTGCACAGGAGGAGCAGGTGCGCAGGCCCGCGTCTGCGGGGCAGGCCGAAGGCGAAGGCGCCGACCGTGGCGGCGAGCGACACGACCATGAACCAGTAGACGACGGTGGGGATGGCGGGGGTCGCCTCGCCGAGCCGGGTGTGCCGGGCCTGGGAGCGCTCGTCGTCGGCCTGGACCAGCGCGTCGAACGTGGCGTCGCCCTGGTGGGCGAGGTCCTTGAAGGACCTGCGGAACTCGGTGGACCACACGGAGGCACGGGGCGAGGCCTGGGCGCCGCCGTCCGCCATGGTGGGCCACTCGTGGGTCTCGATGGCGCGTGCGTAGCAGACGGCGGCGGCCTGCAGCCGCTCCCGCTGCGGCTCGGGCGCGTAGTCGGCCACCTCGTAGAGCTGGTCGACCCGCCGCGCCTCCAGCTGCACGGCCTGACCGGCCGCGCCGAACGACTCGGCGGCGACGACGATGACGAAGGCGACCAGGAGGACGGCGAGGGTCTCCAGCGGGCTGATGAGATCGCTGACGGACGCCTCGGCGTCCTCCTCCTCGTCCGCCGTGCGGCGACTGCGGACGTGGTTGGCGATCAGGCCGACGGCGAGGGCGACGGCCATCGCGGCGACAGTGATGAGCGTGGTCATGCGCGAGTCCCCGAACGGAGGTCGACGTACCGGACTCCCCCCGCCCGTCCCAGCCCACCACGCGCCGAGCGCGCCGCGCCGAAGACAGGCCGATGCTGGTCCAACTGGCCCACGAGGCCCACCGACCCGCCGCCCAGCCGCCGCCGGGCCCGGGGCAACCCCGGCTGCCGGTGCCCCGGCGCCGCTCGGGCGGTCAACCGCGACGCCGGGCCAACCGGGCCGTCGGGCGAACCAGTGCCGCCGGACTGTCGGCGTACCGAGGCCTCCAGAGACCGCCGCGCCCCGGCCGCCGGGCGAACCCGGGCCCGCCAGGCCGCCGGGCCAACCCGCCGTTGGAACGCCAGGCCGTCGGGCGCACCGGAGTCACCGGCACGCCGGGGCTGCCGGAGCCCGGGGCCCCGGCCCGGCCGGACCGCCGACCGCACGGAGGCCCCCGGAGACCGCCGCGCCCCGGCCGCCGGGCGAACCCGGGCCCGCCAGGCCGCCGGGCCAATCCGCCGTTGGAACGCCAGGCCGTCGGGCGCACCGGAGTCACCGGCACGCCGGGGCTGCCGGAGCCCGGGGCCCCGGCCCGGCCGGACCGCCGACCGCACGGAGGCCCCCGGAGACCGCCGCGCCCCGGCCGCCGGGCCAACCCGGGCCGCCCGCTCGCCCGTGCCGTCGGGTCAACCCGCCCGCCGGCCCGCCGGGCCGGCGGAGTCACCGGCCACGGGGTCTCCTCGGAGCCCGGGCAACCCGCGCCGCGTCCCCGTCAGGCGTCCGTCAGGATCACCGCGGACTCCGCCGGGAGGCGTAGGAGGCCGTCCGTGCCCGGGGCGTCGGCCGGGTCCCAGGCCGCGAGGACGCGGTCGCGGCCGTTCGTGCCCAGGGGGATCTCCGCCGGCTCCTTGCCCAGGTTGACCGCGATCCGCAGCACCCCGCGGCGGAACGCCAGCCAGCGGGCCTCCTCGTCGAAGGCGACCCGGACCGCGGCCAGGTCCGGGTCCGTGAGGTCCGGGAGCGTGCGGCGCAGGGCGATCAGCTCGCGGTGCCAGGCCAGGAGCCGGTTGTGCGGGGCGCGCTCGCGCTCCGAGCGGTCCAGGACGGAGCGGTCCCGGGTGGCCGCCTCCTGCGGGTCGGGGATGTCCTCCTCCGCCCAGCCGTGCGCCGCGAACTCCCGCCGCCTGCCCTGCCGTACCGCCTCCGCGAGCTCGGGGTCCGTGTGGTCGGTGAAGTACATCCAGGGGGTCGACGCCCCCCACTCCTCGCCCATGAACAGCATCGGCACCGAGGGCCCGGTCAGGACCAGCGTCGCCGCGCAGGCGAGCAGACCGGGGGAGAGGGTCGCGGAGAGCCGGTCGCCCAGCGCTCGGTTGCCGATCTGGTCGTGCGTCTGGGCGTAGCCCAGGAAGCGGTGCGCGGGCGTGCGGACCCGGTCCACGGGGCGGCCGTGGTGGCGGCCACGGAAGCTCGAGTACGTACCGTCGTGGAAGAAGACGTGCGTCAGCGTCTTGGCGAGCGCCGCCAGCGGCGCGCGCGCGAAGTCGGCGTAGTAGCCCTGCGACTCGCCGGTCAGCGCCGTGTGCAGGGCGTGGTGGAAGTCGTCGTTCCACTGCGCGTGGACGCCGAGGCCGCCGGCCACGCGCGGCGTCGTCGTGCGCGGATCGGCGAGGTCCGACTCGGCGATCAGGAAGTGCTGGCGGCCCTGCTCCCGCGCCAGCTCGTCCACCGCCTCCGAGAGCTCCTCCAGGAACGTCAGCGCCCGGGTGTCGGCGAGAGCGTGCACCGCGTCCAGGCGGAGCCCGTCGATCCGGTAGTCCCGCAGCCAGGCGAGCGCGCTGCCGATCAGATACGCGCGGACCTCGTCCGAGCCGGGCGCGTCCAGGTTCACCGCCGCGCCCCACGGCGTGTGATGGGTGTCGGTGAAGTACGGGCCGAAGGACGGCAGATGGTTCCCGGACGGGCCCAGGTGGTTGTGGACCACGTCCAGGATCACGCCCATCCCGAGCCCGTGCGCCGTGTCGACGAACCGCTTGAGCGCCGTGGGCCCGCCGTACGGCTCGTGGACCGCCCACGGCGCGACGCCGTCGTACCCCCAGCCGCGCGTCCCGGGGAAAGGACACAGCGGCATCAGCTCCACATGGGTGACGCCGAGTCCCGCCAGCTCCCCGAGCCGCTCAGCCGCCGCGTCCAGGGTCCCGTCGGGGGTGAAGGTCCCGATGTGCAGCTCGTACAGGACCCCGGCGCGCAGCCGCAGCCGAGGGGCTTCGTTGAACCAGACGTACGCGTCGTGGTCGACGACCGCGCTCAGGCCGTCGGGTCCGTCCGGCTGGCGGCGGGACCGGGGGTCGGGCAGCACGGGGCCGCCGTCCAGGGAGAAGCCGTACCGGTCGCCGTTCCCGGCCGTCGCGAGGCCCGTCCACCAGCCGGCCCGCTCGGCGTCCCGCTCCAGGGGGTGTCCGGCACCGTTGAGTTCCAGCGTCACCCGGTCACGGGCCTGCGGGGCCCACACCTCGAACAGCACCGGCCGATCCCCTCGTCGATGGACCACACGATTACGGCGTCCATCCTGGCAGTCAGGACCCGGCCGCGCCCGGCGCATCCCAGACGAAGTTGATCGCCCGCTCGAAGGTCACGTAGCCCGCGCGGGCGAAGGCGTTCGCCATCGGGACATTGCCGAGGTCGGTCGCCGCACGGATGCGCGGCACATTCTGACCGGCCAGGATGCGGGTTCCCTCCACCAGGATGTCGTCGATGTAGCCCTTGCCGCGGTGGGTGGGGAGCACACCGATGTAGGCGATCGTGTGGTGGTAGTTGTTCCGCGCCGGGATGACGAAGCCCACCGGCTCCCCGGTCTCCGGGAGCTCGGCGACCTGCCACCACTCGCGGGGCGAGGCGTAGTGCGGGAACTCCTCGTCGTAGTGCTTCTCCGCCGCCTCGCGCGCGGAGAGGCCGGAGGCCAGGTCGGCCTGGCTGTGCGCGTCGAGCGTGCCCTCCATGACCGGGGTCATCAGCGCGACCAGGTCCTCGCGGTCCCGTACCGGGCGGAACGCCAGCCGGCCCTTCGGCTCGGGTACGGGAGTGCCGGGCCGCCACTCCAGGCGCAGCCGCTCGACCAGCGGGCGGGCCCCGGAGCGCTCCAGGACGCCGAAGAGGGTCTCCAGCTGCTCGCGCGTCTCGGGCACCTCGCGCCAGTCCGCCGGCAGGAACCGGCCGAACTCCGGGCGTGCTGCGCGCTCCGCGCCCGCCGGTACGACCGCGGCGGTCGCCGTCTCGAGCAGGCGCAGGCCGATCTCGGCGCGCTCGGGCTCGGGCAGCGTGGGGTCGAGGTCGAAGAAGTCGAGGGCGAGCGGGTCGCCGCCCTCCTTGTTGGTCCACCAGGCGATCCTGGCCAGGACGCGGTCGCCGCGCAGGGCGACCCACATCCACGCGGGCAGTCGGCGGCCCGTGGCGAGGTCGTCCTCGAGTTCGTGGTCGAGGACGTACCTGAGGCGGCAGAACAGGGCCAGCTCCTCCGGTCCGGAGAGCGGGCGCAGTATCAGACCGTCGGAACCGTCGGAACCGTCGGAACCGTCGGAACCGTCGGAACCGTCGGAACCGTCGTGCATGGTCGAGGACGTGGTCACGTCATATCCCCCAGGAAGTCGAGTCCGCAGACCGTAACAGCGATCTTGTTCGGTGGGCATGCGGGTTTGCCCGTGGGCCCCGTTCTGGACACTTCAGGTCCCTCGGCCCGACAATCACGATGTGACGACGCCTTTCGAGATCCCCACGCACTCCCCTCGGCTCTCCGACGCCGAGCGGGACCGTGCGCTGGTGCTGCTCCGTGAGGGTGCCGCGCAGGGGAGGCTCTCGCACGACACCTTCCTCTTCCGGATGGAGCGGGCGCTCGCCGCGCGCCGGCCGGACGAACTCGCGCTCCTCACCGCCGATCTGCAGACCGAGTCCACCTGGACGCAGCGCGTGGTGGGCGCGGTCGAGAAGATGTCCGCGTTCACGGCCAAGGTCGGCCGCGCCTGGCAGGCCGAACGGCTGCCGAAGCTGCTGCTGCCCGAACCGGGCCCGCACCCGCTGCGGATCGGCCGCGACCCGGCGAACGGACTGCGGCTCAGCCACGAGACGGTCTCCCGCCTGCACGCCGAACTCTCCCTCCAGGGTGGGCTCTGGGTCCTGCGCGACCTCGGCTCGACCAACGGCACGACCGTCAACGGCCGCCGGGTCACGGGCGCGGTGGCGGTCCGGGCGGGGGACATGGTCGGCTTCGGGCAGATGTCCTTCCGCCTCTCGGTCCGCTGAACTGCCTTGACATGTAGGGCAATTCCCCTACGCGTAGGGCCCCTTCCAGTGCACCGGAGTCCACCAGTGACCGCCGACGGCCTCCGACGCGAGGCTTCGAGCAGGTCCTGATCGATGGGCGCGCTGCCCGCCGTCGATGCTGCAGCCGCGGCGTCCGGTGCCGTGGGCTCGGAGCCTGGGAGGGGGCTATGGGGAACCCCACCAGCGTCCAGCCGCCCAGGCCAGCACGTACCCCGTGCTGTTCAGCGCGCCATGCAGTGCCATGGGCGGAATCAGGCTCCCCGATCGGCGGCGGAGTTCGCAGAGCAGGACACCGGCAAGGGCCGTGACGGCGACCGCCGTCACCACCGACAGGGTCACGCCGGCGGGGCCGGTGCCGAAGACCGCCGCGGCCGCCGCGTTGGCGCGAGTCAACCCGCGTGAGGGCAGGACGTGCCAGAGGCCGAAGAGGAAGGAGGAGAGGGCCGTCGCCCAGAGGTGGCCCCATCGTCGTTCCAGCATGGCCCACAGCACGCCACGGAAGGCGATCTCCTCCAGCAGCACCGTGCCGAGCGGCACGCGGACCAGGGCGTGGTACACCAGCTCGCCGACGGTCAGACCCGCCGCACGCCGGTCCTGGAAGACATCCCGGGTGAACGGCACGGCGAGCCCCGCCAGGTACACCGTGACGACGGCCGCGGCCAGGATCAGCCCCCATCGCAGTCCGCGGCGGACAGTGTCCCTCCCGAGACCCAGATCGTCCGCCGTCAGTCCGGAGAGCCGCGCGATCAGCACGAGCAGGGCCGCCGTGGTGACGCAGACCGGCACGTAGAGGCCGGGGGCCAACCGGTTGTTGACCGCGTTGACGGCGGCGAGCACCAAGACGACCAGGAACAGCATCCACATGGTCCCCCAGGATCGCCGACAGGTCCCGGCGAAGGCCCGCAACGCGCCCCGCCCCGGGCTGTGAGAAAGGCTTCCGCTTTCCGAACGCGATCCGATCGTTCGGTTCGGATCGGGCAGGAACCCTGAGCCGCCAAAGCGAGACGTCGTCGGCGTCACCCGTTCGGCGGTATGCGGCCTGCGGGCGGCGGCACTCGGTGATGGGGTGGGGAGACGCGCGCCAGGACCTCCGGCCGCGAACCACGGCGGACCGACAGGGGGCTCGATGCGCGAGGAAACGAACCCGGGCACGGGACAGGACCGGTGGACGGACCTTCCGCGCATGGCCCCCGACGCGGGCCGGAGCTCACGTGCCGCGGGGCAGGTCAGGAGCTCCGGGCCGTTCGCCGCCGAGCGGTCTGCCGGCCGGACCGTCGCGCCCAGCCCCCTGGACCCCGGCGCCACCGGGAACCCGTACCGCGTCCACCGTGTCCTGCGCGAGGAGTTCCCGCTCACCTACGACCCGCTGCTGCGCGCCTGGGTCCTCAGCCGGTACGCCGACGTCGCCACCGCCCTCACCGACGCCCGGTTCACCCACGGCCACCGGCCCGGCGACCCGCCCTGCGCCGAGACCCACCAGGACATCGACGAGGCCGAACTGAGGGCCGTCGCCGCGCGCACCGCGTACGTCCTCGCCCGCCGGATCGCCGACCGGCCCCAGGCCGATCTGGTCGCGGACTTCTGCCACTGGCTGCCCGCCGGCACCGTCGCCGCCGCCGTCGGCGTGCCCTACCGGGACATGATGCGCCTGGTACGCGGCCGCGCCGCCTCCGCGCTCGCCGGCCAGTGCACCGGCCAGATCGCGGTACGGGAGAAGGCCCTCGCCTCCTTCCTCGCCAACGTCCTCGCCGACCGGGAGCGGGCGGTGGCGCTCCACGACGCCCCGGCCGGACAGATCGCCCGCGCCTGGACCGAGTCGCTGCGCCGCGACCCGCCTGTGCAGATCGCCGTCCGGCGCACCGGCGCCGAGGTGCGGGTCAGCGGCGGCACGATCCCGGCGGGGGAGCCCGTCGCCCTGCTGATCGGAGCCGCGGGCCGCGACCCCGAACGGTTCCGCGCACCCGACCGCTACGACCCGCACCGCGACGACCCCGGCCAGCTCACCTACGGCAGCGGCACCTGCCCCGCCGTCCTCCTCGCCCGCTTCGAGGCCGAGTACGCCCTGCGGGCGCTCCTCGACGCCATGCCCCGGCTCCGCCTCGCCGACGGCTTCCGGCCCCGGCGGACCGGGCTGATCACCCGAGCCCCGCGGAGTCTTCTCGTACGGCCAGGCGGCTGAGCAGCGCCACCGGCCGCTCGGCGAAGAGCTCGGCCAGCTTGACCGCGCCGCCCGTGAACTCCCGTACGCCGTCGAGGAGATCGAACCAGCGGCCCTCCGGCAGCGACAGCTCCGTGTCCTGCCAGCCGCCGGCCTCCGCGAGCCGCAGCGGCAGCCGGGTGACGGCCGTGACCACCTCTCCCGCCCGGGCGAAGGCCAGACAGTGCGGCGCCGCGGGCCCCGACGCGGTCAGCGCCGCGTAGCTCCCCGGCGCGCCGAACACCTCGGGGTGCCGCCGCCGCAGCGCGAGCGCCGCCCGCACGACCGCCGTCTTGTCGTCGTCCGCCCCGATCGTGAACGGCTTCCGGTTGTCCGGGTCGACCAGCGCCCGGTACTCCCGCTCGGTCCCCTGGTAGAGCTCCGGCACCCCGGGCATCGTCAGCTGGACGAGGGTCGCGCCCAGCATCTGCGCCTGGATGTGCGGCTCCAGGGCGAAGGCCGCCTCCGACGCCGCCCGGAGCGGAATCCGGCCGGGCCCGGCCGCCACGAAATCGGTCACGGCCCGTTCGTACACCACATCGGGCTCGGTCCAGCTGGTGTGCAGCCCCGCCTCCCGTACGGACTTCAGCACCGCGGGACCGAGCCGCTGCGGGTCCGGCGTGCCGAAGCCGAACGCGGTCTGCCACGCCGTCCACGCCAGATGCGGATCGGGCGCCTGCACCCCGGCCACCTCACGCAGCAACTCCGCCCAGACCGACGGGCATTGGGAGAGCACCGCGATCCCGGCCCGGACGTCCGCGCTGCGCTTGGTGTCGTGCGTGGACAGCACCGTCCCGGTCGCCGGCCAGTCCCGGGTGAGCCGCAGGCAGTACGCGTGGAACTCCTCGGGCGAGACCGCGGGCCGCCCCGGGTCGCCGCCCACCTCGTTCGCCGACAGGAGCGGGGTGTAGCGGTAGAAGGCGGTGTCCTCCACCGACTTGGCGCGCAGCGCGGAGGAGGTCTGGGCGAACCTCGCCCGGAACGCCCGGTGTTCCGGTCCGTCGCCGAGCCGCCCGAGCGCCAGGTCCCGTACGGTGTCGACCGCCGTGGCCTCCTCCGGCACCGCGAAGGCCGCCTTGGCTCCGCGGGCCGCGTCCGGGGTCAGGACCGTCTCGCCGCCGGCGCGGTAGGTGCGGTAGACGGGGACACGGACGAGTAGTTCGCGGATCGCGGTCAGCAGCGCCCAGGGCGCGTGGTCGCGCAGCCCCGGGTCGGCGGCGCAGATCCGTCCGGCGAGCCGGGTCAGCGCGGCCGTCTCCGCCGCCAGCTCGTGCGTCACGACCTTGTACGCGGCGCGGCGTGCGGTCGCCTCCCAGTAGCCGCCCCTGTCCCCGGCCCGCCCCGCGAACTCCCGGTACACATCGAGGAGTTCGTCGGCGCCGACGGCGTCCACGAAGACCCCGTCCACATGGCGCAGGGCGTCGTAGCCGGTCGTTCCCGCGACCGGCCAGGTCGGCGGCAGCGGTTCCGTACCCGTGAGGATCTTCTCCACGACCGTCCAGCAGCGACCGCCGGTCGCCTCGTGCAGTTGCTCCAGATAGCCCTCGGGATCGGCGAGTCCGTCGGGGTGGTCGATCCGCAGCCCCTCGATCACCCCGTCCCGTACCAGCTCCACGATCGTGCGGTGCGTCGCCTCGAAGACCTCGGGGTCCTCGACCCGTACTCCGATCAGCTCCGAAATCGTGAAGAACCGGCGGTAGTTGAGCTCGGTGCGGGCCAGCCGCCACCAGCCGAGGCGGTACCACTGGGCATCGAGCAGCTCGGCCAGGGGCAGCCCCTCCGTGCCCGCGCGCAGCGGGAAGTCCTGCCCGTCCAGGTGCAGCGCGCCGTCCGCCACCCGCATCCGTTCCCGCACCTCCGGCAGCCTGCCCGGCAGCACGGGCAGCAGGATCCGGCCGTCCTCCGCCTCCCAGTCGATGTCGAACCAGCGGGCGTACGGCGAGTCGGGGCCCTCGCGGAGCACCTCGCGCAGGGCGTGGTTGTGCCGGGGGGACGCCGCCATGTGGTTGGGCACCAGGTCCACGACCAGGCCCAGCCCGTGGGCCCGGGCGGTCGCCGCGAGCGCCCGCAGCCCCTCCTCGCCGCCCAGCTCGGCCCGGATCGCGCGGTGGTCGGTCACGTCGTAGCCGTGGGTGGAGCCGGGCACGGCCTCCAGGACCGGCGACAGGTGGAGGTGGGACACTCCGAGGCCGGCGAGGTGGGGGACGGCTCGCTCGGCTGCGGCGAAGGGGAACTCCGGCTGGAGTTGGAGCCGGTAGGTGGCGGTGGGGACCGTCGGGGCGGTGAGCGAGGACGTCATGCGAACGTACGTACCCGGCAGGACGGCTTCTGTGTCATCGCCTCATGCGTCCGTTCGTGTGCATCGCGTTACGTTCGCGTGATGCTCCGGATGTATCGCGACACCTTGTCCCTGCTCGGACCGGTACTGCCGGTCGTCTCCTTTCTGGGGCGGTTGCCCACCGCCATGTGCCAGCTCGGCTCCCTGCTCCTGGTCGCCGAGACGAGCGGGTCCCTGACGACGGCGGGGCTCGCGGGCGGGGCGCTCGCGGCGGGACAGACGGTCGCTGGGCCGGTCATCGGGCGGCTCGCGGACCGGCGGGGACAGCGCGGGGTGGTCCTCGCCGCGTCCCTCGCCAACGCGGTGGCCGTCGCCGGGCTCGTCCTCGCGGCACTCGCGCACGCGGCGACCGGCTGGCTGGTCGTCCTCGGCGCGCTCGCCGGGGCGACCGTCCCGCAGGTCGGGCCGCTGGCCCGGACCCGTTCGGTCGCGCTGGCCCGGCGCTCGGGGGCGGACGACCGGACGGTCACCACGGTCCTCTCGTTCGAAGGCACCCTCGACGAGGTCTCGTTCGTCCTCGGCCCGGCGCTCGTCGGCCTCGCCGCCGCACTCGCCCACCCGGCCGCCGCTCTCCTCCTGGCCGCCGCGCTCCTTGCCTGCTGCGGTACGGCCTTCGCGCTGCACCCGTCGGCCGGCGCGGCCCGGCCCACCGCCACCCGTTCGGTCGCCGCCGAACGGGGGCGGCTGCCGCGATCCGCGTACGCCCTTCGGGTCACGATGGTGCTCCAGGGCGCCATGTTCGGCGCCTCGCAGGCCGGGATCACCGCGCTCACCGAGAAGCTCGGGGCGCCGGCGCAGGCCGGGCTCGTCTACGCGGCGATGGGGGTGATGAGCGCCGCGGCCGGGCTCTCGATGGCCGCCGTGCCGGCGCGGATCGGGCCGGCCGTGCGCTGGCGGGCCGCGACGGGCGCGCTCGTCGTGCTCTCCGTGCCGTTGGTTCTCGTCGACTCGCTCGTCGGCCTGTACGTCGCCGTGGTCGTCCTCGGCGCGGCGTACGCGCCCCACCTGATCACGGTCTTCGGCCTGACCGAGCGGACCGTGCCGGCCTCGCGGCTCGCGGAGTCGATGGCCTTTCTGACCAGCGGAGTCGTGGGCGGTCAGGCCCTCGCGCTCGCGCTCTCGGGCCGCCTCGCGGACACGCACGGCGCGCCGGCGGCCTTCACGGTGGCGGTGGTCGCGGCGGTCCTCTGCGCGGCCCTGTCCTGGACGACCCGCCCCCACATCCCGACGCCCACCGCCCCTGAGCTGACGACCAGCCCCTGAACGCCGGCGCCTCCGCCCGGACTGTGGCCGATCGCCCCGGCGGAACGGGCGACCACAACCCGGGGAGGGCGGGGGCGCCCCCCCCGCTACGCCGGGCGTCTCAGGACCGTGAGGCTCAGGGGGGCCAGGGGTACGCGTTCGCCCGCCGCTACCTTCGGGCCCTCCTGTGGGGGGATGCCCTCCGGGTGGGAGGTGTCCACGACGACGCGCCAGCTCTCGCCGTGGTTGATCGGGACCTCGAACTCCAGCTCCTGCGACGACGCGTTGAACATCAGCAGGAAGGAGTCGTCCGCGATCCGTTCCCCCTGCGTCCCCGGCTCCGAGATCGCGTTGCCGTTCAGGAAGACCGACAGCGCCTGCGCGTGCGCCGCCTGCCAGTCCCGCGCGGTCATCTCCTCGCCCTGCGGGGTGAACCAGGCGATGTCCGTGAGCTCGTCGTGCGTGCCCTCCACCGGCCGCCCGTGGAAGAAGCGGCGGCGCCGGAAGACCGGATGGTCCCGCCGCAGCCGCACCATCGCCCGGGTGAACTCGAGCAGCGTGCCCTCCTCCGACGCGCCCGGCTCCGGCCAGCGCACCCACGAGACCTCGTTGTCCTGGCAGTACGCGTTGTTGTTGCCGCCCTGTGTCCGCCCGAACTCGTCGCCGTGGCTGAGCATCGGCACACCCTGCGAGAGCATCAGCGTGGCGAGGAAGTTCCGCATCTGCCGGGCCCTCAGCTCCCGGATGCCGATGTCGTCCGTATCGCCCTCGGCCCCGCAGTTCCACGAGCGGTTGTAGCTCTCGCCGTCCCGGTTGCCCTCCCCGTTCGCCTCGTTGTGCTTGCCGTTGTACGAGACGAGATCGCGCAGCGTGAACCCGTCGTGGCAGGTCACGAAGTTGACCGAGGCGAGCGGCCGGCGGCCGTCGTCCTGGTAGAGGTCGGACGAGCCGGTGAGGCGGGAGGCGAACTCGGCGAGCGTCCTGGGCTCACCCCGCCACAAGTCCCGTACGCAGTCCCGGTACTTGCCGTTCCACTCGGTCCACAGCGGCGGGAAGTTCCCGACCTGGTAGCCGCCCTCGCCCACGTCCCACGGCTCGGCGATCAGCTTCACCTGGCTCACCACCGGGTCCTGCTGCACCAGGTCGAAGAAGGACGACAGCCGGTCCACCTCGTGGAACTGCCGGGCGAGCGTCGCCGCCAGGTCGAAGCGGAAGCCGTCGACATGCATCTCCGTGACCCAGTACCGCAGACTGTCCATGATCAGCTGGAGGACGTGCGGGGACCGCATGAGCAGCGAGTTCCCGGTGCCGGTGGTGTCCGTGTAGTACCGGCGGTCGTTCGAGAGCCGGTAGTAGGAGGGGTTGTCCAGGCCCCGGAAGGAGAGCGTCGGGCCCAGGTGGTTGCCCTCGGCGGTGTGGTTGTAGACCACGTCGAGGATGACCTCGATGCCCGCCTGGTGCAGGGCCCGTACCGCCGACTTGAACTCCAGGACCTGCTGGCCCCGGTCGCCCCACGAGGCGTACGCGTTGTGCGGGGCGAAGAAGCCGATCGTGTTGTAGCCCCAGTAGTTCGCGAGACCCGCGTCCACCAGCCGGTGGTCGTTGA